>NZ_PSVD01000032.1:0-26247 GCF_002932035.1 Rathayibacter sp. AY1F6 | reverse complement strand
CCGCACGCCGGCCGGCTACGGCACCGAGTTCTACAACGCCGACCGGGAGTACTCGACCGCCGTCGGGCGCATCATCAGCAACGCTCTCGACGCCGAACTTGCTGCGCAGGACGTCGCCGTCGACGCCGCGAACCTCAGCATCGCCGGCGAGGCCCACTGCCCCGGAGCGACCTGGTGACCCGCCAGAAGTCCGATGAGGCGGAGCGACTCAGTGAGGCTCTGCGCGTCGCCTCGCCCGACCTGCTCAAGTACCTGCAACGCCGCCTCCCTCTCGAGGACGCCGCCGACGCGCTCGGGGACGTCATGCTCACCGCATGGCGCCGTGTCGGCGCCCTCCCCCGCACCGCGGAGGAGTCGAGGATGTGGCTCTTCGGCATCGCCCGGAACGTCCTCTCGAACAGCACCCGCACTTCGAACAGACGAACCGACCTCTCCGGCCGGCTCCGCGGCGTCCTCGCGACCGCTCCCACCGAAGGACGCCCCGCCGACGAAGGAGTCGACGTGCGCGACGCGATCGCCAGGCTCGCGCCAGAACAGGCCGAGCTCGTCCGCCTCATCCACTGGGACGGCTTCTCCATCACCGAAGCCGGACAACTCCTCGGCTTCCCCGCGTCCACCGCACGCACCCGCTATCAACGAGCACGAGAAGACCTGCGGTCAACCCTGGCGGCATCACCAGCACGCGACGACGACGCCAAGCCTCTTCGAGCGGTCCGCTGAAAGCGTCCCGCTGATCGATCCTCCTACGGGACGAGGCGGTCGCGGGGTGGAACACTCTGCGGTAGCTTCACGACCGGGGGTGGTCATGGTGGAAGTGCTCAAGGGCGTGAGCCTGCTCGCGTCGGGTGTCGTGATCGCCTTGATCTGCTCAGTGGCGGGGTTTCAGGCCGGCGTTCGTGCGGACCTGGATCAGACCGGGGGCCAACTCAGCCCGGTCCTGGTCGTGGGCTTTCTGATCGGACTCGTCGTGTCAGCCGTCGGCGCGATCGTGCTCTACCGGTGCTACGAGCGTGCCCGCGGCGTTCGCTAGCTGCTAGCCGGAATCCGCAGCCGGAGCGTCACGCGCTGTGGACACGCGGCCTGTGGCGATGCGGTCGAGAAACGGAGACTTCGCTGACGCCGCACGCGACAGACCGACGGGGGCCGCCGGTGCCGCCCTGCTCTGGGCCGCGACGCACAGCGCGGGCGAGAGCAGCACCCGCCCGCTCACCGGCCACTGAATGACCCCTGTGCGGAACGACGAACGGGCGGGCGCCCCCTAAAATCAGCGCTCGTGCGGTTTCGCCCGAATATCCAGCTCCGTTTCGGCATACTCCTGCCCGCAGCTCTGATCTGCGTGCCGGCAGCGACAGTATGGAAGCCCGGCCTCGCGCTGGACGAGCAGCTGGTCTTCATCGTCATCTTCGCGGTCGTCATACCGCTCGCTGCGCGGTGGGTTGTTTTCAGCGGCGTCAGCCTGCGAGAGAACGACCTCACCGTCCACGGGGTCTGGTGGTCCCGACGCGTCCCTCGCGACCAGACCATCCGAGTGCGCCAAAAAGCCGGCTTGATGGTCCTGCACTGGCGCGACCGTCACGGCCGCATCCGGCACACACCGATGATCGCCTTCACGTCCGCATCCAACGATCCCTCATGGGCCGCAAGTCACAACACTCACGTAGCTCGAGCGGTCAACGACTGGATTGCCGGCGGAGACGGGCGCGGCGCGGGTCGCAGAGTCAAGGACAACTAGAACCTTGCGTGCCGGTGAACCATCCCCATACGGAACGCTCCATCGACTCTCCCGTGGGTGCGAGACTCGGAAGAAGACCCATCGTTACAGTGCCAGCGCTCCTCTCCTTCGCAGCGCGGTACGTTGTGCTGACGAGGCACAGGGGGATGCGGTGGAATCGACAACGCGCCTGAGGTGGGTGACCGGAGCCGCAGTGATGGCGCTCACGACGACGCTCATGGCCGGGTGTTCCGGCCCCGACACCGAGGCCTACTCCGATTTCAAGCGGGCACAAGACGAGCGAGACGCTCTTCCCGACGTCGGCACTGTAGGAGACGGCTACGACCCCGCCTCGATCCGTTACGTCGGCTCAGCCGACGGATTGGACGTCTGGATCGGGTCGCAGATCACGACCGGAGGCCGGTGCGTGATCGTGGACGGAGAAGGCGACAACGAAGACGGAAGCGGCTGCGGGGATGAGTTGTCGCTGAACGGAGCATGGGTCGTTCAGATACACACCGATGGCGCCGGTCCGGACGACGCTGATGGCCTCGACTGGACGAGCCTCGGTGAGAACGTCTCTATCCGCCGGTACTAACCACCCCGTTCCTCACGTCGACCGCGCGGACGAGCATGTGAGAACGACCCCTACCGGCCGTCCGGTCGACCATCCCCTTACGGGACAGGCGTCTTCCATGGTCCTGACGTGCTTGAACGAGGCCGGAGCGGATCGGGCTCAGAGCACATCGACGCGGCTACCCACTCCGTCATCCAGTGACCCGTTGCGAAGCTGCCGTGGCTCGAACAGGCTGAGGCCGTGCACTCCAGCCTTGAGGACCCGTACCCGCCGTCGCTTGATGAAGTGACCACTCGATTCCCTGGTGCGCTGTTCACGTTGCAGCAGCAACCCTCCGTCGAAGAGATCGCTGTTGGGACGATCGCGCACACCACAAACGAGCAGAGCCGCTACCTCTCCGCGGCGATCACCTACACCCTCTGGCGCCGACCGGAGAACCGAGACGATCCCGCCAACCTGGCCGACATCAGCAGCGAGCTGCGCACTCAGCTCGACGAACCACCAGTGCGCCCCCTTCCCGCACGACTCATGGAGATAAGAGCTCGACTCCAGTTCCCGATGCTCTGGGAAGCAGTGCTGACGACGCTCATCGACCCGAAGGACCCCGGTCCACGAACGATCGAATCAACGCTGACGGATCATGTGAATCACGTGCTGAGGAACCGATTCCGCGATACGCGCGTCCAAGGGACGCTGCCAGGGGAACTGCTAGGCGGAGCGACCGCGGCTGCGGTCGAGCGTGGCGTGGCAGTCAGCGTCGACAGCCGACCGGAAAACGGGGTTCTACTTGATACCGACGCTCACGTCCTCGGTATCGGAGCCGAACTCGAGGGTCGCCACATAACGGCCGTCATCGCACGCGACGATCTACCCTTCCTCAACCTCGCGTTCGCGACCAGACAATCCACGGGCGCCCTTTGACGGGCTGATCCAGCCCTGTACGGGAGGGGCGGATCAACCCCGGTGATCCGACCGTCCCGCGTGGGGATCCCCTTTCGGGACGATCCGGAGCGTCCTCGCAACGCTGCGCGTTCGTCGTGTTGCAACTCCTCGTCGTGCAGACATGTACAGAGTGAGGGGCGAGGGGGTGCACGTGGAGAAGGACGATCGCGACGTCTTCGAGGAGCTGTTCGCGGCGAACTTCGACGACCTGATCCGCTATGTCCGGCGTCGCGCCCCAGAGCAACTTGTGGACGACGTGGTGGCCGAAACGTTCCTCATCGCGTGGCGCCGGCGCGGGGACCTTCCCGCGCATCCGCGTCCCTGGCTCTTCGCCACGGCCTCGAACGTTCTGCGCAACGCCGTCCGGCGGGAGGCGCGCGAGCATCTTGTCGCTGAGCGCGTCTGGCTACCGGGCGCAGCCGATGCCGACAGCTCCGCCGAGATCGATGCGCTCCACGCGCTGCGATCGATGTCCGAGGCGGACCAGGAGGTGCTCGCCCTGCACGTCTGGGAGGACCTCTCGGACGCGGAGGCGGCGAAAGTGCTCGGGTGCAGTCGTGCCGCATTCTCGATGCGCCTGTCGCGGGCGAAGAAGAGGTACGCGGCGATCCTCGACCCGACCCGGCCGAGCCGTGCGCGGCTCACCGCGCTCCCCACGGAAGGTCTCTCATGACGCCCACCGACGAACTGCACGCCCTCAAGCGGGCCGACCCCGCACGCCGAGGAGACGACTCGGCCGACGCGGAGCGACTCCACGAACGCATCCTCGTCAGCATCGAGTCCGAGACAACACCCCACGAGAGCCCGAGGACGGATATCCGCCGGCGGCTGATCGTGGGCGTGTGCGCGCTCGGGTTCGCTGCGTCTCTCGTCGCCGTCGCGGCGATCGCCGGTCGTCCAGCGGCTCCCGTCAGCACGGTGGCGCTGAGCGCAGGGGGGATCTCCCCTTCGGGCCTGGCGAGCTGGACGCCTGAACCGGAGGCAGGCGCACGCAGCTCCTCCGTCCTTGAAAACTGCATCGACACCCTCGACGCCAACTCGAACACCTCCGAGCCAGCTGACGTCGTGTCGGCGGACACACGGGGCACCGTCGAATCAGTGCTCGTCGAGAGCGGTCCCTACGTGGCCTGGTGCGTTGGAGAGAGCGCCACCGTCCCGACCTATCTACTGCTCGACGGCCCCGGCAACGCCACACAGGCTCCTTCATCCGACTCGGTCACACTCTTCGCGTCAGGAGGGCACCTCTCACCGGACGGTTACGGCTTCGCCGCGGGCGAGGTCGGTCAGGACGTCGCCAGCGTCACGCTAACCGAGGACGGTCATGAGGTCGCGGCGACCATCTCTAACGGGTGGTGGTCCGCCTGGTGGCCTAGTACCGACGACACCCTTCTCCTCGATGGACGCATCACCATCGAGAACGCGGATGGCGGAACGACGACGATCGGCGCTCAGACGCTCCAATGAGCCACCCCCTGACGGAACGGCGCACCCACGAGGTCACGCCCCTACTCTCTCTTCATGGAGTCAGGAGTGCTGGTGCGGAGGGCGTCACCAGAGGACGTGAGGGCGATCGCTCGCGTTCACGTGCAGTCGTGGAAGGAGACCTACCGCGGCGTGATGAGCGACGCCGTGCTCGATGACCCCGCACTACTCGGCCAGCGTGAATACTTCTGGACGGCCGCGCTCACCGACCCGTTGTACGCGGGAAACAGGATCGCCATCGCGGAGCTCGAGGGCGCTGTTGTCGGTGTAGCGATGGCTGGACCCGCGCTCGACCGATTTTCCGGCGTGGCCGAGCAGCTGTACCTTCTCTACACGCTCTCCGAGGTGCATGGCCGAGGAGGCGGCGCGGCGCTCCTCGAGGCCGTCCTTGACCCGGACGTGAGTACAGGGCTCTGGGTGGCTGACCCCAACCCTCGGGCGCAGGCCTTCTATCGCCGGCACGGGTTCATCGCCGGCGACGCGAAGATCGAGGACGGCGTACGGGAAGTGTGGATGACCCGCCAGCGAGCAGCTGCCGCCGCCTACTGAGCGGTGGCGCGTCGGCGCCGACGTCGATCAAGTGCTCCGCGAGGCCGAGAAGATCACCTGATTCGCCAGAGCAGCTGACGACGCTGCACAAATTTCCAGTGGCCCCCTAACGCCCGAAGGACGGTCCGTTTGTGGAACCGTTCGGCGGCGTTCGCGTCGGCTGTGCAGGGGACCTTGAACATCTGAATGCCCACGGTCGTCTGCACGAGTGCCGGGATGGCGCGAAGCGATGTGCATGCGTCCGCGAGTAACGACACTCATGCGCGGCCATCCTGGGCGGCCGGATGACGACCCCTCATCGGACGCCGGACGCATCGACGCACTAGCCCTCCGAGGCTCGCGCCGCACTACCGTCGAATGCGCCCGCCCAAGGCACCCCTAATCCAGTAAGGGGGTGTCCTGCCCGCAGCACGGTGAGGGTGGCAGCCCGTTCGAGCCGGGCCGGGTCAGAGGAGCCTCGCGCTGCGGGCGCGAGGCTCCCGCTCGACGCGGAGAGCGATTCCCTATCGGTACGCATGTCCAAATCCTCGCGCATCGAACAGGGGCCGGAGAGGCTCCTCGACGCCGGAGCGGCTGTCCTCATCTACTCCGGAGGTGTCCGTTAGGGGGACTTGGGTTCAGCCGGTCGTTGCAATACCACCGTGAGTCGGAGTGTTGGCGATGGGATCGAAGTTGAAGCAGCGTGCCCGGGGTGGCGCGGTTCTGGGAGCTGCCGAGGGAAGGGTCGAGTCGGTCGGCGGCCCGTGATGCTGTCGGCGTGCCGGTGAAGAGCCGCTCAACGGAGCAATCAGCTGCTTTCCGTCCGTCGCCTCGCAGGGGGTGTCTGCTCGGATCTTATGCTTGATTCGTCACATTGTTTAGTGGTTCAGTATCGCGTCGACGTTTTCGGTCGTTCCGTATCCCACCATTCGATGAGGTTGGCGTGCAAGATTAGCGCGAAGGCTTCGACTGCAAGGTCGCCTCCGGTGGTCAGGGAATCGATTGCGGCAGGGTCCCACTGGTCGAGATTCACTACCTCGTCAGTGGAGGTGGGTGTAGCTCGAATGGTTGTGTCAACGCTCCATCCGTTTGAGCTGTGGGTTGCGGTAGCCGCGATGACGTCGTACGGGGTGGAGTAGTGGCGGCGCATCCACCCCACGACGTCGGCGAGGTCGCGGGTGTCGGTCAATCGTTCTCGATCGGGGTGTAGACGGGGCATCCGGTCCCGTAGGGCGGTTGGATGATGGGTGCGGCGGCGGTGCTGCTGGTAGATCGGGTGTTTATGGTGCTGTCGATTTTGTAGGCGTTGACGATGCCGATGGGGTTAGCGAGGGCATCGGAGCCGTTGTAGGCGTTATATCCGAAGAGAACGAAGTAGACGGGTGTGCAGTTCGCGTCGTAGAGCGTCTTAGAGCCTGAGCTCCCGGGTGCGTAGAGGCCGTAGCTGAGTGTCTGCTGAATATCGAAGTTGGTGTCCGCGTCAAAGTGGCCGCGAGCGATGATGTGATTCAGTCCGAACCGGGAATTTCCGCAACGCAGCGGCAGGTGCGACAACCGTACCCAGGACGAGCGCAACGAACACCGTGGCGATTTTGCCAGCGGACCGATTTCGTGAGGTGTGCATGACTATTACGACCTTCATCCAAGTCCCCGCGCTCACCCCTTGTGAGCGGTCGTCGTGCACGTCTAGGTCTACTCCGCATAGCTCGGCAATACAACCCTGGGTGTTGCCGACACCCGGGCTTGGCAGCGGGACACGCATGCCCTTCGAAGATCATCAGTGGGACAGTGTTCGTGGCAGCGAGCTGCAAGTTGGCGTCTGCGGGAGGGCCGTTCCCCGCACCAGCCCGGCGCGCGGGATGCGCCGCGCGCGGGCGCGGGCGGCAGCGTTCCGCAGGACAGCCGCTCGCGGCCATCACTGCTACTGCAGCGACCAGCGCCAGTTCCGAGCGCAGTAGGAACATCCCGCGCTGATGTCCTCCGGCCCGAACGTCGGAGTAATGATCGACGGTGCGAGCTTCACCGCCACAGGCTTCGCGGGACGATACCGCTGCCCGCAGACGTCTAGGCGCCCGGCCAACCATCCCCATGCGGGACGGTTGGATTACCGGGGTTGATCCGCCCCTCCGAGCCGCGGAAGCACGCCCTCTACGCGCGTGTCCCGTCAAGCAGTCTTATGTGCTCCTCCTCGCTGGCCCTCCGCCAGCCGTAGGGCGCGACAACCAGGTACGTCACGCCGCCCTCCTCAACTCGGAGTCGTCCGCCGGAAAGCCCACCGGTCCCCACCTCTTCATCGATCCACACGAGCAGCTGCGAAGTCCAGTCCGCAGCATCTCGCGGGGTGGCATAGATCCAGGGCTGATCATTTCCCGACGACGGCAACGCGATCCTGATCCGAGCCGTGTGACCGCCGACCTGCACAAGCCGAAAGTCGAGCAGACCAGCGACCAGCCGCACGTCATCGATCCGGTAGTCGTACTCCGAAACCGGATGACGCCGCCGCATCCCGACAGCCTCGAGCGCTGCGGCAAGCTCGGCGTCCAGCAACATGCGCTGATCCTCCCAGACGCCCGGCCAGCGATCCCAAACGGAACACCAGAGGCGGAGCGGATAAGGCGCCGCGCGCGACTACTTGCTGGCGCGCTCGCTACGCTCACGGGATGGTCGGCCTTCCGCGGTGGCACCGGCGAGCTGACGCTCGCCGTTCGCGCCGCGCCCGGTTCCGGGTCTTACTCGCTGAGGCCTGCGGTGAGTGCTCGCACCCCTGGGTAGAGCACCTCGCGGACGCCGGCGCGGTCGGCAGCTCCGTCTGCTCGGAGTGCGTCTACGAGCTCGAGCATGAGTTCAGTAGCGGGCCGATTTGTCATCGACCGATTCCGATCGACGTGTTGAGTCGCGCTGACGCCGCTGCCCCGAACGTCTGACCAGCCGCCCGTTCTGCGATCTCTCAGTGAGACGCTTGATCGGCAGCAACGATACTCTGCAAAATAGAGTATGGTGCCACCGTGGAGGAAATACGAGAGCCGAGACTATGGATCATGACGGTCCTGGCGCAGGGGCGAGCGCATGGCTATGGAATTGTCTCCGAGGTGCAACGCCTGTCAGACGGCACCATGCTCTTGAAGATCCCCACTCTCTATGCCGCACTAGACCGCTTGGAGCGCCAGGGACTCGTTCGTCCAGACGGGGATGAGGAAGTGAACGGTCGTACGCGGCGCTACTTCCGACTCACCGATGCCGGTTCCGCGCGACTCGCCATAGATGCGGAGCGGCTCGCCGTGATGGAGAGAGCCGCCGCTCGCGCCGTGCGCGGTCTCGGGCGAAGCGCGACCGCATGAATGGCGCAACCGCCTACCGGCGTTCCCTGCGCTGGTATCCGTCTGAGTGGCGGGAACGGAACGCAGAGTCGGCGATCAGCGCCTACCTCGACCGAGACGACGCGTTGGGTCGATTCGGCCCTTCTCGAGTCGACCGCGCAACGCCCGCATGGTCCGGCGTCCTCGAGACGGCCGTCGCGCCGTTCCGACGAGCGCGCCTGCCGACCACAGCGACCGGCATCACATTCGCCATCGCGGCAGTTCTGTACATTGCCGTGCTCGACGTGCCAGCACGCTTCGCATTGCTGGCGGCCCGAACAGGCAACGTCGCAACCATCGCGCTGGGTTGGTCAGGAGCTGTCGCTTTCGTCGGTGTGATCGTCGCCATCGGATGGATCGTCGCCGCGGCGATCGCGCTGCGCCGCGGGCATCGCGTCGCTTCTCTCGCCCTCATCGCCGTTGCGTGCGGAGCGTCGGTAACGACGTATCTCCTGTCATGGCCAAAAGTGCAGGTCTTCACTCCTACGACACTCGCGCTCATAGTCCTGATTGCCGCTACCGCAGGACCGTTCGCCGGTGCGATTGCCGCTACGCGCGCAGGACTCCTCCGACAATCTGCCCTGTGGATCATCGGAGTATCGCTCCTCGCGCAGCTCCTCGGGGCCGCGATAATCGCTGAACTCGCTGATACGCCGACGCGCGCGGAAATCGTCGCCATCGTCGCCTGTGCCTACTTGCCACCCCTCGCGCAGGTTGCTTCCGCCATCTGCTTCGTCTTCCAAGGACGCGGCACCCAGTCACGAACGACGTCAGCCCCGTCCCAGCCGAGTGCCCTCACGGGCTTCCATCACCGCTCGCGGACGTCTCGCTGAACGATCCCCATACGGGACGTCGGCCGCGCGGCGGAAGCCAACCATTTAGAACTTGGACGGCGTTCCTGAGACGTTCCGCGCCCGACCGGCCATGTCCATAGTGAAGAGCAAGGTCTGCTCGAGGAGGAAACGATGGACGACGACGGATTCGATGAGTTCCTGGCCCGCTCGGGACGTAGTCCGATAGGTGGGCTCGCGTCTCGCACTGTTATTGAGGACCTGGTGTCCGCCACCGCGGAGAGCGCGACACCACGGCGTCCGTGGTGGCGTCGCCCGCTTCTAATCCTCCCCGTGATCGGTGTCCTCGCCGCGACGACAGCCGGGGCCGTCGTCTTCACCGTGGGATTCGATGCGGACGCGATCGTCCCGATCAACTACACGACCGACTCGGGTCGACAGGTCAGCTGTCACTACGCGGTCGAGGCCGGCATCGGCGGCACGAGCGACCCGGCAGCGGTAAAGGACTTCATCGCTGAGCACGACTGGTCAGGGATCGGCCAGCGCGTCTACGAAGAAGCCCTCGCACATCCCTACATCCCACGGAACAGCGAAGAGGCCGCCGGCCTCACGCTGGCCAACCTCGACAAGTTCTCGTTCGGGGCGGCTCTGACCACGGTGATCTGGGCCGAAGTCCCCGACGAACTGGTGCCCGAGGACATGCTGAGCGGAGCCGAATCCGACTGCGAAGGAGAACTGCGGTGACCCTGGACGACCAGCTGTCATCGAAAGCCTCCTCGACGCGGCGAGGCGACGACGAGCGCGCCAGACGGGTGGAGCTCCTGCTTCTCGCCCAGGCGGAACCGCTACTGCGCTACTTCTCCCGCCGAGCTCCCCTGGATGACGCCCCCGACCTCCTCAGCGAGACCATGCTCACCGTCTGGCGCCGCGCGAAAGACGTACCCGCCGGCAACGAAGGGACGCTCTGGATCTACGGGGTCGCACGCCGAGTCCTCGCTACTCACCACCGCTCGAATCGCCGCCGAACCAGCCTCGTTGACCGCCTCCGAGACCAGATTGTCGTTCACAACCCGGCCCACGACCAGCTGGACGACATCAGCGCGCACCTCCACCACCTCATCGAGAGGTTGCCCGCCGTTGATCGCGACATCATCGGCTTGGTCCACTGGGAAGGCTTCACCCTCGAAGAAGCCGCACGCATCCTCGAGAAAAACCCCTCCACGATCCGGACCCGATACGCGCGACTTCGACAACAGCTGAAGTCGGAACTCCAAGCCGAGGTCTAGCTCCGTCAGATGGCCATCCCCTTACGGGACAGACTCTCGACTGATTCCATCGTCGCGTCGTCAATTCGGGGTCCTGCCGGACATGTACAGAGTGAAGGCCACTCGAGCGCACAGGAGCAGATCATGACCACCGAACCTCACGACGCGGGCAGCGATCGGGCGATGAACGCGCTCCTGGACGAATCGGCGCCGCCGACCCCACTGGCGGAAGCCGTCTCCGACTCCTCTCTTCGAGAGATGATTCGCGGAGCGGAGTGGAACGCGCGACGCGGCAGGCGACAGGCGACGCCTCGTGCGCTCGTGATCGGGACCGTCGTCGCTCTCACGCTGGGCGGCACGGGTGCAGCAGCGGCAGCGACGCTCTCGGGGTGGGAGCCGTGGGTGGCGAATCCGGATTCCGTTGTCCACTTCACCCTGCCCAGCGGAAGAGAATGCGAGCTCCGAAGCGTCGCCAAGGAAGGCGACCCGGAGGACATCAAGGAGATGCAGGACGTGCTTCGCACCACCGACGTGCTCGCCCTCGCGGACGTCGACGGCGAGCTTGCTCGGATCGTCGCCCGGGACGTGACCGTCCGCGGCGACGACGGCGACACCGTGGTGCCCGCGACCGAGTTGTACTCCGAAGATGAGCTGTACCGCCAAGCCGTGGAGGGCGCGATCATCAACGTCGTCTGGGACGAGCTCGAAGATCGAGGAGTGGTCGATCCCGTCACCGGATCGGATCTCTCCTTCGGAAGCCAGGACGACTGCGCAGACCTCACCCAGGCAGACCGCACCCAGTGAGCCGCCGCGACACCCGAGCCGATCGCGTGGTCACGATCCTCGACGCCACAGCCCGTGACCTTCTGAACTACCTCGAACGCCGAGTCGGCGCCGACGACGCTCCCGACGCGCTCTCCGAGACAATGACGATCGCGTGGCGCCGATCGTCATCCATGCCCCTGCCAGACGAGGACGCCCGCCTCTGGCTGTTCGGGGTCGCGCGGAACGTCGTCCTGAACACCAGCAGGACCCGCCGGCGCCAAGACCTCCTCGCCGAGAAGCTCCGCGGCACCATCGACCCCACCGTCGTGATCGCAGAACCCTCCGACATCGCCCTCGACGTACGGGCAGCTCTGGACAAGCTCGCTCCAGAGCTCGCAGAGCTCGTGCGACTGGTGCACTGGGACGGCTTCTCTCTCAGCGAGGCAGCTCAGATCGTCTCCGTCCCGCCGTCAACGGCGCGCAGTCGGTACCAGAAGGCGAAGCGCGAGCTCGGTGACCTGCTGTCCCCGCAGCCCTCGGAACGAGCACTTAGGTCTGCAGAGAAACGCTGGGTCTGACGCGCTAGCCCATCGGCTATCGAGACAAGTTCCGGCAGCGGCGGGGGTGTCGGACCACGCGGCCGTTGGCGAGAACCGCACATTGCGAGCCGTATTTCCTGAGTCCGACGACCCACGTCTGAGCGATCCGTCCGACCAGGCTGTGACCATGACTGAATCGCCCATCACTCGATCAACTCTTCTCCACCAGTCGCTTGCAGGCGGCATGGACGTGTCCCACGTCGAGGTGCGCCGAATCTCAATCGCAGCTGGCACGAAGGGCGGTGCTCACGTTCACAACGGCCCTGTCTTCGGAGCCATCGAAAGGGGGTCGGTCACATTCCAGATCGGTGAGGAGGCACAAACCACCCTTCGCGCCGGCGACGTCTTCTACGAGCCTGCCGGGGTCATCGTCTCCAAGTTCGACACCACGAGCGAAGACGTCGTGTTCATCGGCTACTTCCTCCTGGCGGACGGGGCAGCACCCGAGATCGAGTTCACTGCGCAGGACTGACCGCTAGCCCGTCCCCGTACGGGCGGCCTCCCGCGACGGATCGCACGCGCACATAACGCTGGTCGAGTGGTCGGAACGTGGAATCCTCGTCCCATGATCGTGAGCGACGGACAGGCCTGCGCCCCAGGGGACCTCGACGTGCTCACCGACCGACTCCGACTGTGCCGGCCCGCCGAAACCGACCTCCACGAGCTGTCCCGCCTCTACACCGATCCGCGGATCGCGGAAGAAGATCCGCTCCTCCTCCATCTCTCCGCCGATCAGACCCGGGCCGTCATCGCGTACCGGAGGACCCAGTGGACACAAGACGGACTCAGCAGCTGGGTGATCCGCCGGCGCGACTCCCCCACCGACAACCATGATCTGATCGGAATGGGCGGATGCACCCTCCTCTCCGACGCGGCCTGGAACGTGGCGTTCACCCTCCACCCCGACCACTGGGGAAAGGGCTACGCGCAGGAAGTCGCCCTCACCGGCATCGAACTCGCCCACTTACTCCGACCGGAGCTGCCCGTCACCGCGGTCGTCGCAGAACGCAACGCACGCTCCCGCCGCACGATTGAGCGACTCGGCCTCCAGCGGAGGTGGGAAGGTCCGGATGCGCACAGCCCAGACCCGACCGCTCGAATCGTCCTCTACGCCGACCGCCAGCTCTCCATCGAACAAGTCCGCCAACTCACCAGCTAAATCCGGCCACAGCACGACCTCATCAGCCGGCCAGGGATCCCTCACGGGACCGTCAATGGTGATGAGGCGATGAGTGAGCACGTTCGTGCCTGCGTCAAGACAGTGGATCTGTCGCGGTGGAGCATCCCCTACCGGACGCATGGTTGACGGTCCCATGGAGGGCGGCCGCCTCCACTAGACCTCTTTATCCGACTGGGGTAGCTACCCTCGAGCCCATGACCGACCAGCAGAACGATGCACGGTTGCGCGCGAGGCGGATCGCCGGTGCGACGGCGATTGTTCTCACCGTTGTCGCCGCGCTTCTCGTTCAGGCCGGCGCGAGCTTGCTGACCCTCGCCTCACCAGCCATGACGGACTGCCGGCCGCGCGAGATCCCGCTGAGCGCAGCAGCCTGGTACCTCGGCGCCCTGCTCGTTATCGGAGGATCCGTCTATGCGGCGGCGAAGACCGCGCGTGCGCTCACATCGACCGCGCTCCCCTACGCCCTCCTCCTCACAGCGATCCTCGGAATCGTGACGTTCTCGGGACTAGCGATCCTCATCGCCGGGCTGATGGGCTTCGCGGAGATGGATGACCCTGGACCGCCTCCGACAGGCGGACCCGTCCTGCTCCTCATCGCCGCACTCAGCACACCTGCCTGGGCGCTCGGCGCATCCAGCATCCTCATGCTGTCCAAGAGACGCAGAGTGCCGTCTCGTCCGGCGGCGTCGCTCATCGCGTTCGCTGCCATCACTGCGACGAGCGTTGGTCTCCAGCTCGTCAGGTTCACCCTTACCTGCTGACGGTGATCACAGAGGTCCTCTACGAAAGGGGCAACGACGGTACCGCCACACGGCACCGACAATCGGCACCGCGGGACTCGAGAAGTTCCTGCTCAGCGACCCCCTTACGGGACGCCAGAAGCGATGGAAGCACGGCGGAGCGCGCGACGGCGTGGCGATGCGCTCGCTACGCTCACGGGATGTTCGGCCTCTCGCGTTGGCGCCCGCGAGCTGACGCGCGCCGTTCGCGCCGCGCTCGGTTCCGCTCCCTGCTCGCTGAGGCCTGTTGCGCGTGCTCTCACCCGTGGGTGGAGCACGTCGCGGATGCCGGACCGGCCGGCGGTCACGTCTGCTCGGAATGCGTCTACGAGCTCGAGCACGGGTTCAGCCACGGGCCGACCTGTCACCGACCGGTTCCGATCGACGTGTCGAGTCGCGCTGACGCCGCCGCCGCGACAGCAGCGCGGGGCGGCAGCGAGCGACTGGTCGGAGGAGGTCGGATGCGAGACGATGCAGAAGACCGTGATGACCCTTCGATCCCGACCCTGCGCGAAACGACAGCCGCTCTCTTCTTCGGGCTGGTCCAGCCCCGAGACGTGATCGCTCTGGCAGCGAATCTCGTCGCAGCAGGGAGTGACAGCGAGTCCCTTGTCGCTCTCGCGTCCCTCTACTCCAGCGCCACTCCCGCCGACGTCTTCGACCTCAGCTCGGCGGCACTCATCGAAGCGGGCGCGCGGCCATTGGATCGGGACGGTGAGGAGATCCCGCTTCTCGCGCTGCGCGTCGCATGCCGTCGTTTCCTCACCGGCGACTGGGATCTCCGCTCCTTCTCATCCTGGGTGCACGACCGGATCGGTCACGACGGACCGGCAGCTGCGCAGCCGCTTGTCGAGGTCGATGACGAGCTCGACGCGCGAGGCATCGGAGCCGGCGAGCGATACCGCCAGAAGGTCGCTCGACTCGCCGCCGCCTTCCTCGCTGACACAGAAGGGCCGGCGAGCGAGAATCCCTAACGAATCCGTCCGGTGCACGATCGGCTATCGAGACTGAAACTCCTACCGCCTTGGTACGGGACTGGTTCCCCCGCATCGACCGCGACGCCTGCTGACATGATCGTGGTCATGCCCTCAATTCGTTCGGCAAAGTTTCGGGCAGAGTCGTCGGTGGACGCTGTGCTCCTGCGGGCACTCGCCGGGCACGAGTCGAAACAGGTGCGCATCGCTGTTGCCGAGAACGCCGCTGCGGATGACCTGACGATCGGGCGTCTCCTCGCTGATGACGTCGACGCCGTGCGCCTCGCCGCCGCCAGCAGCCTTCGTGAACGCCCGCAACTCCACGAGATCGCGGCGAAATCAACGGACAAGTGGGTCCGTGCGATCCTTGCCCACCTGTACGCGGACGACGACCAAAGGTCGCTCGCCCTTGCGGTACAGAGAACACTCGCGGCGGATCCCTTCGGGGAGACTCGTGGCCGGACGGCTCAGACCACCGACGACTTGGAGATCTTCGAGTCGCTTCTCACCGACCCGTCACCGGTTGTCCGCGGCATGTGCGCGCGCAACCCCCGCATCTCCCTGACACAGATGGAGCGTCTCATCACCGACCGCGATCGCGCCGTCCGCGCCGGAGCCGCAGAGGGCGGACTCCAGTACCCCAATGACGAGCAGTTGCTCCGGCTGGCGCGCGACCGGTCGGTCGAGGTGCGCTGGGCAGTACTATTCCGCGCCGACCGACCCAGACGAGCAATCGAACTCATCGCAGAGGACAGCGACGAGATTAACCGACACCACGCGCGGATCGCCCTCCACGACGAGCACGACATCATCGCGCCAGCGGTGACGCACCGTGCACGCGCAGAACGTCGACGGGCACAGCTTGTTCGCTCATTCGGTGAGTGAACGGCGGGGAGTGAAGAGCGCCTTGTACGGCACGCGGTCTCGTTAGCCGATCCCCATATGGGACGGAGCTGAGCGGGTAGCGTCACCGGCATGACCTCGGGTTCGCGTCACCGCATTCGAGTTGCTGCCGCACTCACAACCGGAGCGGCGCTGCTCACCGCCGCCGGCTGCGCGCCGGCGGTGCAGACGTCGGGATGCCCGGGCTGGGCGTATTTTGGATCCGCGGAAGCCCGCTACGAGGTCGCCGAAGCGGTCATCACGACCGCCTCCCCTCGCGCCTCGGGAACTCAGAGCGTCTTCAGCGTCGCAGCATCCGCATACATGGTCACCGTGGATGAGACAGAGAAGGGACCGTTCATTGCAGGAGAGACAATCCGCGTCGTGTCGATGCCTGATGCGTGCAGCGGCACCGACCTCTACCCGGACGGAGACCCGATGGACACCGACCAGCCCCTCCGCCTGTACCTCAGTTCCGGGAACGGATTCTGGGCGACGCTGACTCCGCTCGAGGGCGCTGAACCGATCGAGGAATAGCCCGCCAGTCGATCCTCTTACGGGACGTAACGCCTTCCGTGGGATGGCTCAGTCGGCAGATGCCGCGAGTGCCGGCGCTGCCAGGCCGAGTCCTTCGCAGAAGGGGCCAGTGGGCTGGCCCGCTCTGTTCGGGAAGACGCCGAGCCTGGTGTCCGCGAGGACGCAGACCGTCGGGTTAGGTACGTTGATGGGTCCGCTTCCCGGGTAGGGCTCGTCGGGGACGGCGCTCCAGCTCGCTTCGCATCGTTCGAGGGCGGCGGCGACCCGCTCGGACAGTGGAAGCAGCTCGAATGCGTTGCGGTCGTCGTCCACGAGGATGCTCGTGGTGTGGTCCGCGCGGACGTCGGCGACGGAGTAGCAGTCGAAACTCGTGTTGGCTTCGTCGTTGCTGGCCTGCGTTACGGTGATCGCGGCGGCGCTGGTGCCGATCGCGACGACGGCCGCGAGGCCGAGCCCGACGAGGCGGCGGCGCTTGGTGGAGCGGTGGCGGGCAGCGATGTCGGTGAGGATGGTGGCGCGCATCCTGGTGAGCTGTCCCGTGGTCGGGCCGAGGTCGTGGGTCATCAGTTCTCCCTTTCAAAGGGGCGCAGGGTGGTGCGGAGCGCGGTCCGGAGCCGGCTGAGCCGGTTGCGGACCGCGCCGTGGGTGGAGCCGAGTGCTTTCGCGGCGTCGGCGTAGCTGCTGCCCTGCTCGATACACAGGTAGTACAGCGCTTAATCGGTGTCGGAGAGCTCGGAGACGGCTTCCTCGATCGCCGCGGCGAGCTGGCGCCTCGCAACTTCTTCGTCAGGGGTGCCACGTCGATCCGGGTGCAGGGACAGGTCCGCGTCCTCGGTGCGGTTCCGTGCACGGGTCTTGGTTCGGACGAGGTTCAGCGCGGTGAACCGGGCGGTGGTGAGCAGCCACGGAAGGGCGGATGCGTCCACGATCGCGACGTCGTTGATCCGCGTCCACGTGGTGAGGAATACGTCTTGCACGCCGTCTTCGGCGTCGCTGGGCGTGCGAACGATGCTGAGGGCGTAGCGGTAGGTCGTCGCCGCGTGCCGGTCGTAGAGCCGGCCGAACGCAGCCCGGTCGCCTCGCCTCGCGCCGTCCATCAGGGCGGCGTCATCAGTGCGCGCCGCAGCGTCTCGCGCGGGTGCTGCTGCTTCCGGTGGCGTTCTCATGCCTAGTGGTGTCCGATCCGAGCCGATCGTCTCAGACGAGATCCGCTTTGCAACTCTCCGCTCGAGGATCCCCAAACGGGACTGGCTGACGTCTCCTCAACGCCCTGCCGGTTTCACGTCGAGTTGTATCACTTGAGTTTGATTTGGAACCAACTCGATCAAGCGGACACTTCTAGGCATGGGTGTGGAATGGGAGACGGATCGCGAGGTCTGGCGGCGCGCGACGGGGGCTGATCCGCGGGCATTCGCGCTGATCTTCGACCGGTATCACCTGCGCGTTCGGGCCTACTGCCGTCAACTGCTCGGGGAGTCCGTCGACGCGGAGGATGCCGCGGCCGTCGTGTTCCTTGAGGCGTGGCGTAAGCGCGCCGACGTCCGCTTCGTCAACGACTCGCTCGCCGCGTGGCTGCTCGTCGTCGCCCTGAACGTCACCCGGAACATCGGTCGCGGTCGACGCCGATACGAGCGGATGCTGCGCACTCTTCCACCTCCTGTCAACGCGCCCGATCCAGCAGTGACGGTGGCAGCCGCAGCGGCATCCGCCGAACGCAGCCGCACCATCAGAGCTGCACTGACGATGCTGCGGCCGGCGGATCAGCAGATCCTCGCGCTCTGCGTCATTGAGCAGCTCACCCTCGAGGAAGCAGCCGCCGTGCTGCGCATTCCGGTCGGGACGGTGAAGTCCCGACTGTCCCGCGCCCGAGGTCGCTTACGCGGTGAGTTCACACGCAGGCGGACACTTCCCCACACCTTCCGACCCGCGGAGTACTGACATGACAGCACCAGAGCACGACCGTACCCTCGCCCTCCGAACGGTGATCGCGCAGGCCGCAGAGAATGACCCAGGCAGCGGGCGCCACCGACGTCACCGGATCGCGATCGCCGCGGTTCCCGCGGCCGTCATCCTCGCCGCGGTCTCGGGCGGACTCTTCTTCGCCCAAGCGCCGGTGTCCGACACCATGACGGTCGCTTGCTTCGCGCGAGCAGAACGCAATGGGTCCGAGTTCCCCGGCACCACAGGAGCCCTCGCAACACAAGACGGAATACCCGGCAGCGGCGATCAGGTGCCGATCCCGGACGCGATCGCGTTCTGCTCCGACCTGTGGAGGCAGGGCGCACTTGACGTCGACACGGCGAATGGCTCACCAGTCGACCTTCGACCAGGACAGATTCCCTCCGAACTGACCGTCTGCGTCATGCCCGACGGCATTGCAGCTGTCATTCCCGGTACCTCCGACGTCTGCGGGCAGCTCGGCCTCGCCAACCGCGTCAAGTGACTACCAGCGCACCCGATGAACCATCCCCTACCGGACGCCCGCTGGATAATCCTCCGATGAAATACCCGTGCGCCGTCTTCGGCACTGCTCTGGGAGGCGCCGAACTACAGCTAGGGAGAGACTTGAGGCATGTGGTTAGAGGGAATCGCGCTTGAGCGGCGGTTGCGCGAGCTGGACATCCCTGGGCCCGGCGATGAGCCGGTTGACTTCGACGGTCAGCGACTGGCGGCAAAGGTGGACGCCCTCGTCGCACTGCTCGATGAGAGCTTTCCCAGTGCTGTAACGGCGGATCGTCCCTGGGAATGGCAGGACTCCGCGACCTTCACGCACGTCACGGTCGACGGTGCAGCAAACCGCACTTCGGCGAACCTCGTCATCTGCATCAGCCGACACGGGGGCCTTTGCTTCATTGCCCTCGAAGCCCAGGAAGCGTATACACGCGAGGAGTTCGATGCGCTGGTCGAACCAGAGGACTTGTCACCGATACTGGCAGCCCTCGACACCGTGAACTTCACAGTCACTGCCGAAGAAACGCTCTGGGCCCGATACGACGGACCGCGCGCGATGAGCAACTCGAGCTGGATCGAACGCTACTTCGGGTATCCGATTTGAGCGCGCCCGGCGAGCAGGTCCGCGCGCCGAAGCTGCGCTGACCGGTAACCCATCCCCGTACGGGACATGTCGAGCTACACCGCCCACTGCTTGGGTCCAACTCCACGCAGCTCATCAGGCGTGCCGGAAGAGCTAGGTTTTCCCACGACCAGAACTGCTGGCGGTGAGCGGGCGGCCGGCAACAGAATCGCCGCTTCGGGTTTCTCCTGTGGCGACGAGTGCGTTGTCCCTACGAGCAGAAGAGAAGTATAACCAATGGACGAACGATATATTCAACTAGTAGCAGGCATTATTTTCATTACCGCCGCAATATTGCTGACATGGAAAGGAAAGGCTTACGCGCGCTTCAACGCGAGGATGATACGGAGAATTTACGGGAACAGGGCGGAACGTGTCGCCAGGTCATCAACCCCGGCCACCGTATTATTTGTTTCTATAGCAATGCTTGTTCTCGGGATTTCTTTCTTAGTATCATCTATTGTTAAAATCAGCGCCTAGTCGAAGCGATGCTTAGACAGCAAATTCCGAACGACTCAACGGTGCGGATCCACCCCGACGACGCTGTACTGGACGATGCCACAGGAGACCGCTGGACGCAGCCCGGCAATACCCTGTCCTGCACCGACGCAGCCAGCGAGACCTCGCCAGAGATCACGATCCACCACTACAGGTGGGACGCCACCGCCCTCTTCACCGTAGCCGCCGCCCTCGCTCTCGCGGGAACCGTCGTCGCGCTCAGAGCCGAACGCAAGCAGGAGCTCATCACCGAGTCGCAGGAAGATCGAGCGAGGACATAGCGGAGAGCCCCTCTGCCGGTCAACGATCCCCTTACGGAACGGGGTGCGTTCGACGTCGCCTAGCTAGCTGGTGCCGTCCGTGACGAGCTCGTTCTCTGTGAGCAGTTCGCGGAGAGCTGTGCGGGCGCGTTGGTATCGTCCGCGGGCGGTGCTGGCGGAGAGGCCGAGGATGTTGCCGGCATCGATGACGGTGAATCCGTCCCAGAGCACGAGCTTGATGAGCTCCGCCTGGTCGGGAGCGATCGCGTCGAGCGCTCGTCGGACGTCGAGATGCTCCGCGGTGGGGTCCTCGAGTGGCATCGCCCGCAATGTCCCGGCGAATTTCATGGCCAGATCGGAGCGGCGGGCATTTCCCCGCTGAGCGTTGGCGAGGGTGCGGCGGGCGACGCCGAACAGCCACATTCGTGCTTGCTCGGGATCCGTTGGGATGGAGTCGACTTTGCGCCAAGCGACGAGGTAGGTGTCGCTGAGTAGATCCGCTGCGTCCGCGACGGGCGAGACGCGTCGCTCGAAGTAGCTGAGCAGGTCGGAGGCGTTGGCGAGGTAGACGGCCTTCAAGACGGCGGTCCTCTTCGCCTTCACGGCGCCTGCTCCTCGGTAATGTTGCAGCCGCCAGCCGATTCAATGGACACGCCTTCGCCGTATCCGGCCTCTCTGAACTGCTCGATGATGCGGTCCGCGATCAGCCGGGTCACCGCGATCCCAGGATCCGCCGTGAAGCCACGGGTGTCTGCCTCTGTTTGCTCCTGCTCGATGACGGTACGTCTGGCTTCGGCGTCGACGCTCGCGATCGTCGGGTCCCAGTCGTGGGTACTGAGGAAGACGCGCGCTTCGCGCGCCTCACGCTCGACGTCTGCGCCCTGGCCGGCGGAGTAGTCCGGCTCGACGCGAATCGCGACCTGGCAGAGAACGTTGCCCTGCCCGTCTCCGAGGTCGAAGGAGCGCTGCACGGCTGCGTCGGGGGTGAAGCCTGCCCAGTCGAGGATCGCGGGGCCTGCCACCGCGCCCGTGATGCCTAGGCTCAGGCCGGCGACGCTCAGCGCGCCGACCAGCCACAGGTTGCGACGTCGCCGCGGACGACGGGTGCTGTCGCCGACCTCCTCGATCGTCAGGCGAGCAAGACGGTCCGCATCGCCGCGCAACGCGGGATACGACTGGCGGGTGGGTGGTGCGGCGCGGCGGATCAGGTCGTCGAGTGGGTCGGCCACGGGTGCTCCGTTTCGGGTGCTCATACCGAGTACATGTCCGGCACCAGCCCGAACGTAATGGGAGCCGTACGAAACGGCCCCATCCGCCCGGGTGGCAATCCCCTAACGGACACCACCCGGAGCAAGGCAGCGTGAATGAGCGACGACTCCTTGGCACGACCACGGACACAGGCTTGGATGAGCACATGCAGACGCTCATCCCTCTGTCAGGCCGCGAGCTGTGGACCACGACTCATGGCGCCGGCACCGATGAAGACACGACGATCGCGATCGATCGCGGACTGCACGTCGCGCGTTGCTCGGTCCGCACTATGGTGCGACCCGGGACTCGCGTCGGACCCCGCGGTCACGTACACGGGATGGTGACCGACCCTGTGACGATCGCCTCCCTCGCCGCCGGCTGTCTCCTCCTCGGCACGCTCCCCACAGACTCCCGAAAGCGCGATGGGGTCGCCGTGATCGAGGAAGTCGAAGCTCGTTCGCTCGCTCTCGCCCAAGACCGAGACGGATGGACCGTCTCGATACTCTCTGTCGACGGGATCGACTACGCCCTCTTCTCGCGCACCATCCCGGAGGGCACGATCGCACACGCCGACCTCGGGTGGGCCGTCATCGCCATGTGGAGCACCGGCAGCGTCTACGACGGACCTCTACAGCGAGCGGACATCAATCCGGATGATCACCTGCCCGACCGGTAACCCATCGTTCAGCGGGACGGTCGGCGGACTAGCATTTCGAGCGTGGGGCGACGTCAGCACACCAAGGCTCTGGTCCGGTTGGCGTGCGCAGCTACGCTCATGGGCGTCGCGCTGTGGGTGACCTGGGCAACGTCGTCCTACTGGCAGGCATGCACAGGCGCTAGATGGAATAAAATGAACCCGTCCTGCGCTGACGCCATGTCGTCCTACGACCTCATGCCCCTTCTGTACCTCTGGGGCGCCCTCGCTCTGGTCGTTGTAGCCCTGGTGGTCGCACGCCTCGTTCCCTGGGTTCCCGCAGGGGTAGCGACGGTTGCAGCAGTTGTTCTCGCCTGCCCTGTGGCAGACCCCGGGTTCTTCTGGGTCGAATGGGGCAGCGCCGACGGCACTCCCGGACACGGCCTCTGGACGGCGTGCTGGATTGCAGCTGCCGGTCTCGCCCTCGTCTACCCATCACGCACCTGGAACCCTGGGGCTCGCCCAAACACACCGGTTGAAGCAGCTGCTACACGGTCCTTCGCTAGCTAATTGTTCGGCCCGGCCCGCTGCGCACTCCGGGCTGAACACTGCGGCTGGACCCAGCTCGGCAAGAACCTGTAGGTCTGCGCGAGCTGACAGCAAGGGCACTCTCTCACTGAACCGCCGAACCCGGCGGAGAGACGACCCACTGAACGATCCCCATACGGGACGTCTCACTCAGAGTTGCGGATGAAGATCCGGAGCAGTCGCTCGCATTTCGGCGGGTCCAGAGTCAGACCGTTCCTTAGCCCCCAGAGTAGGTAAGACATCGATCGGACAATTGCCCAGGCTCGCGCTCGTTCCGCTGGCACATCGGCGGCCGTGACGAACGCCTTGAAGGCCGTGAGCACGTCGCGGTCCGTGTCGAGCTCGTCTGGCCGCGACCACAAGACTCGGCCGACGTCGTATTCGCCGTCACCCTGGAGCAGTACCGGATCGACCACAGTCCACGGGTAGCGGCCACCCGCGAGGACCTGCTCGAAGTGGAGGTCGCCGTCGACCGACGTCGACGGCGCGTCCCGCTCAGCAAGCCAGGAAGCCGTTCTCACCGCCTCCTCGAGCAGAATCCGCGACGTCGGCTGTCCAAGAGCATCCCATTCCTTCGGAAAGGGCTCCACGGCTTCTCGTGCAATCGTTCGAGTGCTCGGCGCGGCCGCCGGCGCCGGGATCGCGAGAAGGCGGGTCAGCTCGCCGAGCGTGACGACGGCCGCGGCCAAGGGTTCGTCGGCGAGTGACCGCGTGTGGTCCAACCGCTCGAGCAGTGAGGCCCCGGCATCAGGAGCGGCGTCGAGCAGCCTCACGACTCCGCGACCGTCCCAGTGCGCCAGCGCAGCGACCTCCGTCGCGACGTCATCCCCGAGCGGAGCCAGGCGAAGAACCGCGACCTGCGGCCCCCGAAGGACAGGGACGACGAGAGCGTTCGACCCGTGTATCGACTCGCCGTCGACCGTGAGGCCCCACCTCTCGCACTGACGATCAACCAAAAGCGGGAGACGATCGAGCCACTCCCGGCCCCTCTCATCGCTCCACCATCTCGGCATCGACCGGAACGACTGCGGAACTGCAACCATCTCCGCAGCATAAGCGCGGTGCCTCCGAGCGTGGCGCACATGCCGAAACGCACCGCTAGACGATCTCGTTGCGGAATAGGTAGGCCCGCTCGAGTCGGTTGTGCAGGGGACCTTGAACATCTGAATGTTCACGGTCGTCTGCACGAGCGTCGGGGTGGCACGAAGCGTTGTGCAGGCTTCCGCGAGTACCGACAGACCAACCCCTCCACCGCTGGCGACCGGTCAACGACCCCTCAACGGACGCCGCGGCGCTGGCAGAGCTATCGTCAAGATGGACACGGGAGGGCTGATGCGAGCCGAATGGAACGAAGCGTTTTTTGACGCGCAGCGCGAGGAGCCGCTGACCTATTGGGTCTGCTTCTGGATTGGCGCCGATGACGAGCTGGCGGTGACGCATGACCCGCAGCGGATCACGGACGCCGACTCGGTCGAGGAGGTTCTGGCCTGGATTCACGACACGAAGGGCGACCGAGACTTCGAGCTGTTCGTGGAGACCCTCAACCACACCGAGACCCGCGAGCACGGCTGGATGCCAGCCCGAAACCTCATCCACCTCGCCGGCAATTACCTCCCACCAGGAACGACTTCCACCCTCTCTGCAAGCTCGGAGAACTAGCAGCACCTCCACCCCGACCGGGCGACACGAGAAAACGGCTAGCCAACCAGCAGTGCCCGCCCGGGGCGACGTCGACCCGAACCACGCGAAACCTTGGCGGGGCAGCGGGCTCGGGTTGGATGAGCACATGCAGACACTCATCCCCCTCGCAGAACAAGAACGATGGTCGATCACCGCCGCGGGCAACACCGACGACGGACCGACCGACGAACTGACGATCGCCATCGACCGGGGGCCACAAACCGGCCCCTGCTTCGTCCGGACGATGCTGCGCACCGGGCTACGAATTGGGCCTCGATCTTCCGTCCATGGGCAGGTGACAGACCCGGTAGCAACCGCTTCCCTCTCGATCCGCAGTCTCCTCCTCGAAGCGATCCCGGAGGAACTACAACGGCACGAGGCGGATGCCGCGGTACAAGCTGCCGACACGCGATCAACCGCCCTCGCCGAAGACCGTGACAGTTGGGGCGTCACACCACTCACCCTTGATGGCACCGACTACGCACTTTTCACTCGTGCGATCCCGGAAGGCTCCGTCACTCACGCCGACCTCGGCTGGGCAACCATCGCCATATGGAGCACCGGCCCGCTCTACGCAAACACCCTCCGGCTAGCAGACATCGAACCAGGCGACAACCTAGGCGCCCGCTGATCGACCCCCCAACGGACGCCCGATGAGCGATCCCCTTACGGGACAGGCGTCTTCCATGGTCCTGACGTGCTTGAACGAGGCCGGAGCGGATCGGGCTCAGAGCACATCGACGCGGCTACCCACTCCGTCATCCAGTGACCCGTTGCGAAGCTGCCGTGGCTCGAACAGGCTGAGGCCGTGCACTCCAGCCTTGAGGACCCGTACCCGCCGTCGCTTGATGAAGTGACCACTCGATTCCCTGGTGCGCTGTTCACGTTGCAGCAGCAACCCTCCGTCGAAGAGATCGCTGTTGGGACGATCGTGCACACCACAAACGAGCAGAGCCGCTACCTCTCCGCGGCGATCACCTACACCCTCTGGCGCCGACCGGAGAACCGAGACGATCCCGCCAACCTGGCCGACATCAGCAGCGAGCTGCGCACTCAGCTCGACGAACCACCAGTGCGCCCCCTTCCCGCACGACTCATGGAGATAAGAGCTCGACTCCAGTTCCCGATGCTCTGGGAAGCAGTGCTGACGACGCTCATCGACCCGAAGGACCCCGGTCCACGAACGATCGAATCAACGCTGACGGATCATGTGAATCACGTGCTGAGGAACCGATTCCGCGATACGCGCGTCCAAGGGACGCTGCCAGGGGAACTGCTAGGCGGAGCGACCGCGGCTGCGGTCGAGCGTGGCGTGGCAGTCAGCGTCGACAGCCGACCGGAAAACGGGGTTCTACTTGATACCGACGCTCACGTCCTCGGTATCGGAGCCGAACTCGAGGGTCGCCACATAACGGCCGTCATCGCACGCGACGATCTACCCTTCCTCGACCTCGCGTTCGCGACCAGACAATCCACGGGCGCCCTTTGACGGGCTGATCCAGCCCTGTACGGGAGGGGCGGATCAACCCCGGTGATCCGACCGTCCCGCGTGGGGATCCCTACACGGGATGCACGCCAGCGACCTGACACCGGCGCCATGGCGCCCAAACGACGTCGGAACGGACAAAGATCCGAGGCGTGAAAACAGCGCTGACGGTGAGCACTACATCTTCCTCAGGACCGCCCGATGGGTGGACGCCCCGAGGTCGTTGGGATTTAGGGCAGCGAGCAGCCCGCTCTAGTCGAGTGGCGCGTGACGGTCTGCGACCGTTCGAACCGTTCGCACGAGTTGTGGGTCCTCGCCTCGGGCGAGTCCGGCGTACTCGAGGCGCAGCGAGCCGTCCTCGGCCGGGGTGGCCTTGATCCAGACTCGTCGGCGCGGCACGAATAGTGAC
>NZ_PSVD01000031.1:0-26890 GCF_002932035.1 Rathayibacter sp. AY1F6 | reverse complement strand
ACAGTGGACGGGCCGGCCGGGAGCTGGGGGTGGGTCGCGGCCTGAGGCGGGCGGGCCTCGATACGCCGCTGCGCGGCTCCTCGACCAGCAGGTCTGGCGCCATCCCCGCGGCTAGGCTGACCCCCGCAAGCAGAGGAGACCGCGGATGCCCGACCACGCGACGCGCGGCAACAACCTCGACCGCGTCAGGCGGCACAACCTCTCGGCGATCCTCCGCCTCGTGCACCGCGGCGGCCCCCGCTCCCGCTCGCAGCTGACCCGCCTGACCGGCCTCAACCGCTCCACGATCGCGGCGCTGGTCGGCGAGCTGGTGGAGCTCGGCATCGTGCGCGAGCGCGAGCCCGCCACGCCGAACCAGGTCGGCCGGCCGAGCCCCGTCGTCGAGGCCGATCCCGGAGTCGTCGCGCTCGCCGTGAACCCCGAGATCGACGCCGTCACGGTCGCCGTGGTCGGCGTCGACGCCGTCGTCCGCCGCCGCATCCGCCGCTCCGCCTCCGTCCCCACCGCCGAGGCCGCCGCCCGTCTGGCGGCCGAGGCGGTCGCCGAGCTGCTCGCCGAGCTGCCCGAGGAGACGCGGACCGTCGGCATCGGCGTCGCCGTGCCCGGCCTCGTCCGCGACGCCGACGGCCTCGTCCGGGTCGGCCCGCACCTCGGCTGGGACGACGAGCCCTTCTCCCGCATGCTCGCGGACGCGACCGGCCTGCCCGTCCTCTCGGCGAACGACGCCAACCTCGGTGCGCTCGCCGAGAGCGTCCTCGGCGCCGGCCGCGACGTCTCGCACCTCGTCTACCTCAACGGCGGCGCGAGCGGAGTGGGCGCCGGCGTCATCGTCGGCGGCGCGCCTCTGCACGGCATCGACGGCTACGCGGGGGAGATCGGCCACACCCTCGTCAACAGCGCGGGCATCGACTGCCACTGCGGCGCCGTCGGCTGCCTCGAGACCGAGGTCGGCCGCGCCGAGCTGCTCACCGTGCTCGGCCTCGACGAGAGCGAGCGGCTGGAGGAGGCGCTCGCCGCCTCCGAGGACCCGGCCGTCCGCGCCGAGGTCGAGCGCCAGCTCGGGCACCTCGCGGTCGCCCTGCGCAACGTGATCAACGTGTTCAACCCGCAGCTCGTGGTGCTGGGCGGCTTCCTCGGGGCGCTGATCGGAGTCGCGCCGGGGTTCCTGGAGGAGCGCCTGGGCCGCGGCGGCCCCTTCCGGGTCGCGCTCGACTCCGTGCGCATCGTGCGGACCGAGCTCGGCGCCGATCTGCTCATGCTGGGCGCCGCCGAGCTCGCCTTCGAGCGCCTGCTCGCCGACCCGCTCGGCACTCCGCTCCACCCGGTCTGACCCGACGGCGGGCCGAGGGGTGGCGCCGCTGTCCGACGCATGATCGAATTGATTCGACCGAGCGGCGTGGAGCCGACGAGGTCCGCTCCCGCGCCGAGGACGACACCGGCCGCACCCCTCCCTCCCACCCCGCTGCGCCCTGCGCAGGAAGGCACTCCGTGTCCACTCCCGCCTCGACTCCGACCGGCTCTCTCCCCGTGCACCGCCACCCGGGCGACGCCCTGACGGCCCGCCAGCGCCTCGTCTACGTGATCGTCCTCGGCTCGCTGACCGCCCTCGGGCCGTTCACGATCGACCTCTACCTGCCGGCGTTCCCCGCGCTGCAGAGCGAGCTGAACGTGTCGGAGGCGGCGGTCCAGCTGACCCTCACCGGCACGACCCTCGGCTTCGCGCTCGGCCAGCTGGTCGTGGGCCCCTGGAGCGACGCGGTCGGCCGGCGCCTGCCGATCCTCCTGGCCACCTCGCTGCACGTGCTGGCCTGCGTCGGCGCGGCGCTCGCCCCCGAGATCGTCACCCTCGGCGTCTTCCGCTTCCTGATGGGGGCCGGCGCGGCGGCGGGCGGCGTGGTCGCGATGGCGATGGTCCGCGACCTCTTCGGCGGACGCCCGCTGGTGCGGATGCTGTCCCGGCTCGCCCTGGTGTCGGGCCTCGCGCCCGTGCTCGCGCCGGTCATCGGCTCGCAGCTGCTGCTGATCATGGACTGGCGCGGGATCTTCGTCTTCCTCGCCGCCTACGGCGTGCTGGTCGTCGCGGCCGTCGGCCTGCTCGTCGTCGAGACCCGGCCCCGCGCCGCCCGACACGAGCGCGAGCACCGCTCGCTCGTACAGCGCTACCGGGCCGTCCTCAGCGACCGCGTGTTCCTCGGAGTGGCGGTGATCGGGGGCATGACCTTCGCCGGCCTGTTCACCTACCTCTCCAGCTCCTCGTTCCTGTTCCAGGGCCTCTACGGATTCGACGCGCAGCAGTACGGGCTGCTCTTCGCCGTGAACTCGCTCGGGGTCGTCCTCGGCGTGCAGGCGTCCTCCTACCTCAGCCGGAGGATCGGGCCGCAGTGGATCCTCGCGATCACGACGCTGACGCTGTTCACCTCCGCCGGCCTGATCGCCCTCTTCGACGTGCTCGGGCTGGGGCTCTGGGGCACGCTCGTCCCGCTCTGGTTCTTCATCGCGTCCTGCGGCTTCAGCTTCCCGTGCGTGCAGGTCCTCGGCCTGGTCAACCACGGCCGGGAGGCGGGGACGGCCGCGTCGCTGCTCGGAGCGGTCAACTTCGGCACCGCCGGACTGCTGTCGCCGATCTCGGGGGTCTTCGGCGCCGGCTCGGCCGTGCCGATGGCCGTGGTGATGATGGCGACGGCGACCGTGTCGATCCTGGCGCTCTGGCTGATCGTCCGGCCGAGGAGCGTCCCGGCGCTGCAGGACTGAGCGCTCGGCTCCGGGTCCCGGCGGTCCGGCACGCCCCGCTCCTGCGGCTCCTCGCGGGCGTTCGGGCCCTCGCTGGATCCGCTCCCGAGCGCCGCTGCTACAGTCCCCTCCCATGTCCTCCCGCGACTCCTCCGCCCTGCTCGCCGAGCTCTCCGACCCCGACCGCGACGTCCGCCTCCGTGCGGCGATGACCCTGGGCGAGCTCGCCGAGCCCGCCACCGCCGAGCCCCTCGCCGCGCACCTGTGGGAGGAGCCGGACTTCTTCGTCCGCGACGTGCTCACCTGGTCGCTCGGCCGCCTCGGCTCCGCCGCCGTCCCCGTCGCCCGCGAGGCGCTCGGCCGCGAGCCCCGGGTGCGCACGCAGGCGCTGCACGTGCTCAGCAAGATCCTCGACCCGGCGACGCTCGACGACATCGCCCCGCTGGCCGCCGACTCCGAGCCCGCCGTCGCCGCGAAGGCCCGCTTCGCGCTGGGCCGCCTCGGCGACGAGCGCGCGCTGCCGGTCCTGCTCGGCCTGCTCGGCGACGACGACGCGGAGGCGCAGAACGTGCTCACCGACGTCCTCGCCTCCTTCGGCGCCGCGGCCGTCCCCGGTCTGGAGCAGGCCCTCCGCGAGGGGTCCGTGCCGGTCCGGCGTCACGCCGCTGCCGCACTCGGCTACCTGGGCGACGACGCGCGTCCTGCCGTCGACGCGCTGGACGGGGCCGCCGGCAGCGACGACTCCGCGCTCGCGGTCTCGGCCGCGATGGCGCTCGGCTCGATCACCGGTCCCGACGCGGCCGCCGCCCTCGAGCGGGCCTCCGCCTCGGACGACTCCCGCGTGAGCGCCGTCGCCGCGCGGCTCCTCGCCCGCTCCTCCGAGCCGACCCGGCTCGACGCCCTCCGCGCCGCCCGCCTGGCCCGCGCGGCCGGCTGAGCCGCGCCGCGAGACCCCCGCGGGGGAAGGCCGGGCATCCGCACGGCCGGTCGGACCGTGCCACGAACCCGGCGCACGGACGCCGGGCTTCCGAACCGTCGGCCGAGCCGCCCCGCAACCCCCAGCGGGGGAACGCCGTGTGACGGCATCATGTCCGGATGGATCACCGCGACGACCGCCTGTCGACCGAGCCCGGAATCGCGCGCCCCGACGCCGTCCAGCGTGCGCGGATGCGCGAGCAGGTGCCGTCCGACGACGTCGCCGCCCGGCTGCTGACGAAGGAGGCGGCCCACCGGGTCTCCCGCCGCTGGCCGCTGATCTCCGCGTCGCTCGCGATCCTGCTCACGGTGCTCCTCGCCGTGCTGATCGCCTTCCGCCCCACCTCGGCCTTCCGCTTCGACGTGGAGTGGATGGACGAGATCGTCGAGCACCGCTCGCCGGTCTGGGACATCCCGGCCCTCGTCATGAACACGGTCGGAGCGGGGCTCGTCGGCACGACGCTCATCCCGCTCGGCATCGTCGCCGTGCTGCTGGTGTTCCGCAGGCGGTGGGCCGCGCTCTACTACGCGATCGCCGCGCTGGTCAGCGTGGGCGCCACTCAGCTCGTCAAGGAGCTGGTGGGACGCGCCCGCCCGGCCGACATGCTCGTCACCAGCGACTACGGCTCCTTCCCGTCCGGCCACACCGCCAACGCGGCGACGACGGCGATGGTGCTGGCCCTGGTGTTCCCGCTGCTGTGGGTCTGGATCGCGGGCTTCCTGTACACCGTGGCGATGATGGCGAGCCGCACCTACCTCGGCGCCCACTGGCTGAGCGACACCGTCGGCGGCCTGCTGCTCGGGATCGGCGTGGCGCTCGTGGTCTGGGCCCCGCTCGCCGGCCGCCTGCGCACCGAGGCCGAGCTCCCGCACCCGCCGATCTGGATCCGCCGCACCACCTGACCGGCGCAGTTCTCTTCGCGCGAGGGCTTCGAGACCCTCAGTATCGGCGCCCGAGGAGCGCGGAGGCTCGCCGATCAGCCGAAGGCGGCGAGGGAGTCGAGCTCGTTGAAGGTGTAGACGTGCAGGCCCGCGAGGCGGTCGCCCGCCGCCGCTTCCAGGCGCGCGACGAACGCGGACGGGTCGAAGCGGCGTCCGCGGAGGAGCCCGCCGGCCACCGAGGTGCTCCGCTTCAGGAAGCCGAGCGAGGAGCCCACTCCGATCCGCGCGCCCAGCGTCAGCAGCCGCGAGCGCTCGACCGGCCCCGGCACCCCCGCCCACAGATCGGCCGTGATCCCTGTCTCGCGGAGCCGATCGGCGTAGCGGACCACCGCGTCGACGTCGAAGCACATCTGCGTGACGATCGAGCGGATGAACGGAGCGCGCTCGCGCAGGTGCCGCTCGATGCTCTCGTCGGAGAGGTGCGGGTGGCCCTCGGGGTAGCCTGCGATGTCCAGGGCCAGCCCGGTTGAGATCTCCCGGGCGTCGCGGATGAGCTCGAGGCTCGTGGAGTAGGTGCCGGCCGCCGAGGACGCGTCGCCCGAGATCACGAACGCCTCGTCGATCCCCGCCTCGCCCATCCGCCCGAGGACCCGCTCGAGTGCGGCGCGGCCCTCGACGTTCCGCGCCGCCAGGTGGGGCACCACGCGGAACCCGCGCCCGGCCAGCGCGACCGCGCAGTCCACGGTCCGCCCGGTCCCGTGCTTCGGCAGGCTGGTCACGGTCAGCGTCACCGCGGAGGGGTCCGGGAACGCCCGTGCGGCGCGCTCGCCGATGTCGTCGGCCGGGATGATCTCGAAGCGCGCGCGGGTCATCGGCCCAGCCTGCCACGCGGAGCCGGAGCGGCGCGGGTGGTGGCCGAGGCCGCACGAGTGTCGGAGGGGCGCCCTAGCCTGGAGCCGATCGCCGCCCGGTGGTCGCGGAAGGAGTCGCTTGTATCTGGAGTCCGGTCGCGTGGTCACGAGCCCCACCGACCTGTCGAACTGGGCGGCCTGCGAGTGGGCCGTCCTCCGCCGGTTCGACGCCCTGCTGGGCCGCGCGCCGCGCCTCGAGGCCGAGAGGGACGGGATGCTCGAGCGCACCGCGGTACTCGGCGACGAGCACGAGCACCGCTTCCTCGCCGAGCTGAAGCGCACGCACGAGGTGCTCGAGTTCGAGCGCCCCGAGCCCGCCGGCTACCCCGCGGCGGCCGAGGCGGCCGTCGAGGCGATGCGCGCCGGGGTCGACGTGCTCTACCAGGCCACCTTCTTCGACGGCGAGTTCCTGGGCTTCTCGGACTTCCTCCTCCGCACCGCCGACGGCGCCTACGAGGTCTACGACACCAAGCTCGCCCGGCACGCGAAGATCCCGGCGCTGCTGCAGCTCGCCGCCTACGCCGAGCAGATGCAGGCGCGCGGCATCCGCGTGGGGGAGCAGGTGCACCTCGTGCTCGGCGACGGCTCCGTCACCAGCCACGAGCTGGCCGTCGTCGCCCCGGTCCAGCGGGTGCAGCGCGCCCGGCTCCGCGCCGTGCTCGACGAGCGCCTCGCCGCCGACGAGCCGCTGGAGTGGGGCGATCTGCGCTACCCCTCCTGCGGACGCTGCTCCGTCTGCGCGCCCGAGGTCCAGGCGCACCGCGATCCGATCCTCGTCGCCGGGATGCGGCTCGACCAGCGGGCGAAGCTGACAGCGGCCGGCGTGCTCACCATCGACGCGCTCGCCGAGCACGACGGCCCCGTCCCCGGGCTGGGCGCGGGCACGCTCGAGGGCCTGCGCGCCCAGGCGCGGCTGCAGCTGCGATCGGAGTCCTCGCCGGTGCCGGCCGTCGAGGTGATCGACGCCTCCGTGCTCGCCGGGCTGCCCGCCCCCGATCCGGGGGACCTCTTCTTCGACTTCGAGGGCGACCCTCTCTACACCGAGGACAACCGCGAGTGGGGCCTCGACTACCTCTTCGGCATGGTCGACGACCAGGAGCGCTTCACCGCGCTCTGGGCGCACGACCTCGCGGCCGAGCGCCGGGCGCTCCTCGACTTCCTCGCGCTCCTGCAGGCGCGCCGGGTCGAGCACCCCCGGATGCACGTCTACCACTACGCCTCCTACGAGCGCAGCCACCTGCTCTCGCTCGCGCTCCGCCACGGGGTCGGCGAGGAGGAGGTCGACGCGCTCCTGCGCGACGGCGTCCTGGTCGACCTGTACCCGGTGGTGCGGCGGGCGCTCCGCGTGGGCTCGCGCAGCTACTCGCTCAAGAAGCTGGAGCCGCTCTACATGGGCGAGGAGGAGCGGGACGCGTCCGGCGTCACGAACGCCGCCGACAGCATCGAGATGTACGTGGAGGCGCGCGCCGCACAGAGGGTCGATCCTGTCGAGGGGCAGCGCGGGCTCGACCTCGTCGCCGAGTACAACGCCTACGACTGCCGCTCCACGCTCCGCCTGCGCGACTGGCTCCTGGAGCTCGCTCCGCCGCGCGAGGAGCTGCCGCCGCTGCTCGAGGTCGAGATCCCCGTGCCCCGCGAGCCGCACCCGGTCGCGGTCGCACTGCTGGCGCAGGTCGAGGGGATCGAGCCGCGCGAGCGCACGGCCGACCAGACCGCGCTCGCCCTCGCCGGCGCGGCGATCGACTACCACCGCCGCGAGGCCAAGACCTTCTGGCAGGAGCACTTCGACCGCCTCCGGCAGCCGCTGGACGAGTGGGCGGACACCCGCGACGTCGTGATGATCGACCGGGTCGAGGTCGTCCGCGACTGGGCGAAGCTCCCGCGCGCCCGCACGCAGTCGCGCGAGCTGCGGATCCTCGGCCGGCTCGCTCCCGGCAGCCGGCTCGGCACCGGCTCATCGCCGTACCTGGTCTACGAGGCCCCGGCGCCCCCTGGTGCACCCTCGCCCGGTCCCGGTCTGCGCGGCGCCTCCGAGCGCTCCGAGATCCTCGCGGTCGACGACGACGGGGAGCGGATCGTCCTGCTCCTCAAGGAGGGCCTGAAGGCGGGGGAGGATCCGCACGACGACGCTCCGGTCGCCCTCGCCCCCGCGCCGCCGCCGCGCGCCGCGCCCCAGCCCGAGGCGATCGCGGAGTGGGGCGGCGAGGTCCTCGACGCGCTGCCCGCGATGCTGGCCGACCCGGCGCTCGACGTCCTCCGCCGCGTGCCGCCGGGAGCCGTCGCTCCTGTGCAGGGCGACGACGTGATCGGCGCGGTCGTCACCACTCTGCTCGGACTCGACCGGGCGACCCTCGCCGTGCAGGGTCCGCCCGGCACCGGCAAGACCTACGTCGGCTCCCACGTGATCGCACGGCTGGTGAACGAGCACGGCTGGCGCATCGGCGTGGTCGGCCAGTCGCACTCGGTGGTCGAGAACGTGCTGAGCGCCGTCGTCGGCCGCGGCGTCGATCCCTCCCGCGTGGCGAAGGTGCCCAAGAACGGCACATCGCCCGAGGCGCTCGAGGCGGCGCCCTGGGCGCCGGTGAAGAACGCGGCGGCACTCACCGCCGTCCTCGAGGAGGGCGGCGGCTGCGTCATCGGCGGCACCGCCTGGACCTTCGCGAACCCGGTCACCGTGCCGCGCCGCTCGCTCGACCTCCTGGTGGTCGACGAGGCCGGGCAGTTCTCGCTCGCCCCGACGATCGCGTCGGCCGTCTCCGCCCAGCGCCTGCTCCTGCTCGGCGACCCGCAGCAGCTGCCCCAGGTGAGCCAGGGCGCGCACCCGGAGCCGGTCGACGAGTCGGCGCTCGGCTGGCTCGCCGACGGGCACGACGTCCTCCCGCCGGAGTACGGCTACTTCCTCGCGCAGACCCACCGGATGCACCCGGCGCTCTCCGACGCCGTCTCCGAGCTGTCCTACGAGGGCGCGCTGCGGTCGCGGGCGCCGCAGGTGCGCCACCTCGAGGGGGTCGAGCCGGGCGTGCACTCCGTCCCGGTCGAGCACGCGGGCGACACCACCTCCTCGCCGGACGAGGCGAGGCGCGTCGTCGAGATCGCCCTCTCCCTCGTCGGCCGCGCCTGGACCGACGAGCACGGCGAGCGGACGCTGACCGCGGCCGACGTCATCGTCGTCGCGCCCTACAACGCCCAGGGCGGGCTCCTCCGCACCGCCCTCGACGCCGCGGGCCTCGAGGAGACCCCGGTCGGCACGGTCGACCTCTTCCAGGGCAGGGAGGCGGTGGTCGCCATCGTGTCGCTCGCCGCGTCCTCCGGGGCCGACGTCCCGCGCGGGATGGAGTTCCTCCTCCTGCCCAACCGCCTGAACGTCGCGGTCTCGCGCGCGAAGTGGGCGGCGTACCTGGTGCATTCGCCGGCGCTCGCCGCCTCGCTCCCGACCTCGCTGACCGGCCTCGGGCACCTCTCCGGCTTCCTCCGCCTGCTCGAGCGGGGGGAGCGGGCCGCCCTGTGACGGATCCGGTGGCCGGAAGGCGCGCTCCGCTCCGATTCCGTCGGTGCTCGGCATGGTGGACGACGCGATCCGTCGCTACGGTGTCCCCATGAGAATCCTCCTGGTCGGCGCCGGCGGCGTCGGCGACGCCTTCGCGAAGATCGCCGCGCGCCGCTCCTTCTTCGAGCAGATCATCGTCTGCGACTACGACCTCGCCCGGGCCGAGCGCACGGTCGCGTGGATCGCGGAGCGGCACGGTGCCGACGACCGCTTCGTCGCCGCGCGGATCGACGCCTCCGACGCCGAGAACGTCGAGACCGTCGCCCGCGCGCACGGGGCGACCCACGTGATGAACGCTGTCGAGCCGCGCTTCGTCCCGACGATCTTCGCCGGAGCGCTCGCCGCCGAGGCCGACTACCTCGACATGGCGATGAGCCTCTCGCTCCCGCACCCCGAGCGGCCCCACGAGCTGACGGGGCTCAAGCTCGGCGACGAGCAGTTCGCCGCGGCGGAGGAGTGGTCCTCCCGCGGCCGCCTCGCCCTGGTGGGCATGGGCGTGGAGCCGGGACTCTCCGACGTCTTCGCCCGCTACGCCTCCGACCACCTCTTCGACGAGATCGACGAGCTCGGAGTGCGCGACGGCGCGAACCTCGTCGTGCACGACGCGGACGGCCGCGAGATCTTCGCTCCGTCCTTCTCCATCTGGACCACGATCGAGGAGTGCTTGAACCCGCCGGTGGTGTTCGAGCGCGACCGCGGCTGGTACACCACCGCCCCCTTCTCGGAGCCGGAGGTGTTCGAGTTCCCCGAGGGCATCGGCCCGGTCGAGTGCGTGAACGTCGAGCACGAGGAGGTGCTGCTGATGCCGCGCTGGCTCGACGCGAAGAAGGTCACCTTCAAGTACGGCCTCGGCGAGCAGTTCATCGGCGTCCTGCGCACCCTCCACCTCCTCGGCCTCGACAGCACCGAGCCCCTGCGGGTCCGCTCGGCCGGCGGTCCCGTCGAGGTCTCGCCGCGCGACGTCGTCGCCGCCGCCCTGCCCGACCCCGCCGGCATCGGCCCGCGGATGACCGGCAGGACCTGCGCCGGCCTCTTCGTCTCGGGCACGAAGGACGGCGCCCGCCGCGAGGTGTACCTCTACCACGTGAGCGACAACGAGTGGACGATGGCCGAGTACGGCACCCAGTGCGTGGTCTGGCAGACGGCGCTCAACCCGGTGGTCGCGCTCGAGCTCCTCGCGACCGGCGTGTGGACCGGCGCCGGAGTGCTCGGGCCGGAGGCGTTCAGCGCCGACCCGTTCCTCGAGCTGATGGCCCGCCCCGAGGCCGACGGCGGGTACGGACAGTCCTGGCACGTCCGCGAGGACTGACCGGCGCCGCCGACCTAGGCTGAGCCCATGAGTGACGACGACGGGCTCGCCTCGGCGAGGGACGAGGCGCGCGCGGCCCTGGAGGCCGCCCGCCGACTGCAGGCGGAGGCCGCCGAGGCCCTGGCGCGAGCGGAGGCGGCGGCCGCGGCGCTGAACGCGGCGGCCGGCCCGGAGGAGGCGGAGGCCGTCGCGGACGACGTGCGGCTGGTGGCGGCGTCGGGGAGCGGAGCGGAGCAGTCCGCTGCTCCCGTTGCTCCGGACGCCGTCGCTCCGGACGCCGTCGCTTCCGGTCCGATCGCTCCGGATGCAGATGCTCCGCCCACCCCCTCGGCGCCCGCCCCGGCCCCCGGTCCGCTCCCCGAGAGCGCCGTCGACGCCGTGCGCGCCGGGTACGCGTTCACCGGCCCGGCCCTCGAGCTCGGCGCCCTCGTCAACGGCGACGCGCGGATCGACGTGCCCGTCCGCATCCCGCTCGGCATGCTCAACCGGCACGGCCTCGTCGTCGGCGCGACCGGCACCGGCAAGACGAAGACGCTGCAGGTCCTCGCCGAGCAGCTCTCGGCCCACGGCGTCCCCGTCTTCGCCGCGGACATCAAGGGCGACCTCTCCGGCCTCGCCACTCCGGGCACCGCGACCGACGCGCTGCTCGCCCGCACCCGCGGCATCGGCCAGGACTGGCGGGCGGAGGCGGCCCCCGCCGAGTACTTCGCGCTCGGCGGCATCGGCACCGGTGTCCCCGTCCGCGCCACCGTGACGGGATTCGGCGCGCTGCTGCTCGCGAAGGTGCTCGGCCTCAACCACACGCAGGAGTCGAGCCTCGGCCTCGTCTTCCACTACGCCGAGAGCGCCGGTCTCCCGCTCGTCGACCTGTCCGACCTCCGCGCCGTGCTCACCTACCTCGTCGGCGACGAGGGCAAGGCGGAGCTCGCCGAGCTCGGCGGGCTGTCCAAGGCGACCGCCGGCGTGATCCTCCGCGAGCTGATCGCGTTCGCCGACCAGGGCGCCGACGTGTTCTTCGGCGAGCCCGAGATCGACACGGCCGAGTTCCTCCGCCTCGCCGCCGACGGGCGCGGCGTCGTCAGCCTCCTCGAGGTCCCCGGAGTCGCCGACCGGCCGGCTCTGTTCTCCACCTTCCTGATGTGGCTCCTCGCCGACCTCTTCAACGACCTGCCGGAGGTCGGCGACCTCGACAAGCCGAAGCTCGTCTTCTTCTTCGACGAGGCGCACCTGCTCTTCCGCGACGCGTCGAAGGACTTCCTCGCCGCGATCACCCAGACCGTGCGCCTCATCCGCTCCAAGGGCGTCGGCATCGTCTTCGTCACGCAGACCCCGAAGGACGTGCCCGGTGACGTCCTCGCCCAGCTCGGCTCCCGCGTGCAGCACCAGCTCCGCGCGCACACGCCGGACGACGCCAAGGCCCTCCGCGCCACCGTCTCGACCTACCCCGAGAGCGACTACGACCTCGGCGAGGTCCTCCAGGCGCTCCCCATCGGCGAGGCGATCGTGACGGTCATGAACGAGCGCGGCGCCCCGACCCCGGTCGCCTGGACGCGTCTCCGCGCCCCGCTCGGCTCGATGGAGCCCACTTCCGAGGCCGACCGCGAGGCGAGCGTCCAGAGGTCCCCGCTCCTCGCGCGCTACGGCACGCCCCTCGACCGCGACTCCGCCCGCGAGATCCTCACCCGCCGGCTCGACGCCGCCGCCGACGCCGAGGAGGCCCGCGCCGCCGCCGAGCAGCAGGCCGCCGACGACGCCCGCCGCGCGAAGGAGGACGCGCGTCGCGCCAAGGAGGAGACCGCGGACGCCGCCCGCCGCGCGAAGGAGCGGGCCGCCGCCGAGCGCGCCGCCGACCAGGCCGCCGAGCGCTCCCGACGGCGCACGGCACCGACCTCCCGCGGGACCCGCACCACCCGCCGCGACAAGACGGTCGTCGAGGAGGTGCTGGGCTCGAGCGCCGGCAGGACGCTGCTGCGCGAGGTGGTCCGCGGGATCTTCGGGACCGCCCGACGGCGCTGACGCGACCCGGGCCGCTCGGGGAGACAGGCGCTAACGGAAGCGTGTTAGCGTCGGTAGCATGAGTGAGAGCGGGACGACGCGGGAGCGGATCCTCCGAGCGACGGTCGAGCTGCTGGCGGACGGCGGGCGGGACGCAGTGTCGACGCGGGCGATCAGCGCGGCGGCGGGGGTGCAGGCACCCACGATCTACCGGACGTTCGGCGACCTGCGCGGGCTGCTCGACTCGGCCGCGGCAGCCGGATTCGCCACGGCTCTCACCGACTTCGAGCGGAGCGAGGCGCCGGCCGACCCGGTCGACGCGCTCCGTGCCGCCTGGGATCACCACGTCGCCTTCGGACTCGCCGAACCGCACCTCTACGCGCTGATGTTCACCGCGCGGCCGGGGGAGGAGTCGGAGGCGGCGCGCCTGTCCCGCGGCGTCCTCCTCGACGCGGTCCGGGCCGTCGCCGAAGCCGGCCGCCTCACCGTCGACGTCGAGCGTGCCTCCCGCCTGCTCCAGTCGGCCGCGCTCGGCTGCACCCTCACGCTGACCGCCCTCGCCGACCCCGACGACGAGCTCTCGTCCCGCTCGCGCGAGTCCGTCCTCGCGGCGATCACCACGGCGGAGGCGGGCCCCACCGATCCCGCCGCCCGTGCGGTCGTCGCGCACGCCGTCGCCCTGCGGACGGCGCTGCCGCAGATCGAGCCCCTCAGCGCGGGGGAGCGGCTCCTGCTCGACGAATGGCTCGAGCGCATCGCCGACTGACGGTCGGCGTCGCCGGAGGGTCCGTATCGCCGCCCTGTCGTCCGCGGTGTCGTATTACGGATGGCGACGGGCACGACCCGGGACCGGCACCTACGGTCGGACCATGTCGCGATCCATAGCCGAACTCTTCTTCCGCCCCGTCTGCGCCGCCTGCTCGGCCCCGCTCGTCGCCCGCCGTGGCGCGTTCTGCTCCGACTCCTGCGCGCGGACGAATCACCTCTACGGCTGATCCCGCACGCCCGGCGCGCGCCGGACGATCGGCGGCCCCTGCTCGGCGCGACGTCGTCGTGCACCGGCGGCGCGAACCCGGCGATGCGTGAGTGGGCCGCTCCGATCGACGCCTTCACCGGTCGACCGGGCTCCGACGATCGGCCGCGCCGGTTAAACAAAACGGTGCCCGTGCTGGCGAGAGCAACGGACACCGTTCGCGGAGGATGGGGGATTCGAACCCCCGAGGGCTTTCACCCAACACGCTTTCCAAGCGTGCGCCATAGGCCACTAGGCGAATCCTCCTGGCACGACCTGAGCCGCGACTCATCGATACTAGCCGGTGTCGGAGGCTCCCGCTGACCACGACCCCGACACGCCCCGCTCTCCTCGGCCGCCGTCGTCGGTTAGACTGTCACCCGGCTCCCCGCGTGGCGCCATCCAGGCCAACTCCCCCAGGGCGGAAACGCAGCAAGGGTAACCGGGCTCTGGCGGGTGCGCGGGGGGTCTTCTTCCGTTAACCGGCCCGCCTGCTCCGCCGATGGACCGCCGCACAGCCGCTACGAGGCCCTACCGACTGCGGACGCTCCTCCACAGCCGCGCGCCATGCACGCCCTCCCATCCCTGGCCTCTACTCAGCCAGGCGGAGGGACCCCCTCGGTAGGCTGGATCCGATGGTTCAGAGCATCTACATCTCGTCCGCCGAAGGTCATTCGGGCAAGTCCACGGTCGCCCTCGGCGTCCTCGATGCGCTCAGCAGCCAGGTGCAACGGGTCGGCGTCTTCCGCCCGATCGCCCGCTCCACCTCCGAGCCGGACTACGTGCTCGAGATGCTGCTCGGCCACTCCGACTCGGGCCTCGCCTACGAGGACTGCATCGGCGTCACCTACGAGGACGTCCACGCCGACGGCGAGGCGGCGCTCTCGCGGATCGTCGAGCGGTACAAGGGCGTCGAGGCCCGGTGCGACGCCGTCGTCATCCTCGGCTCCGACTACACGGACGTCGGCAGCCCCACCGAGCTCGGCTACAACGCCCGCATCGCCGCCAACCTCGGTGCCCCGGTCCTGCTCGTCCTCACCGGCCGGGACTCGTCCCGCAGCGAGCAGCTGGGCCAGGCTCCCGCGCGCACGCCGGAGGAGATGCGCCAGATCACGGAGCTCGCCTCGGTCGAGCTGCGCACGGCCCACGCGAGCCTCATCGGAGTGATCGCGAACCGCGCCGATCCCGACACCGCCGCCGACGCCGTCGCCGCGATCCGCGAGAGCATCCCCGCCACCGTCCCGGTCTGGGCGATCCGCGAGGATCCGTTCCTCGTCGCTCCGAGCCTGTCCCGCCTGGTCGAGGCGGTCGACGGCGTCGTCGTCGCGGGCGATCCGGAGCTGCTCGGCCGCGAGGCGCTCGGCGTGGTGATCGCCGGCATGTCGATGGTGAACGTCCTGCCGCGGCTCACCGAGGGCGGCGTCGTGATCGTCCCCGGCGACCGGCCCGAGGTCGTCCTCGCCGTGATCATGGCGTACGCCTCCGGCACGTTCCCCACGGTCACCGGCATCATCCTCAACGGCGGCTTCGAGCTGCCGGAGCCGATCGTCCGGCTGATCGAGGGCGTCGACAGCCGCGTGCCGATCGTGATGACCGAGCTCGGCACCTACGACACCGCCGTCCGCGTCACCGCGGCCCGCGGCCGCCTGGCGGCCGACTCCCCGCGCAAGCGCGACACCTCCCTCGCCCTCTTCCAGGAGGCGGTCGACGCGGTCGAGCTGCTCACCCTCCTCGACGTCGGCCGGTCCGAGGTCGTCACGCCGCTGATGTTCGAGTACGGGCTGATCGAGCGCGCGCGCATCGCCGACCGCCACATCGTCCTGCCCGAGGGCGGCGACGACCGGATCCTCCGTGCCGCCGCGACCGTGCTCAAGCGCGGCATCGCCCGGCTCACGATCCTCGGCGAGGAGGCCGAGATCCGCGCCCGTGCGGCGGGCCTCGGCCTCGACCTCGACGGCGCGCGCGTGCTGAGCACCCTCGACCCCGAGCACCGCGCGCGCTTCGCCGAGGAGTACGCCCGCATCCGCGCGCACAAGGGCATCACCTACGACCACGCCTACGACACCGTCACGGACGTCTCCTACTTCGGCACGATGATGGTGCAGCTCGGCCTGGCCGACGGGATGGTCTCGGGAGCCGCGCACACGACCGCGCACACCATCCGCCCCGGCTTCGAGATCATCAAGACGAGCCCGGGCGTCTCCGTCGTCTCGAGCGTGTTCCTGATGGCGCTCGCCGACCGCGTGCTGGTCTACGGCGACTGCGCGGTGAACCCCGACCCCACCGAGGCGCAGCTCGCCGACATCGCGATCTCGTCCGCCGAGACCGCCCAGCAGTTCGGGATCGACCCCCGCATCGCGATGCTCTCCTACTCCACCGGCGAGAGCGGAGCCGGCGCCGACGTCGAGAAGGTCCGCGCGGCGACGGCTCTGGTGCGCGAGCGCCGGCCCGACCTGCTCGTCGAGGGCCCGATCCAGTACGACGCGGCGGCCGACGCGGCGGTCGCGGCCTCGAAGATGCCCGGCTCCCAGGTCGCCGGGCGCGCGACGGTGTTCATCTTCCCCGACCTCAACACGGGCAACAACACCTACAAGGCCGTGCAGCGCTCGGCCGGCGCCGTCGCCATCGGACCGGTCCTCCAGGGTCTGCGCAAGCCGGTCAACGACCTCTCGCGCGGCGCGCTCGTGCAGGACATCGTCAACACCGTCGCGATCACGGCCATCCAGGCCGCCACCCAGGCCATCGTCCCGCCCACCGCCGCCATCCCCGTGGTGCGCTAGCGGCGACCCCGCCGCCGCCCCTCCCGACCCCGATCACCCCAGGAGTCCCCTCATGTCCGTCGTCCTCGTCGTCAACAGCGGATCGTCGTCGTTCAAGTACCAGCTCATCGAGATGACCACCGAGGAGACGCTCGCCAGCGGCCTCGTCGAGCGGATCGGCGAGGACACCGGCCGCACGAAGCACACCCGCGACGGGGAGTCGTTCGAGATCGAGGGGCCGATCCCCGACCACACCGCCGGCTTCGACGCGATGATCCGCGCGTTCGGCGAGCACGGCCCGAGCCTCGACGAGTTCCCTCCCGTCGCCGTGGGTCACCGCGTCGTGCACGGCGGCAAGCGCTTCTTCGAGCCCACCGTGGTCACCGACCTGGTCAAGATCAACATCGAGGACCTCGCCGACCTCGCCCCGCTGCACAACCCCGCCAACCTCGAGGGCATCGGGGCGGCGCAGAAGGCCTTCCCGGACGTCCCGCACGTCGCCGTCTTCGACACCGCCTTCCACCACACGATCCCGGCCGAGGCGTCGACCTACGCGCTGCCCGCCGAGCTCGCCGAGAAGCACCGCGTCCGCCGCTACGGCTTCCACGGCACCTCGCACAAGTTTGTCTCGGAGGCCGCCGCCGCCTACCTCGGCCGCCGCCGCTCCGACCTGAAGACGATCGTCCTGCACCTGGGCAACGGAGCGTCCGCCTGCGCCGTCGACGGCGGCGTCTCCGTCGAGACCTCGATGGGCATGACCCCGCTCGAGGGCCTGGTGATGGGCACCCGCTCCGGCGACCTCGACCCGGCCGTCGTCTTCCACCTCGCCCGCAAGGCGGGCCTCTCGATCGACGAGCTCGACACCCTCCTCAACCGCCGAAGCGGCCTCCTCGGCCTCACGGGTCGCGGCGACATGCGCGACGTCCAGGAGGCGGCCGAGGCCGGCGACGAGCGGGCCCGCGCCGGACTCGAGGTCTACTACCACCGCCTCCGCCACTACATCGGCGCCTTCTACGCCCAGCTGGGCCGCGTCGACGCCGTGGTGTTCACGGCCGGAGTCGGCGAGAACGTCGCCGCCGTCCGCGCCGGCGCCCTCCGCGGCCTCGAGGGCCTGGGCATCGAGCTCGACCCCGAGCGCAACACGTCCTCCGACCGCGGCGCCCGCCGCATCTCCACCGACGACTCCCGCGTCGCCGTCCTCGTCATCCCCACGAACGAGGAGCTGGAGATCGCCCGGCAGTCCTTATCGGTCGTGTAGCGGCGGAGCCGCGACACGACTCGCGGCCGGCTTCCAGGGGTGGTGGCTCCCGTGGAGCGGGTCCTGTCGGGCTGTCCTGAATCGCTCGCACGCGATTCCGGGTCGCGGCCCTCTTCCGAATACTCGGGCCCTGCTGCTGGTCGAGTAGCCGCGGGACGCGGCGTATCGAGTCCCACCGAGCGCGAGGGAGGAGATCTCGATGCGGCCGCTGTGCGGGCTGCTCCATCGGCAGGAGCCGGCTGAGGAGCCCCGGCTCAGGGCAGCAGGCGCGCGTCGCCCGCGTAGAGGTTGAAGCCGGAGCCGCGGCTGAAGCCGATCAGGGTGAGGCCGGAGTCGCGAGCCAGGTCCACCGCCAGCGACGACGGGGCACCGACCGCGGCGAGCAGGGGGATGCCGGCCATCACGGCCTTCTGCACCAGCTCGAACGAGGCGCGCCCCGACACCTGCAGCAGCGTCCCCCGCAACGGCAGCCGCCCCTCCCGGAGCCCCCAGCCGACCACCTTGTCCACGGCGTTGTGCCGCCCGACGTCCTCCCGGAGCACCAGCAGCGAGCCGTCCGCGTCGAACAGCCCGGCCGCGTGGACGCCGCCCGTCCGCTCGAACACCGCCTGCGCCTCGCGGAGCCGATCGGGGAGCGAGACCAGCAGCTCCCGCTCGACCCGCAGGTCGTCCTCCGCGACGCTCCACGCCGAGTCGGTGGCGACCGCCTCGAGTGACGCGAGCCCGCACACTCCGCACGAGCTCGTCGTGTACACCGACCGCTCGCGCTCGAGCAGCACGGCCTCCCGCCCGCCGCGAACGCTCGCGTCGACCACGTTGTACGTGTTCTCGCCCGGCCCGGAGCCGCTCGCGCAGTAGCGCATCGCCGCCAGCTGCTCCGACTCTGTGAGCACCCCCTCGGACACCAGGAATCCCGCGACCAGGTCGAAGTCGTCGCCGGGCGTGCGCATGGTCACGCTGAAGCGCCGTCCGCCGACGCGGATCTCGAGCGGCTCCTCGACGGCCAGGACGTCCTCGCGACGGCGGGGCGGATCGTCGGCGCGGACGGCGGTCAGGCGGGTGCGGGCGACACTGCGGCTCATGGGTCTCCTCAGGCGGTGGAGGTCATCCTCCCACCGGGAACCGGGAGCGATGCCGGGGTGCGGACGTACGATGCAGGAATGGTCGATGACGCCGAGCCCCGCGAGAGTCCGATCGACGAGAGCCGCCTCTCCGTCCGGTCGCCGAAGAGACGCGCCGTCGGGATCCCCGGCGTCGCCCACGCCCTCGAGATCTCGCTCAAGCAGATGGGCCCGGTGCGCAGCGCCGAGACGCTCCTGCGGGTGAACCAGAAGACCGGATTCGACTGCCCGGGCTGCGCCTGGCCGGAGGGCGACAAGCGCCACGTCGCCGAGTTCTGCGAGAACGGAGCGAAGGCGGTCGCCGAGGAGGCCACGCTCCGCACCGTCACATCGGCCTTCTTCGCCGCGCACCCCGTCGCGGAGCTGGAGGAGTGGGACGACTTCGCGCTCGGTCAGCAGGGCCGGCTCACGGAGCCGATGCTGCTCGAGGAGGGCGCGACGCACTACCGGCCCGTGGGCTGGGACGAGGCGCTCGACCTCGTGGCCGAGGAGCTGCGCGCCTGCGCGAGCCCCGACGAGGCGATCTTCTACACGTCCGGCCGGACCTCGAACGAATCGGCCTTCGTCTACCAGCTGATGGTCCGCGGCTTCGGCACGAACAACCTGCCCGACTGCTCGAACATGTGCCACGAGTCCAGCGGCTCCGCCCTCACCGAGACGATCGGGATCGGCAAGGGCTCGGTGAGCCTGCGCGACGTGGAGCGGGCACCGCTGATCATCGTCGCCGGCCAGAACCCCGGCACGAACCACCCGCGGATGCTGACCGCGCTGGAGCGCGCCAAGCGCGCCGGCGGCACCATCGTGGCCGTGAATCCGCTGCCGGAGGCGGGGCTGCTCCGCTTCCAGAACCCGCAGACCGTCCGCGGCACCCTGGGCGACGGCACGGCCCTCGCCGACCACTTCCTCCAGGTCCGGCTGGGCGGCGACCAGGCCCTGTTCCAGGGTCTGGGCAAGGCGCTGCTCGAGGCGGAGGAGGCGCGCGGCGACGTCTTCGACCACGCCTTCATCCGCGAGAGCACCGGCGGCCTCTCCGAGTACCTCCACGGGCTGCGAGAGGTCCAGTGGGACGAGATCGAGCGGGCGAGCGGGATCGACGAGACGCGCATCCGCACCGTCGCCGAGCTGATCGCGGCGTCCGAGGGCACCGTCGTCTGCTGGGCGATGGGCCTCACGCAGCACGCGCACTCGGTCGCGACGCTCAAGGACGTCGTCAACGTGCTCCTGCTCACCGGCAACATCGGCAAGCCCGGCGCGGGCGTCTGCCCGGTGCGCGGCCACTCGAACGTGCAGGGCGACCGCACGATGGGCATCTTCGAGCGGATGCCGGACTCCTTCCACGACGCGCTCGATCGCGAGTTCTCCTTCTCCTCCCCCCGCGTGCACGGGACGGACACGGTCGCCGCGATCCGGGCGATGCGCGACGGGAAGGCCCGCGTGTTCATGGGGCTCGGCGGCAACTTCGCCCGCGCGACGCCCGACAGCGGAGTGACGGAGGCGGCGATGCGCTCGCTCGCCCTCACCGTGCACGTCTCGACCAAGCTCAACCGCTCGCACGTGGTCACCGGCCGGCGCGCGCTGATCCTGCCCACCCTCGGCCGCACCGACTCCGACGTGCAGCGCTCGGGCGAGCAGCGGGTCACGGTCGAGGACTCGATGAGCGCCGTGCACGCCTCCCGGGGCCGCCTGCGCCCGCCGAGCCCGGGCCTGCGCTCGGAGGTGGCGATCCTCACGGGGATCGCGGAGCGGCTGCTCGAGGGCCGCGAGAACGTCCCGCGGGTCGACTGGGCGGGACTGCGCGACGACTACCGCCGCATCCGCTCGCACATCGCCAACGTCGTCCCCGGCTTCGACGGGTTCGAGGCCCGGATCGACGTGCCCGGCGGCTTCGTCCTCCCGCACCCGCCGCGCGACTCGCGCCGCTTCGACACCCCCTCCGGTCTGGCCCGCTTCACCGCGAATCCGCTCGAGTACCCGCGGGTTCCGGAGGGCAGGCTGCTGCTGCAGACGCTGCGCTCGCACGACCAGTTCAACACCACGATCTACGGCAAGGACGACCGCTACCGAGGGATCCACGACGGCCGCCGGGTGGTGTTCGTCCACGCCGACGACGTCGCCGAGCTGGGCTTCGCGGACGGCGCGATGGTCGACCTGGTCTCGGAGTGGCCCGACGGCGTCGAGCGGCGGGCGGAGGCGTTCCGCGTCGTGGCGTACGACACGCCCCGCGGCTGCGCGGCCGCCTACTACCCCGAGACGAACGTCCTCGTGCCGCTGGACTCGACCGCGAAGATCAGCAACACGCCGACCTCGAAGTCGGTCGTGATCCGCCTCGAACCGGCGGCGTAGGCCTCACCAGGGCAGCGGCAGCAGGCGCACGGAGTCGCCTGCTGCCGCTCCCGGTGCGGGCACGACGGCCACGGCCTCCGAGGCGGCGAGACCGGTGAGCATGTGCGAGCGGATGCCGGCGGAGGCCCGCCAGCCGTCCTCGCCGGAGGAGACGGGCACGAGCACCGTGGTCCCCGCGCGCCCGAGCGGCTCGGCGAGGACGCCCCGGCCGAGGGGCGGGGCAGCGGCGCCGGACGCCGCGTCGAGGGCCGGCGGCAGGAAGGAGACCGCCGCGAGCAGGGCGGCGAGCGGGTTGCCCGGCAGCGCGATCACCAGCGTCCCTCCCGGCAGCAGCGCAGCCATGGTCGGGTGGCCGGGGCGCATTCCGACGCCGTCGACGAGGACGCGCGCGCCCACCGCATCGAGGGCGCGACGGACCGCGTCCACCCGGGAGCGCCCGGTCCCGCCCGTCGTGAGGAGGATCGGCGCCGTGCCCGCCAGCAGCGTCCGTGCGATCGCCTCCTCGTCGTCGCCGCGGCGCACGATCTCTCCCACGGCTCCGCCCGAGAGCTCGACCAGCGCGGGCAGCAGCGGCGTGAACGCGTCGCGCACCCGTCCGGCGGGCGGCATCCCCTCGGTGTCGACCTCGTCCCCCGTGAGGAGCAGGTCGACCGCGGCGGGCGGGCGGACGTCGAGCGCGTCGATCCCGGCGACCGCGAGCAGGGCGAGGTGCGCGGGAGTGAGGCGGGTCCGGGCATCGACCAGCACGGCTCCGCGGGCGGCCTCGTCGCCCGCGCGTCGGACGTGGCGGCCGGGCGGGAGGGGCGCCCGCGCCGTGAGCAGGTCGTCGCGGATCGCGCCCTGCTCGGACGGCAGCACCGCGTCGCTCCAGTCGGGCACGGCGGCTCCGGTGACGATCGGCGCGGCGGTGCCGTCCTCGAGCGGCCAGGGCCCGGGTCCGCGCACGGCCCAGCCGTCCATGGCAGAGGAGTCGTAGTGGGGGAGCGGCCGGGCGGCGGTGACGGCGCGGTCGAGGACGGCTCCGCGGGCGTCGAGGAGGGGGACTGTCGAGACGCCGGAGCGCGCCACCGCTTCGCCGACGATCCGCCTGGCCTCGTCCCAGTCGGTCGCCTCGTGCCCGTGCGCGCTCATCCCGTCCATTCTCCCGGGGCTCGGGGCGGGCCCTGGGCAGGACCCGCCCCGTCGGTCATCCCAGGTAGCCGTTCGGGTTCAGCACGAACTTCTTCGCGGCGCCCTTGTCGAAGTCGGCGTAGCCGCGGGGAGCGTCGTCCAGGCTGATCGCGGTGGCCTGGACCGCGTCGGCGATGTGGACCCGGTCGTGCAGGATCGCCATCATCAGCTGCCGGTTGTACTTCATGACCGGGCACTGGCCCGTGGTGAAGGACAGCGACTTCGCCCAGCCGAGCCCGAGGCGGATCGACAGCGAGCCCTCCTGGGCCGCCTCGTCGACTCCGCCCGGGTCGCCCGTGACGTAGAGGCCCGGGATGCCGAGGGCGCCGCCCGCCGCGGTGATCGACATCAGCGAGTTCAGCACCGTCGCCGGCGCCTCCTTCCCCGAGTCGGCGCCGTTGCCGTGCGCCTCGAAGCCGACGGCGTCCACTCCGCAGTCGACCTCGGGCACGCCGAGGATCTGCTCGATCTGGCCGGCCGGATCGCCCTTCGAGACGTCGACCGTCTCGCAGCCGAAGGAGCGCGCCTGCGCCAGACGCTCCTCGTTGAGGTCCGCGACGATCACGACGGCCGCTCCGAGCAGCTGCGCTCCGACCGCCGCGGCGAGTCCGACCGGTCCCGCTCCTGCGACGTAGACCGTGGAGCCGACGCCGACCCCGGCGGTCACCGCGCCGTGGAAGCCCGTCGGGAAGATGTCCGAGAGCATCGTCAGATCGAGGATCTTCTCGAGCGCCTGATCGCGGTCCGGGAACACCAGGAGGTTCCAGTCGGCGTAGGGGACCATCACGTACTCGGCCTGCCCGCCGACCCAGCCGCCCATGTCGACGTAGCCGTACGCGCTGCCCGGGCGGTCCGGATTCACGTTGAGGCAGATGCCGGTCTTGCGCTCCTTGCAGTTGCGGCAGCGGCCGCAGGCGATGTTGAACGGCACGGACACGATGTCGCCGACCTTGACGAACTCGACGTCGGGGCCGACCTCCACGACCTCGCCGGTGATCTCGTGGCCGAGCACGAGGTCCGACGGAGCGGTGGTGCGGCCGCGGACCATGTGCTGGTCCGAGCCGCAGATGTTGGTGGAGACGGTGCGGAGGATGGCGCCGTGCGGCAGCTTCCGCCCGATGTTCGCCGGATTGACGCCGGGTCCGTCCTTCAGCTCGAAGGTGGGGTAGTCGATGTCGATGACCTCGACGACTCCGGGGGACTTGTAGGCGACGGCTCTGTTGCCTGACATGCGGGGCTCCTTCAGATGGACGACCGCGGCGCAGTCGGCCGCGGGAGTCCTGCGCCGCTCTCGGTCCGAGCCGCGGCACCGGGACTCGGGGGAACCGTACGGCGTCGGCCTGGTGCCGGATCGAGGCCGGTGGAGTAGCGTCTCAGGAGGCGTGCGGACGCTCGTCCACCGCCCGGTGCGAGGCCGTGAGCGCCGCGTCGAGCGCGTCCCGGCCGCCCCCGGCCAGGCCCGCCGCGTAGCCCGCGAGGAACGTGGTCAGCGGAGCCGCCGGCCGGACCACTCCGTGCGCCGCGCGACCGGCGAGGGCGAGCAGGGCGTCCGGGTCCACCGGGACCTCGCCGAGGCCGAGCGCGGAGCACAGCTCGGCCCACCAGCCGGCGAGCACCTCCTCCGTGGGGCGGGCGCCGTCGGAGGCGGAGGGGCGGGGGCCGGTCGTGTCGTCCATCCGCTCAGTCTGCGCCGCGCGGGCCCGGCAGGTCGATCCCGTGCCGGAGCGCGTCGGCGGGCGCGTCGACGTCGTCGGTCGTCCCTCCGGGCACCGTCACGAGCCGTGGGGGAAGGTCCCGGAGGAGGGCGCGCACCGAGGCGCCGTCGGGATCGCCGAGCGCGGTGAGCGCTTCGACGAGGGCCGCTCGCCGGTGCACGCCGAGGAGCTGCTGGGCTCGGCCGCTCGCGTCGACGGCCAGGAGGGAGGCCTCGACGGCGTTCGACGCGACCTCGAGCAGAGTGTGCACGGCGGGAGCGGGGGCGACGAGATCGGCGGCGAGCACGACGACCCAGTCCGGAGCGCCCGGGCGGTCGAGCAGGGGCAGCGCGGCGGCCAGGCCCGCGACCGGGCCGCCGAACGGCGGATCCTCCTGGACGAGCTCGGCGCCGTCGACAGCCGGTGCGAGCGACGACGGTCCGGCCACGATCCTCCGCTCGGCTCCGCGCACGGCTGCGAGGGCGGTGCCGAGGAGCGTCGACTCGCGGTGCCGGAGGAGCGGCTTGACCGCGCCGCCGAGGCGGGAAGCGCGTCCGCCGGCGAGCACGACCGCGTCGAAGCGGGGGAGCGGAGGCGGCGGGAGCACGGGACCGAGGCTACGCGCGCTCCGGTCTCCGCCGTCCCGGCTCCGGTGTCGGAGGTCGCGGCTACTCTTGTCGGGTGGTAGCAGCCCTGTATCGCCGGTACCGGCCCGAGACGTTCGCCGAGATGATCGGCCAGTCCCAGGTGACGGATCCGCTCATGACGGCGCTCCGCACCAACCGCGTCAACCACGCCTACCTCTTCAGCGGCCCCCGCGGCTGCGGCAAGACCACCTCGGCGCGCATCCTCGCCCGCTGCCTCAACTGCGCGACGGGCCCGACCGACACCCCCTGCGGCGTCTGCGACAGCTGCGTCGAGCTCAGCCGCGAGGGCCAGGGCTCGCTCGACGTGGTCGAGATCGACGCGGCGAGCCACAACGGAGTCGACGACGCGCGCGATCTGCGCGAGCGCGCCATCTTCGCCCCGGCGCGCGACCGCTTCAAGATCTTCATCCTCGACGAGGCGCACATGGTCACGCCGCAGGGCTTCAACGCGCTGCTCAAGATCGTGGAGGAGCCGCCGGAGCACGTGAAGTTCATCTTCGCGACCACGGAGCCGGACAAGGTCATCGGCACGATCCGCTCGCGCACGCACCACTACCCGTTCCGGCTCGTCCCGCCGGCGCAGATGCTCGACTACACGCAGGAGCTCTGCGAGCGCGAGGGCGTGCACGTGGCGGCCGGCGTGCTGCCGCTCGTGGTCCGCGCGGGCGGCGGGTCCGTCCGCGACACGCTCTCCCTGCTCGACCAGCTGATGGCCGGCTCCGAGGCCGAGACCGTCGAGTACGAGCGGGCCGTCGCCCTCCTCGGCTACACCCACGGCGCCCTGCTCGACGAGGTGGTCGACGCGCTCGCCGAGCACGACTCCGCCGAGGCGTTCGGAGCGGTCGACCGCGTCATCCAGACGGGGCAGGACCCGCGCCGCTTCGTCGAGGACCTGCTCGAGAGGCTCCGCGACCTGATCGTCGTCGCGGCGACCGGGGGAGCGGCCTCGGCCGTCCTCCGCGGCGTCTCGCAGGACGAGCTCGACCGCATGGCCGGCCAGTCGCGCGCGCTCGGCCTGGCCGAGCTCTCGCGCATCGCCGACGTGGTCAACGAGGCCCTCACCGAGATGACCGGTGCGACCTCGCCGCGCCTGCACCTCGAGCTGATGATCGCCCGCACCCTGGTGCACGGCACCGGCGCCGGCATCGCGCCCGCTGCGGCCCAGGAGGAGCGCCCGCGGCACGTGGCCCCTCCGCGCGAGACCGCGGCGCCCGCCCCGCGGTCGTCCGAGGCGTCGCGCGCGTCCGAGCCGTCCCGTGCGCCCGAGCCCCACCACGCCTCGCACGCCGCCGCTCCCGGCTCGGTGCCCGAGTCCATCGCGGCCGCTCCGCGCACCGAGGCGCCGGTGACGGCGTCCGCACCGGTCGCTGCGCCGCCGGTGAAGGGGCCCGACGAGACGGCGGCCGCGCCGGAGGCGGACGAGTCCGCGCCGGCCGAGTCAGGACGCCCCCGCGCGACGACCGCCGCGGCGGCTCGTCCGGAGCCGGACGAGCAGGAGCCGTCGGATCAGGCCGCTGCGTCCCCTGAGGCGGCCCCAGCCTCGGCGCCCGCTGCCTCCGCACCCGCTGCGGCCGCGGGCGACGCACCCGCCGACGGCGCGGTCACCCTCCAGCGGATGAAGGACACCTGGCCCGAGATCCTCGAGGTCGTGCAGAAGGCGAAGATGACCGCCTGGCTGGTGGCCTACACCGCCCAGGTGCGCGCCCTCAAGGACGACGTGCTGACCCTCTCGTTCCCGAGCCAGAACGACGTCGAGTCGTTCAAGATGCCGGGAACCGCCGGGCAGCCCGGAGTCAGCGAGTACCTGCGTCAGGCGATCCAGCAGGTCCTCGGCCTGCGGGTGAAGTACATCGCCCGCGTCGAGCCTCGCGCCGCCGCCCCGGAGGCCGAACGCGCCGCCGTCGAGGCGACCGCCGCGCCCGCCCCGGCTGCGCCGATCCCGGTCGCGACCGGCTCCGACGGCTGGGCCACGGTGGCGATCCCCGCCGATCCGACCCCTGCGGCCGAGGCGGCTGCTCCCTCCGCTCCGGTGGAGGCCCCCGCCGCGGCCGCCGAGCCGGTGCGCGCCGCTTTCGTTGCCGCCGCTGAAACCGCTCCCGCCGGCGACGAGCCCCCGTTCGACGAGGAGCCGCCGGAGGAGGACATGCCGCCGGTCGAGCCGCCGATGCCCGACTCCTGGGCGACCGTCGCACCTCCCGGCGAGCCCGCCGCCGCGCCCGAGCCCGCCGCCCCGCCGCGGCCCGCCCCGGTCGCCGAGCGTCCGGCTCCCGCCGCGCGCCCGGTCACCCGCACGACCCGCTCGGCGACCGCCGACGGCCGTCAGCGCTACGGTGAGGCGGTCGTCCGCGAGATCCTCGGCGCCCAGTTCATCGAGGAGCAGCCCCACACGCCGCGCGGCCCCCGCGTGACCGGCGCGTGAGACCCCGCCGCCCCTCCGCCGCCTCCTCCGCCACGTTCCCGCAGATGTCGCAGAAGTGCACACGGCCGCGCAGCTCGAGCAGGATCTCGGCGAGCCGGGTGACGTCGAACGTCTCGGT
>NZ_PSVD01000030.1:0-27896 GCF_002932035.1 Rathayibacter sp. AY1F6 | reverse complement strand
GTCTCGAGGGGAGGGCTGCGCCCGCTGCTCGATCAGCAGGAGGGCGCCGCTCAGGCCTCGACCCAGGTCCAGGTGCCGGCCGGGCCGTCGACCGAGACCTGGCCGCCGGTGCGCGTCACGGTGAAGACCGTCTCCTCCCCCGTGTCGTGCGCGACGACCCGGACCGGCGTCGCTCCGTCCGGCCCCGGGAACACCCTCAGCTCGAGCCCGTCGAGGTAGTCGTACTCGGCCGAGTCCTGGCGGGCCCCCACCGGGATCACCGCACCCTCGCGCACGTACAGCGGCAGCGAGTCGAAGCCGTGGACCTCACGACGCCACTCCCCCGTCGAGACGGTCCGCTCGCCCGTCCACCAGCTCGTCCACGTCCCGCGCGGGAGGTAGAACTCGACCGTGCCGTCCTCGGTGAACACCGGAGCGACGAGCAGGTCGTGCCCGAGCAGGTACTGCGTGTCGAGGTGGGCGGCGCTGCGGTCGTCCTCGAACTCGAGCGCCATCGGCCGCATGATCGGGACGCCGGTGCTCGCCGCCTCCGCCCCCGCCGCGAAGAGGTAGGGCATCAGCGAGAGCTTCAGCCGGGTGAAGAGCCGGGTGACCTCCACGGCCTCCTCGTCGAACGCCCACGGCACGCGCACCGAGGAGGATCCGTGCAGCCGAGAATGCGAGGAGAGCAGGCCGAACGCGAGCCAGCGCTTGAACACTCCGGGATTGGGCGTGCCCTCGAACCCGCCGATGTCGTGCGCCCAGAAGCCGAACCCGCCCAGGGCGAGCGAGAGGCCTCCGCGCAGGGTCTCGGCCATCGACACGTAGGAGGAGGTGTTGTCCCCGCCCCAGTGCACCGGCAGCGACTGCCCGCCGACCGTGGCGCTGCGGGCGAAGAGGACCGCGCGGCCCTCGCCGAGCTCCTGCTCGAGCACCTCGTGCACCGCGCGGTTGTAGAGCTGGGTGTACCAGTTGTGCATGGCCTCGGGGTCGGTCCCGTCGGCCCAGACGACGCCCTCCGACGGGATCCGCTCGCCGAAGTCGGTCTTGAAGGAGTCGACGCCCTGGCGCACGAGGACGCGGAGCTTCTCCTGGAACCAGGAGGTCGCCTCCGGATTCGTGAAGTCGATCAGCGCCATGCCGGCGACCCACATGTCCCACTGCCAGACGTCGCCGGAGGCCGTTCTGAGCAGGTACCCCTTCTCGCGCCCCTCGGCGAACAGCGGCGAGGCCTGCGCGATGTACGGATTGATCCAGACGCAGGTGTGCAGCCCGCGCTCGTGCAGGCGGGCGAGGATCCCCTCGGGGTCCGGGAAGGTGCGCGGGTCCCACTCGAGGTCGGTCCACTGGAACTCGCGCATCCAGAAGCAGTCGAAGTGGAACGCCGACAGCGGCAGCTCCCGCTCCGCGAAGCCGTCGATGAAGGAGTTCACCGTCTCCTCGTCGTAGCTCGTGGTGAAGCTGGTCGTCAGCCAGAGCCCGTAGCTCCAGGCGGGGACGACGGAGGGGCGGCCGGCGAGACCGGTGTAGCGCCGCAGCACGTCCTTCTTCGTCGGGCCCTGGATCACCAGGTACTCCAGCGCCTCGCCACCGACCGAGAACTGCACGCGCTCGACCGCCTCGGAGCCGATCTCGAACGAGACGAGGCCGGGATCGTTCACGAGCACGCCGTAGCCGCGGCTGGAGAGGTAGAACGGGACGTTCTTGTAGGCCTGCTCGGAGGAGGTGCCGCCGTCGGCGTTCCACACGTCCACCGTCTGGCCGTTCTTCACGAAGGGGCCGAAGCGCTCGCCGAGCCCGTAGACCAGCTCGCCGACGCCGAGGTCGAGTTGCTCGTGCAGGTAGGCGGCTCCGTCCGGTCCGGTCAGGTAGCCCTGCGCCTTGTGCCCGGACCCGGTGAGGCGCGTGCCGGTCGAGGTGTCCCAGAACTCCAGCGACCACGGAGCGCCCTGCCTGATCCGGACCTCGAGGTCGCCGGTGCGCAGCACGCCGCCGGACTCCGTCACCTCCGCCGCTCCGACGTCGCCCTCGGCCAGCTCGAAGCCGGGGCGGGAGGCCGTCCCGCGCCAGTGCTCGATCCGCACCCGCGCGACCCCCTCGGCCGGCGAGGACACCGTGACCGTGAGCGCCGGCCGGTTGAGGACGTCGCCGCGGCCCTGGATGACCCGGGTCGGGGCGATCACCTCGAGCGAGGTGCCGTCGGTGCGGATGTCGTACGCCTCCTGCGCGAACAGGGGCGTGAATCCGGCCCGCGTCTGCCAGAACCCGTCGGTGAACTTCATGGGGGTGCCTTTCGATGGCGCGCCGGCGGATCCCGTGAGGGAGGCGCCGACGGAGGGAGAGAGGGCTACTTGACCGCGCCGGCGGTGATGCCGCGGGTGAGGGTGCGCTGGAAGATCAGGAAGAAGATCAGCGTCGGGAGAAGGCCCAGGAGGGCGCTCGCGCTGGTCGTGGTGACGTCCATGATCTTGTCGCCCTGGAGGCTCGAGATCGCGATCGGGACGGTCTGCGTCGCGTCGCTCACCAGGAAGACCAGCGGGATGAGGAACTCGTTCCAGGTCCAGATGAAGAAGAAGATCATCAGCACCGAGAGGGTGGGCCGCGAGATCGGGACGATCACCCGTGTGAGGACCTGCCACTTCGAGGCGCCGTCGAGAGCCGCGGCCTCGAGGATCTCCTTCGGGAAGGTGCCGTAGACGCTCGAGAGCAGATAGGTGCCGAACGCCGACTGGATGACGGTGAAGATGACGATGACCGACAGCTGGGTGTCGTAGATCCCGACCGCTTTGAACATGTAGTACAGCGGGTAGAGCAGGGCCTCCTGCGGGAGCATGTTCGCCAGCAGGAACAGGACGATGATCCAGCTCCGGCCGCGGACCCGGCCGATGCCGATCGCGTAGGCGTTCAGCACCGAGAGGGCGACGGCGAGGATCGCGACCGACCCGGAGATGAGGATCGAGTTGCCGAGCTTCTCGGGGAAGTCGACGCGGCTCCAGAAGGTCGAGAGGCCGTCGAAGGAGAGGCCGGTCGGGAAGGCGAGCGGGCCGTTCGCCGAGTACTCCGCGGGGGTCTTGAAGGAGTTGAGCAGGATCAGCAGCACCGGGCTGATGATCACGAGCCCGATCACCACGGCGACGGCGAGGATCACCCAGTCGCCGAGGGTGCGCTTCGTCGTGCCCTTCGCGGGCTTGGCGGGACGGGAGGACGGGAGGTCCGCGTCCTGCGTGCCGGCCTGGGTGAGGGGCAGGGTCTCGATGGCCGACATCAGCGGGCTCCTTCGCTGCGCTCGACGCGCTCCTGGGCGCGGATGAACAGCACGGCGAGGATCACGATGACGATCGTGAGCGCGGTCGCGATGGTGGCGCCGTAGCCCACCTGCTGCTTCTGGAAGAACTCGGTGTACGAGTAGTAGGAGGGGACGATCGTGGAGTCGCCGGGGCCGCCGCGGGTCAGGGCGTAGATCGGGCCGAAGACCTTCAGCGCGGCGATGGTGCAGGTGAGGGTGACCACGAAGATCTCGGGCCGGATGATCGAGACCGTGATCCAGCGGAAGCGCTGGAACCAGTTCGCCCCGTCGAGCTCCGCCGCCTCGTAGAGCTCGGGGTCCACGCGCTGCAGTGCCGCCATGAAGATGACGACCGGGTAGCCCAGCTGCACCCAGATCATCACGACCAGGATCGAGAGCATCGCGGTGTCCGGCTTGCCGAGCCAGTCGTGCGAGAGGGAGCCGAGCCCGACGGCCTCGAGGATCGAGTTCAGCGCGCCGTTGTCGGGGCGGAGGATCCAGCCGATGACGATCGCGGCGATGACGGTCGGCAGGATCTGCGGAAGGTAGTAGGTGGCGCGGAGGAAGCTCGCCAGGCGCCCGCCGAACTTCTTGCCGACGAGATCGAAGAGGATCGCCGCGAGCAGGAGTCCGAGGATCGTGGGGACGATCACCATCGCGATGATCATGTAGACCGAGTTGAGGAACGAGGTCCAGAACTGGTCGTCGCCCATCAGCTCGATCCAGTTGTCGAGGCCGATGAAGATCGGCGGCTTGATGCCGCGCCAGGACGTGAAGCTGATGTAGACGTTCCAGATCAGCGGGATCAGCACGATGAACGTGAAGAGCACGAACCCGGGGATCAGGTAGAGCCAGTAGCCGCCGGAGCGCTTCTCGCGGGGCGGCGTCGTGGGAGGCGGCGCGCTCTCCGCGCGACGAGGTGCTGTCGTCGTCATGGGTACTCCTAGGTCGGACGGGGTCGTGGGTGTGCTGCCGCGGGATGCCGCTCCGGTACGGAGGCGACGGCGTGTCGCGTACCGGAGCGGCATCCAGCGGGGGGGGTGGAGGCTCGGCGGTGTTCGTGCGACCCCCTCGAGGGGTCGCCGTCACGTCCTCAGGTCTTCCACGGCCGTTCCGCGCCTGCAGGCGCGGGGCCGGCCGCCGTGGCCGACATCACGTGACGCTTCCGCGTCACGTGATGTCGGCGACTCCGTCGTCGTACTTGGCCTGGAGGTCGGAGAGCATGGCGGACTCGTCGGAGGAGCCGTTGATGAGCTCCTGCGTGGCGGCGACCAGGTCGTCGTAGAAGGTCGCGGTGGGCCAGTCGGGGTAGAAGGAGAGCTGGTCGCCGTCGACGACCGTCTTCCACTGCGAGAGCAGCGCCTTGCTCTTCTCGTCGGTGATGGCGCTCTCGTCGACGACCAGCGGGATGCCTCCGTTGTTGCCGATGAGGTTCTGGATCTCGGGTCGCATCGTGATGTCGATCCACTTGTAGGCGAGGTCCTTGTTCTTCGCCGTCTCCGGGATCACCCAGTGGTTGCCGGCGGAGCCCATCGTGAACTCGGCGCCCGGGAAGAGGAACGTGTCCCATTCGAATCCGGTGATCTCGGTCTTGAAGCGGCCGAACCACCAGGAGCCCGAGAAGAAGATCGGGTACTCGCCCGAGATGAACGCCGTGCCCGCGTCCTCCGCCTTCAGCCCGGAGGCGTCGGCCGAGAAGTAGCCCTTGTCGACGTAGGTCTTCAGCTGGTCGGCCGCGTAGCTCCAGGCCGCGTCCTCGAAGTCGACCTCGCCCGTGTAGGTCTGGTAGTCGGTGATCCAGGAGCGGTCGGCCTTCAGCAGCGCGAGCTGGTAGAAGAGCTGCTGCAGCGGGTACTCGGCGCCGGCCTCGGCCAGCGGGGTGATCCCCTTGGCCACGAAGGCGTCGAGGACGGCCGTGAACTCCTCGTAGGTGGTGGGGACCTCGAGGCCGTTCGCGGCGAAGGCGTCCTTGTTGTAGTAGACGAAGGTGAACTCGCCGTAGTTGGGGATGCCGTACCAGGAGCCGGAGCCCATGATCCCGTTCTCGTCGTACTTCGCGGTGGTCTGCAGCGCGCCGGGGATCAGCGAGTCCCAGCCGTAGAACGCGACCGCCTCGTCGAGGTTGGTGAGCAGGCCCTGGCTCGAGAGGAGTCCGCTGGTCGCGTTGCCCTTGTTGTACTCGACGACGTCGGGCGCCGAGTTGGAGTTGAAGATCTGGCTGGCGCCGGTGCGCAGCTGCTCGAAGGCCTTGAACTCGTACGCGATCTCGGCCCCCGTCTCCTGGGTGAAGATGTCGCGGGCGGCGAGCCAGGCGATGCCGCGGTCGCTGTCGGGCGTCTCGAAGTCCCAGAGCGTGAGGGTGCGGCCGGCGCCGTCGACCGTGGTCGAGAGCGCGTCGGAGCCGGCGTCGGAACCGCCACCGGAGCAGGCGGCCAGCGCGAACATCGCGCTGAGGCCGACTCCTCCGGCGAGGAGGTTGCGCCGGCTGAGACCGGCGGTCGGGCGGTGGAAGGCGGAGCGGGATCGGAGCGACATTGCGGTGGTTCTCCTTCGAACGGTGCGGTGGTGCTGCGGAGGTGGTGCAGGGAGCGCTCTCTCGCGGAGGCGCGGTGTCGAAGCGTTTCGACAGTGCGCAGAGCCGGAGCGGGCGAGAAGAGGGTGGAGGACTAGAGGGAGGCCGGCGCGAGAGTGCCGGACGGGACCGCCGGCACCGGAGCGCCGGTCGGAGCGACCGCGAGGGATCCGCGGTCGACGTAGGAGGGCGGGAGCAGCTCGACGCCGACGGTGCGGCCGGAGTCGATCTGCTGGAGGGTCCGCGCGACGGCCGCTCGGCACATCGCGTCGAACGGGAGGGGAAGACTGCTCGTGGGGACAGGGAGGGCGCCGCCGCCGTAGCTGGCGCAGGCCGCCAGGATCGACAGGTCGCCGGGGACGGAGAGGCCGCGCTCGAGGACGCGCTCGATCGCCGCCTCCGCCACGGGCTCGTTGCAGTGCAGCACGAGCGCGGTCGGCGGGACGGGTGCGGCGAGGATCGCGTCGATCGCGGCCGATGCGCTCGGGCGGCCGATGTGCGGGCGCTCGACCGCGATCTCGACTCCGAGCGCTGCGGCCTCGGCGCGGAACGCCTCGTCGAAGCGGCGGACGAAGCCGGCGTTGCGGTCGGTGTAGGACTGCGGGTGCTCGAGCAGGCCGAGCGAGCGGTGGCCCAGCTCGGCGAGCCGGCGGACGCTCTGGCGGGCGGCCTCGGCGAAGTCGAGGTCGACGCAGGCGAGATCGTGGGAGTCGGCGGGCACGCCGATGAAGGTGGCGGGGACCCCGGCCGCGCGGATCAGCTCGGCGCGGTCGTCGTCGTCGTCGACGCCCATCAGGACGATGCCGTCGACGAGCGAGGAGGAGGACACGCGCCCGATGCCGCTGGAGGCCTCGTCGGTGACGAGCAGCAGGACGTCGTAGTCCGACTCCCGGGCGCGCTCGAGCACCTCGGTGACGAAGCGCATGTGGGTCGGCAGATGCAGCTCGCCGCGCATCGGGGCGGAGAGGGCGAGGATGTGGGTCCGCGCCCCGGCGAGCATCCGGGCTCCCGCGTGGGGCCGGTAGCCGAGCTGGCGCACCGCGTCGTCGACGCGCTGCCGTGTGGAGGCGGCGATCGAGCGCTTGCCGGAGAGGGCGTAGGAGACGGTGCTGATCGAGACTCCGGCAGCGCGGGCCACGTCGTGGATGGTCGCCATGGCTCCTCCTGCCGGACGTCGTCGTCGGTCGCGGTCGAGCTTCGAAGCGCTTCGACCGGTCGTGCTGGAGCGACTGTACGCACAGTCGAAGCGCTTGCGCAAGCGATCCTCGCGACGTCCTCCCCGGGCACCGGCCCGCTCCGCGAGCGGTTCCGCGGCACGAGCGGGCGGCACCCGCGATGGGGCCGGAGGGCGACGCGCCGGGCCTTCCGCTCGTTGCGCCTCTCGATCCTCAGGAGATATGTTGGGCTCAACAACAATTCGGCGACGTCGCCGGAAAGGATTCGGATCCCATGTCCCTGACCCCCACCCGCGCCGACAAGTTCTCGTTCGGCCTCTGGACCATCGGCTACAACGGGACGGACCCGTTCGGTGGCCCGACCCGCGAGCCGCTCGACGTCGTCCACGCGGTCGAGAAGCTCGACGAGCTCGGCGCGTACGGCCTCACCTTCCACGACGACGACCTGTTCGCCTTCGGCTCCACCGACGCCGAGCGCCAGACCCAGATCGACCGCCTCAAGGGCGCGCTGGAGTCCACCGGCCTCATCGTGCCGATGGTCACCACCAACCTCTTCAGCGCCCCGGTCTTCAAGGACGGCGGCTTCACCTCGAACGACCGCGACGTCCGCCGCTTCGCGCTGCGCAAGGTCCTCCGCAACATCGACCTCGCCGCCGAGCTGGGCGCGAAGACGTTCGTCATGTGGGGCGGCCGCGAGGGCGCCGAGTACGACTCCGCCAAGGACATCCGCGCCGCGCTCGAGCGCTACCGCGAGGCCGTCAACCTGCTCGGCGACTACGTCACCGACAAGGGCTACGACATCCGCTTCGCCATCGAGCCCAAGCCGAACGAGCCCCGCGGCGACATCCTGCTTCCGACGCTCGGCCACGCGATCGCGTTCATCGACTCCCTCGAGCGCCCCGAGCTCGTCGGCGTGAACCCCGAGGTCGGCCACGAGCAGATGGCGGGCCTGAACTTCACCGCCGGCATCGCCCAGGCGCTGTACCACGGCAAGCTCTTCCACATCGACCTCAACGGCCAGCGCGGCATCAAGTACGACCAGGACCTGGTCTTCGGCCACGGCGACCTGCACAACGCGTTCTCGCTCGTCGACCTCCTCGAGAACGGCGGCCCCGGCGGCGTCCCGGCCTACGACGGCCCGCGCCACTTCGACTACAAGCCCTCGCGCACCGAGGACGAGACCGGAGTCTGGGACTCGGCCGCCGCGAACATGCGCACCTACCTGCTGCTCAAGGAGCGCGCCGCGGCCTTCCGCGCCGACCCCGAGGTGCAGGAGGCGCTGGCCGCCGCGAAGGTCGCCGAGCTCTCCACCCCGACGCTGAACGAGGGCGAGTCGTACGACGACCTGCTCGCGGACACCGCCTCGTACGAGTCGTTCGACGCCGACGCCTACCTCGGCGGCAAGGGCTTCGGCTTCGTGCGCCTGCAGCAGCTGGCGACCGAGCACCTGCTCGGCGCCCGCGGCTGACCCGCACCCCCTGAGCCCGCGGTCCGCCGCGGGACGACCTGAGACGGACGAGATCCCCTGCACCGGCACGGGATCTCGTCCGTTCTCCTGCATCCGGCCCGGTTCCGCACCGGACGCCCGAACCCGTACCCCCAACGAAAGAGGACAGCGATGACACTCGTCGCAGGGATCGACTCGTCGACCCAGAGCTGCAAGGTGGTCGTCCGCGACCTCGACACCGGCGCCGTGGTGCGCACCGGCCGGGCGAGCCACCCGGACGGCACCGAGGTCGATCCGGCCGCGTGGTGGGAGGCGCTGCAGCTCGCCCTCGCCGACGCCGGCGGGCTCGACGACGTCGCCGCGATCTCGGTCGGCGGCCAGCAGCACGGCATGGTCGTCCTCGACGAGAGCGGCGCCGTCATCCGCCCCGCTCTGCTCTGGAACGACACCCGCAGCGCGCCCGCCGCCGCCGCGCTCATCGAGGAGCTCGGAGCCGGGGCCTGGGCGGAGCGGACCGGATCGGTGCCGGTCGCCTCCTTCACCGCCACCAAGCTCCGCTGGCTGCGCGACGCCGAACCCGAGAACGCCGCCCGTGTCGCCGCCGTCGCGCTCCCCCACGACTGGCTGACCTGGCGCCTGCTCGGCTACGGCCCCGACTCCGCCCGCGGTCCGCAGCTCGACGCCCTCACGACCGACCGGTCGGACGCGTCCGGCACCTCGTACTGGGGAGCGGACGGCTACGACCTCGACCTGCTCGAGCGCGCCCTCGGCCACCGCCCGCTGCTCCCCCGCGTGCTCGGCCCCTCGGAGGAGGCGGGCCGCACCGAGAGCGGACTCGTCGTCGGCCCCGGCGCGGGCGACAACGCGGGCGCCGCGCTCGGCCTCGGCGCCGGCCCCGGCGACGTGGTCGTCAGCATCGGCACGAGCGGCACCGTCTTCGCCGTCACGGACGACCCGGTGCGCGACGCCTCCGGGACCGTCGCCGGCTTCGCCGATGCGAGCGGGCGCTTCCTGCCTCTGGTCGCGACGCTCAACGCCGCGCGCGTGCTGGCCTCGACCGCGACCCTGCTCGGCAGCGACTTCGACGAGTTCGCCGCACTGGCGCTCGAGGCGGAGCCGGGTGCCGACGGCCTCGTGCTGGTCCCCTACTTCGAGGGCGAGCGCACGCCGAACCTGCCGGACGCGACCGCGAGCCTGCACGGGATGACCATCGCCTCGACCACGCGACCGAACCTCGCCCGCGCGGCGATCGAGGGCATGCTCTGCGGACTGGCCGACGGGCTCGACGCCGTTCGCGCGCAGGGAGTGGAGGCGCGGCGCATCCTCCTCATCGGCGGAGCCGCGCAGAACCGCGCCGTGCAGCTCGCTGCATCGCAGGTGTTCGACGTGCCCGTGCAGGTGCCGACGCCCGGCGAGTACGTGGCCGACGGTGCCGCCGTGCAGGCCGCCTGGGCGCTGACCGGATCGTGTCCGACGTGGACCGTCACCTCGGTGGCCGAGCCCGCGCCGGACCACCGCCCTGTGATCCGCGAGCAGTACGCGGCCGCCCGCGCCTGAGAATCCGGCCCCGGCCCTCATCCAGGGCCGGGGCCGCGCCGCAAGCCCCAGTGGACGGGGAGCGGAATCGCGCTACTCTCATTACTCAGCCAGCTGACTAATGGAGGAGCGACATGACCGCCACACGAACCCCCGACCGCGCCGACCGGATCCGCCAGGTCGTCGTCGCCGTGAGCGCGGTGCTCGCCCTCATCGGCTCGTTCATCGGCTCGGGCGCCGCGGGCGGCACGCAGATCCAGAACGCGGCCGGCGGCGCCCTGACCGCGTCCTCGACCCCCATCGCTCCCGACGGCCCCGCCTTCGCGATCTGGAGCGTCATCTACACCGGCCTCATCGCCTACGCGATCTGGCAGTTCCTGCCCTCGCAGACCGCCCGCACCCGCCACCGCCGGCTGGGCTACTGGGCCGCCGCCAGCCTCCTCCTGAACGCCGCGTGGATCCTGGTCGTCCAGGCCGGCTTCCTGACGCTCAGCGTCGTCGTGATCGCCCTGCTGCTCGCCGTGCTCGCGCGCATCTTCGTGATCCTGAGGACCACCCGGTCGGCCGGAGTGGTCGACGCGATCGTGACGGACGGCACCTTCGGGCTCTACCTCGGCTGGGTGTGCGTGGCCACGGCCGCGAACGTCACCGCCGGGCTCGTCGGCGCGGGAGTCGGCAGCGCGGACGGTCCGGGCGCCGCGGTCTGGGCGGTCGTCGTCCTCGCCGTCGCCGCGCTCGTCGGACTCCTGATCGCGGTCACCGGCCGCGGCCGCATCGCCCCGATGCTCTCGCTCGTCTGGGGACTCTCCTGGGTCGCCGTCGGCCGCTTCGCCGGCGAGCTCGTCTCGGTCCCCGCCGGGATCGCCGCGCTGGTCGCCGCCGCCGTGGTGCTGGTGGTCACCCTCCTCGTCCGCGCCACCGCGGGACGCCGGGTCAGCGCCGCCTGATCCTTGCGCGACGAAGGCCGAGAGGCCGGGACAGCCCTGGTCCGGGGCCGCCCGGCCTCTCGGCCTTCGTCGTGGTGGCGGATCAGGTGATCAGCGTGTCGACGTACTCCCGGTTCTCGTCCATCCACGCGGCGAGGGCGGCGGAGCGGTCGTCGGCCCCGTCGTTGAACAGCGCGTTCTCGAGCGAGTAGAGCGTCTTCGAGTCCATCCGGAAGTCGCGGATCCAGCGGCTCATCGTCGGGTAGTCCGCGTCGAACGCGGCCGAGCCGAAGGAGTGGATCCCCTCCGCCTGCCCGAGCAGGCCCTTCGGGTCCTCAAGGTCCTTGACCGGGAAGGCGTCGTAGGCCCAGTGCGGGCGCCAGAGCGTGACGGCGATGTTCTCGCCCGCGGCGGTCGCGCTCGAGAGCTCCTGGAGCATGGCCGGCGTCGAGGAGGTGAGGTAGTCCATCCCCTCCAGGCCGTAGCCGGGGATGACGTCCTCGGTCGTCGTCTTGTTGAGACCGGAGCCGGGCTCGATGCCGATCAGGCGGTTGCCGACGACGCCCGGGTCGGCGGCGAGCTCCTCGAGGGAGTCGATCGGGGCGTCCTCGTTGACCGCGATGGTCAGCTTCGCCTCATCGTTCCACGCGCCCAGGTCGACGATCGAGTCGCCGTACTGCTCGACGTACCGGGCGTGGGTGAGCGGCAGCCAGGTGTCGAGGGCGAGGTCGTAGTCGCCGGTCGAGAGGCCCTGGAAGCCGGGGGCGACGTCGGCGTTCTGCAGGGTCACGTCGTAGCCCTGCTCCTCGAGCACCGCCTCCCACAGAGCGGAGACGGCGATCCCCTCATCCCAGCCCTGGAACACGGCGACGGTCACGTCGGTGCGGTCGCCGTTGTCGACGGAGGCGGCGGTGGCGGGAGCGGCGAGGGTCGCGGCCCCGAGGGACGCGACCAGGCCGATCGAGACGACGCCGACGGCCGAACGGGTCGCCATGACGGCGCGGCGGTTCTTCGCCCGGGCGACCCTCGCCGGCGAGGGCGAGCCCAGCGCGCCGGTCATCCGGTCGAGGACGACCGCGAGGATCACGACGGAGACGCCCGCCTCGAAGCCGAGCGCGACGTCGATCCGGTTGAGGCTCGCGACGACGTCGCCGCCCAGCCCTCCGGCGCCGACCATGCCCGCGATGACGACCATCGAGAGCGAGAGCATGATGACCTGGTTGAGGCCCGCCAGGATCGAGGGCAGCGCCAGCGGCAGCTGGATCTGGCGGAGGATCCGCCACTTCGAGGAGCCGAACGACTCCCCCGCCTCGACGAGCTCCGGGTCGACGCCGCGGATGCCCAGCTCGGTGAGCCGGACGCCCGGCGCCATCGCGAACACGATGGTCGCGACGATGCCCGGCACCACTCCGACCCGGAACAGGATCAGCGCGGGGATCAGGTAGACGAAGGCCGGCATCGTCTGCATCAGGTCGAGGACGGGCCGGATGACCGCGGAGGCCGTGCGGTTGCGCGCGGCGAGCACGCCCAGCGGCACGCTCAGCGCGATGGCGATCACGGAGGCGACGAGCACCAGCGCGAGGGAGTCCATCGCGTTCTCCCACTGGTCGACCCCCACGATCAGCAGGAGCCCCACGGCGGTGCCGGCCGCGAAGACCCAGCCGCGGACGGCGTAGGCCAGTACGGCGAGGAAGGCGACGATCACCCAGAAGGGCGGTGTCGCGAGGACGAGGTCGACGCCGGAGTAGAGGGCGCCGAAGACGGTGCGCAGCAGGTCGAAGACCGGCTGGAAGGTCTGCGTGAGGACGTCGACGGCACCCTCGGCGAGGGCGCCGAGCGGGAGGCGGAATCCGAGATCGGTCATCGTGCACCTCCGTCCGCCGCGAGGACGGCGTCGTCGACGGAGCCTCCGGTCGCGTGCAGGGTCGCGGTGACGACCTCGGTCGAGACGGTGGCGGGCGGCTCGATCACCGGGTGCTCGCCGGTGCGGGCGGGCACGTTGCCGAGCGCCGCGAGCAGGGTCACCCGCGGGATCGCTCCGAGCAGACGCCCGTCGGCGTCGACCACGGCGACCGGCAGCGCCGACTCGACGGCGGGCTCGATGACCTCGCTGAGGGCGGTGTCCGGACCGACGGTGACGACGTCGGAGGTGAGGACCGCCGAGAGGTCGCCGGTGCTCCGGCGCACCTGCTCGATCACGTCGCGGTCGCGGACCGTGCCCAGCAGGCGTCGTCCGCCGCCGACCACGAACGCGGCCGAGGTCTGCAGGTCGCGCATGCTCCTCAGCGCGGCGCGGGGACCGGCCGCGAGGGTGACCACGGAGCGGGCGGGCTCCATCACGGCGGAGGCGGTGAGCACGCGGGCGCGGTCGACGTCCTGCACGAACTGGGCGACGTAGTCGTTCGCCGGATCGGTGAGGATCTCCTCCGGGGTGCCGATCTGGACGATGCGGCCGTCGCGCATCACCGCGATGCGGTCGCCGAGGAACATGGCCTCGTTGAGGTCGTGCGTGATGAAGACGATGGTCTTGCCGAGCTCGTGCTGCAGCTCGATCAGCTGCTCCTGCATCTCGCGGCGGATCAGCGGGTCGAGTGCCGAGAACGCCTCGTCCATCAGCACGATGTCGGTGTCGGCGGCGAGCGCCCGGGCGAGGCCGACGCGCTGGCGCATGCCGCCGGAGAGCTCGTCGGGCATCTTCTCGTGCCAGCCGGCGAGACCGGCGCGCTCGACCGCGAGCAGGGCCCGCTCGCGGCGCTCGGCCGCGGGGACGCCCTGGATCTCGAGCGGGTACGCGACGTTGTCGAGCACGGTGCGGTGCGGGAGGAGCGCGAAGTGCTGGAACACCATCGACACCGACGAGCGGCGCACGCGGCGCAGCTCCGCCTCGGAGACGCCGGTGATGGTGGAGCCCTCGATCAGGACCTCGCCCGCGGAGGGCTCCTGGAGCCCGTTCAGCATGCGGATCAGGGTGGACTTCCCGGAGCCGGAGAGGCCCATCACGACGAAGATCTCGCCGCGGCGCACGGTGAAGGACGCGTCGATCACCGCGGCCGTGCCGAGTCCGGCGAGCTCGCCGCGGTCGGCGCCCTCGCCCAGTCGGCGGACGACCTCGTCGGGCTTCCGGCCGAACACCTTGAAGAGGTGGCGGGCCTCGAGAGCGGGGGTCGCGGGATCGGCGCCCGCCTCGCTCCGGGGCTCGCTGATGATCTGCTGGTTCTGGTGCACGTACACTCCGTCGGCGCGCAGGGACGACGCCCTGCGCTCATCTCGTGGTGCCGGGTCGGGAGCGTGGGACAGCCGTGCGTCGAGCCTCCGCGTGCGTCCCGCCGCTCAGCGCGGCAGGGGGTGGAGGCGAGAGCGTCCGAGGCGGCCTCGGGGCCGCCTCCACTCCCGTTGACCGTACGATCGCGGCGCGTCCTGGGGGACGCCGTGCGAGCGCGGACCGGTTCATCGGGGCCCGTGAGGACCGCCGACCACGGTAGCCGCGGAGCCGCCGAGGGGCAAACGTCGGACAATTGCGGAGGCGGGTCCAGGGGCGGCGGTGAACCGATCAGCGCAAGTGAATGTGCTGGTCGGAGCTGGTTTCCGGAGTGTTGCGCGATCGTTACCGTGGTGGCGCGGCCGGCGGCGCTCGTTCCGGCCGGTCTCCATCCGCCGCCGCGCGGCTGCTCGACCGGCGAGGAGGCCCTGTCGCTCAGACGGTGGTCTCGCCCGCCGGGCCCGAGGGGGCCGCCGCGCCGACTCCGCTGACGGGCTCGCCCTGCCAGGACACGAGCGTCCACGCGTCGCCCGAGCCCTCGAGGACGACGACGCCGGTGTTGTCGAGCAGGTGGTCGGCGATGAAGCGCGCATCGAGGTCGAGGGAGCGCAGACCCGCCCAGCAGCGGATGGCCGCGCCGTGGCTGACCAGCGCGACGACCTCGTGCCCGAGCGCCTCCGCCTCCGCCACCACCGCGTCGTAGCGCGCCGCGAACTCGTCGCCCGTCTCGCCGCCCGCCAGCCGGATCGACGTCTCGCCGCCGGCCCAGCGGAAGACCGTGCCCATGTACTCCTCGACCGCCGCGACGTCGCCGCGCATCTCGAGCCCCGCGGCAGCGACCTCGCGGATGCCGTCGCGCTCGATCGGCTCGAGCCCGAGGGCCGCGGCGAGAGGGGCGGCCGTCTCGTGGGTGCGGACCATCGTCGAGACGAGCAGCGCGCCGATCCCCTCGCCGGCGAGCCGACCGGGCAGTGCCGCGGCCTGGGTGCGGCCGAGGTCGGTGAGCCCGGGTCCGGGGATGCGGGTGTCGAGGAGCCCGGCGACGTTGGAGGGGGTCTGGCCGTGGCGGATCAGGAGGAGGCGCATCCGCCCACGCTAACCGCGGAGGCTGGGCTTCCGGGGCGCGCGGTCGCGCTCGCTCCCGCCGTTGTGCGGCGAGTGCGGCGCTGTCACGATGTGCGGGGACGCTCCCGGACCGGGAGCCGCAGACGGACGGGACGGGCGGACATGGCCTCCGAAGACGGTTTCTCGAAGGACGAGCGCGCGGCGATGAAGCAGCGTGCGGCCGAGCTGCGGGCGGAGGCGAAGCGGCAGAAGAGCGCCGACAAGGCCGACGCCGACCGCAGGGACGCGGAGGCCGCGATCGCCGCGATGACCGACGAGGAGCGGCCGATCGCCCAGATGCTCCACGAGGTCGTCGGCGAGACCGCCCCCGATCTCCTCCCGAAGACCTGGTACGGCTTCCCCTCCTACGCGCGCTCGGACGGCAAGGCGATCGTCTTCTTCCAGCCCGGCGCGAAGTTCGGCACGCGCTACTCGACCCTCGGCTTCCAGGACGGCGCCCAGCTCGACGACGGCACGATCTGGCCGACCGCCTACGCGCTCGTCTCTGCCGACGCCGAGACGCGCGCCGCCGTCACCGAGCTGGTCCGCCGCGCGGCCGGGGCCTGATCCCATGGCGCACGTCTACGACGAGATCGACGAGAGCCTCTGCTCCTGGATCCACGAGCAGCCGATGTGGTTCGTCGCCACCGCGCCCCTCGCCGCGGACGGGCACGTCAACATGTCGCCGCGCGGCCACGACTCGTTCTCGATCCTCGGCCCGCGGCGGGTCGGCTGGGTCGACTACACGGGCAGCGGAGTCGAGACGATCGCGCACCTGCGCGAGAACGGGCGCGTGTGCTTGATGTTCGCGTCGTTCGGATCGCGTCCGCGCATCGTCCGCCTGCACGGCACCGGCTCCGTGCACCTGCCCGGTTCGGAGGCGTTCACCGAGGTCGCGGAGCAGCACCCCGAGCACCCGAGCACTCGCGCGGTCGTCACCGTCGAGCTCACCCGCATCAGCGACGCGTGCGGCTGGGGCGTGCCGGTGATGGAGCCGGTCGGCGAGCGCGACCTGCTCCTCCTCCAGGCCGAGAAGAAGGGCCCCGACGGCATGGCCGAGTACCGCGCCACGCGGAACGCGGTCAGCATCGACGGGCTGCCGGGCTACCCGCTGGACTGAGCGGGCGGGAAGCGGCCGCAGCGCGGCGCGCACGAGCACGCCGACCGGCTCGAGCAGGGTCTCAGTGATGACGGCGAGCGGGTTCGACCCGGTCGGGCGGGAGTCGACGGAGAACCGAGTCCTCGTCATTCGTCAAGTCCTCGACCGCTGACCGCCGCTCAGCACGACCAGACGTGCATCACGGTCCGTCTCCCGTTCGGGAACCCCGGGTCGATCGACGTGTTCGTCGTCGGTGCGGGTCTGATGCGGGCGCTCCTCGCGGGGACGATGACCGGCGGCCTCGTCGACGGGTACACCGCCGCCGTCTCAGGGAGATCGCACAGCGCGACGGGACCGGTTCGCGGAAGCACGCACGAGGACGCTTCGCATACGTCCCCAGGGGATGTACTCCTGGGACCAGTAGTCGGCCCGGATCTTCAGGAGGGGCCCCTCGACGGTGGAAGCCACCGAGATGGAGCGAGGGTCCCGGAGGGTTCCCGCGATGCGGGTCTGCGGGGTCGTTCCGCGCTCGCGCGACAACTGCTCGGGAGTCATCGCCTCGGGCGGGACGACCGCGAGCAGCCGCCGGCATCCACCGGAGGCGCATTCGACGGTCCCGCTGACGAGCTCGCACCCCTGTGGACGGTCGATGGCCGAGGCCGCCGACCGCGCTGGTGAGGCTCATCCATGGGTCGGGACGACAGCGAGCTCCGGGGAGCTCCGGCCGATCCCAGGAGGGGCGGACGTGGAGCGCGACTGAGTCCTGCTCGATCGACGATCCGATCGGACGGCGTCCACACCATCGGCCCCGCAGAGATCCCCTGGCCGATCCGCCCGCCGCTACCCCCGCTCGTCGACGGCCCGGATCGAGAACAGCTCCTGCGGGGTGCAGTCGAGTGCGTCGCAGATGAGCGTCAGCGTCGTGAAGCGGATCGCGCGGGCGCGGTTGTTCTTGAGGATGGAGAGGTTCGCCATCGTGATGCCGGTGCGGGCAGAGAGGGCGGTGAGGGTCACGCCGCGCTCGGCCAGCACTGCTCCGAGGTGGCAGTCGATCCGGTGCCTCTCGTCGTCGGCGGGCTCAGACAACGCCGTCGACGTCCCGTTCGAGCTTCGCGCCGGCGCGGAACGCCGCCGTCAGGGCGAGGGCCACCACGCCGGCGAGCAGGACGGGGACCGGCCACTGCGGGAGGTTCGTCCCGATGGCCTGGTAGTCGCCGCCGAGGAACGTGTCGCGCTGCTCGTCGCTCACCCGGCCGGCGCCGAAGAGCAGGCCGATGCCGGAGCTGAGGTACAGGCCCGCCGCGGTGTCGGCGAGGCCCTGGGCCACTCCTCCGATCAGCAGGGCGAGGCTCAGACGGCGCCAGTTCGCGAGGACGAAGGGGTCGAACGGGCGTCCGGCCGCGATGCCGCGGAGGACCCGCAGGAGGAAGACCGTGGCGAGGACGATCGTGACCGCCTGGAGGAGGCTCGGCAGCGCACCGAGCAGGCGGAGGGAGAGGGCGGCGTCGGCGAGCGTGGGCGCGGTGCCCTCGCGCGGCTCGGCCTGCAGCAGCTGCGGGAGGCTCCGGAGCGGGAGGCGGCCGTCCGCTCCCCCGAAGACCAGCAGGGTCCGCCCGGTGGTGACGGTCCAGGTCTGCAGGAGCGCGGTCAGCACGGAGAAGACCGCGACGATGAGCAGGACCGCTCTCGCCACCCGGAACACGCGCGGACGCTCCCGGACCGGTCCGCTGGGGATGACACTCGTCATGATGGACTCCTTATCGATCGTCGATGTTATCGAGTATCGATACTACGCACGCCGGTCCGCCGATGTCGACCCGCGGAGCCCCACCGACCACGGAGACGGCGGGAGGGGTGGTTGCCCGCGGCGAGGAGCCCGATCTAGCGTGGAGGGATGTCGGATGCGAGGGAGCGCGCCGCCCGGTACCGGGCCGGCGCCACGGGCGAGGACGAGGCGGAGCAGCCCGCCCTGCCGGAGGATCCGCTCGAGCGGGCCGCGTTCGTCGAGACGGCGATCCAGCTCGCGATCCGCCGCGGCGACTTCGACGACCTGCCGGGATCGGGGAAGCCGCTTCCGGACCTGGGCGCGGCCCACGACCCGGACTGGTGGATCCGCCGCAAGATCGAGCGCGAGAACCTCACCGGTATCGGCCCGGCCGCCTTCCTCCTCCGCGCCGAGGACCGCGCGCTCGACGAGCGCCTCGACCGCCTGCACCGCGAGGAGGAGGTGCGCGCCGAGCTCGCCGACTTCAACACGCGGGTGATCGAGGCGCGCCGCCAGCTGCTGGGTGGGCCGCCCGTCGTCACCCCGCTCCGGGACGTCGACGAGGAGGTCGCCGCCTGGTCGCAGCGGCGCGCCGATCGCGCCGCCGAGGCCGAGGCCCGGGCGGCCGCCGAGCCGGAGCGGTCCCGCCGCTGGTGGTCGCGGCGGCGCTGACGTCCCCGGAAACCGGACAGACCTGCCCCTCCCACTGGGGTCCCGCCCCGGGAAACCGGGCGGGAGCGCGCCTTCGAATCATGCGTACACATCAAGTCGACCGGAGTCCGCATGCTCACCGCCACCATCGTCCGCCGCTACACCGCGCTGCTCCGCGCGACGGCCGCCCGCACCCTCCGCAGCAGCGCCGACGTCGACGACGTGGTGCAGGAGACGTTCCTCGCGGCGTGGACCCACGTGGACAGCGTGATCGACGGCGAGACCATCGCAGGCTGGCTCGTCACGACCGCCCGCCGCCGCAGCGTCGACCGACTCCGCTCCAGCGTCTCGCGGCTGCGAGCCGAGCTGGACGACGAGTTCCCCGCCTCCGCCGCCGACGACCCGGAACACGCCGCGCACTGCGGATCGCTCGCCGCCGACGCCAACCGGGTGCTCGCCGCGATGCCCCCGGCCCAGCGCCGCTGCTGGGAGCTGCGCCAGCTGGAGCAGTGCAGCTACGACGCGATCGCGCACGAGCTGGGCCTCACGACCTCGACCGTCCGCGGACTGCTCGCCCGCGCCCGCGCGACCCTCCGCACGGAGCTCGCCCACTGGCGCTGATCCGCGCTGCGGATCTCGGCGCAGGCGACCAGGCGGGGGCCTTCAGCGCAGGAGAACCGGCCCCGCGCCGATCCGCACCCGGAACAGCGAGTACGGGTACGTCCGCAGATCCGTGCCGCCCTGGTAGTCGTCCTGGCGGTGCAGCTGGTTCGCGGTGACGTACAGGTGCTCGTCCGTCGCGATCGACATGGTGTCGGGCCAGAGCAGCCGCTCGTCGTGCACGATCGTCTCCATCGTGCCGTCGGTGCGACGGCGGACGATCGCGTTGTTCTCGTAGCTCGTGGCGTAGAAGCGGCCCAGCGCATCCGTCTCGAGGCCGTCCGCTCCCCCGCCCTTGTCGCCCTCGTCGACGACGGTCGCCGCGACGTCCTCGTCCGGCACCGACCGGTCGACCAGGGCCGCCGTCGCCACGCTGAACCAGCGGCGGGAGGCGAGCGGGCAGTACCAGAGGCGCTCGCCGTCGGCCGAGATCGCGATGCCGTCGGCGCCCATCGTCACCGGCTGAGGGTCGCCGTCTGCCGGGCGCTTCATCAGCACGCGGCCCTCGGCCATCGGCACGAGCTCCGGAGGAGTGAGCGCCTTCGTGCTCGGGTGGTCGTGCAGGCGGCGCCAGGCGGTCCCCGTCCCAAGGTCGACGACGATGATCCCGTTCGGACCGGAGTCGGCCGAGTCGGTGATGTAGGCGATGCCGCGCCGCAGATCGAAGCGCACGTCGTTGAGGTAGGTGGTCGGCAGGGCGACGTCCGGCTCGAGGACGATCACCTGCTCGACGGTGTCGGTCGCCAGGTCGACGCGGACGAGCTTGGGGCCGCCCTTCTTCGTCGGCTCGAACATCGGGCTGCCTGTGTCGAGGATCCAGAGCCGGTCGGCCGGATCTACGACGATGCTCTGCACCGAGACGAGGGCGCCGGCGTCGTCGACTCCCGACGGCGTGTTCCAGGCCTCGTCCGGGTAGGGCACCGCCGCTCCGTCGACCAGCTCCACGACCGTGGCCGGGACCTCGTCTCCCCACTTCGGGAAGTTCACGAAGATCCGCCCGGTGTGCGAGACGCTGACGCCGGTGGGCATCGGCCCGCTGATGAAGGCGTGCACGAGCTCCAGCTCGCCGAGCGGCTCGTCGACCGGGCGCGTGCCGCGGGTCTCGACGGTCGGTCCCCAGAATCCCATGGTGCTCTCGCTGTCCTCCCGCCGGCGCGGGCTCGTGGCGGTCTCGGTGCCGGTCGGGTGCGGAGTCGGTGCCCGCCACGACCGGTGCTCCCCATCCTGCGCGCCGGCGCCGGTCGGCGGGGAGGAGGTGGCGGACGAGGCGGCGAGCGCCTAGCATCCGGCCGCCGCGGGCGACCCGGGAGCCGCGACCGAGGAGGCGGAGGAGGACCGGCCCGCGTCCGACTTCGGCACGGCCTTCGCGAAGGGGCTCAGCATCGAAACGGGGCAGTGCCCGGTGGAGCGGGTCGCCTCGGCGGCCGCTCCCGCCGCCCGCAGTGCACCGCCCCCGCCGTCGCGCTCACCCGCTGGTCGGCGGATCGACGGACCAATGATCCGCCGGCCGTCCGCTTCCGGACATGACCGCTAGAGGGCGTTGCCACTGCGGCCGCTCACCTGCCACGGTCGCAGAGCGACCGACGACGGTCCACCGATCAGAAGGACCGAGGCCCGCACATGGACGACTCCTCTTCGACCGAGACCAGCACGAGCGAGATGACGCCCGAGGTGCTGGCCGCGTTCAGCGACGCCTGGACCCGCCACGACCTCGAAGCGCTGATGAGTCACATGACCGACGACTGCGTGTACGGCGCGTCCGTCGGCCCCGAGCCCGGCCGCACCTGGACGGGCAAGGAGCAGGTCCGCGAGGGATTCGCGCTCATGCTCGCCTTCGACACCGGACAGGAGCGGCACGAGGAGGGGGCTCCCATCATCGCCGGGACGCGCGGCGCGGCCACCTGGTCCTTCACCGGGACCGGCCCCGACGGCGGACCCCAGGTCACGCGGGGCTGCGACATCTACGAGTTCCGCGGCGGGAGGATCGCCCGCAAGGACGCGTTCCGGAAGGTCTACCGGGCGGACGAGGAGTAGTCCGCGTCGTCCTCCCTCGCGCAGCGGAGCCGGAGCGGCGTCCTCGTACCGGGTGGCCCCGCGCCTCCCCGATCGCGCAGACTGGCTCGATGGCAGCGGCGTCGGCATCGGTCGGATGGGGACGTCTGCCCGCCGTCTCGTGGCTGATGGTGCGCGCCTTCACGCGCCACCGCGTCCTCGCCGTCCTGGCCTTCCCGACGGCGCTGCTCTCGCTCACGCCCTCCGTGATCCGCCGCGCCGCCCACGAGACGGCCGACCGGAACGGGTTGGTCGTGTTCGGGCGCTACCGGCCGGTCGCCGACGTCCTGGTGAGCATCGCCGTCACCGTCCCGGTCGTCCTGCTGGCCATGGTGGCGGCCGTGTGGGTCGCGCTCTCGGGTCTGCTCGGCGCGGTCCTGGTCCTCGCGGCGCTCCTCGGCGGAGCCGTGGGGGCCGGGGCACTGCTGGTCGGGACCCCCCTCACCGCGGCCGTCGGCGCGGAGACGCCCCCCGGGCGGCGGTGGACGGTGATGGCGCTCTCGCAGCGCCCCGGGACCCGCCTGTCGGCGCTGCTCGCGACGAGGGAGCTGCTGGCCACGGTCCCCGCGGGAGGCGTCGTCGTGGCCGTCGCCGGCGACGAGCGGCTGGCGGACAGCTACTCGCGCCTCGGCTTCTCCCGGGGACGGGGCCTGCGGATCTCCTAGCAGGTCTGAGGGGCACCTCATCGCCGGACGGAGGCCACCGGCGGCTCGATACGGTGGGGATCGTGCAGTGCGGCTGAGGCCTTCCCGATCCCCGTCGCTCCGTCCCGCTCCCTCCGGCCCGCACCCTCCGGCCCGCTCGGTCGCGATCGAAAGGCTCCCCGTGTCCGCACTCCTCCCCCTGCAGGGCAGGACCGCTCTCGTCACCGGCGTCTCGCGGCGGCGCGGCATCGGATTCGCCGTCGCCGCGAAGCTCGCCTCCCTCGGCGCGCACCTCGTCGTCCACCATCACCGCCCTCACGATCTCGACCTCCCCTGGGGAGGCGACGACCTCGACGCGGTCCGGTCCGAGCTCCGCGCGCACCTCACTGAGGGCGCGCGGTTCGCCGACGTCGCCGCGGACCTGGCCGATCCCTCCACGATCCCAGGTCTGATCGCCACCGCAGCCGACCTCACCGGGAGCCTGGACGTCCTCGTCTGCAACCACGCGAAGAGCGGTGACGACGGCAGCATCCTCGACATGACGCCCGAGCGGCTCACCGCGTTCTGGGACGTCAACACCCGCTCCACCCTCCTGCTCACCGCGGAGTTCGCGCGGCTCCGGGCACCGCGCGCGGACGGATCCCGCCGGCCCGGCGACCGGATCGGCGGGGCCGGGCCCTACGCCCGGGCGCAGGGGCACGTGTTCTGGATGACGTCCGGCCAGATCCACGGCGCGATGCGCGGAGAGGTCGCCTACGCCGCGAGCAAGGCCGCACTCGCCGGCGTCACCGCCACGGTCGCCGCCGAACTCCTGGAGCTCGGGATCGTGCTCAACACGATCGATCCCGGTCCGGTGACCACGGGATACCTGGACCCGGAGACCACCGACCGGTCACTCGAGGACCTCGAGGAGTACGTCGCGAGCACGCCCTTCGGCCGGGTCGGCACGCCGGCGGACCCCGCGGAGCTGATCGCGTGGCTGGCCACGTCGGCGGGCAGCTGGGTCGTCGGGCAGGTGCTCACGACCGACGGCGGGTTCAGCCTGTGACCGGAGCGGCGGCGCAGCGGCTCCGGACCTAGTCGGAGGCGACGGCCCGCACGACCGCGCGGGCGACCTCGAGCACCTCGCGCTCGTGGCTCAGATGCACCTCGTGCACGGCTCCCGGCCAGGACAGCAGCGGCGCGTCCAGTGCGGCGGCCACGCGCCGATGCGCGCGATGCAGGGAGGACCCGGGCCGGCGGTCCGCGGTCACCACGGCCGCGGGGACCGCGGGCAGCTGAGACTCGTCGAAGCCCCGCGCCACCTGCTCCAGACCAGCGGCGGCGGAGGCGAGCCCCGGCAGGTCGACGTCCGCCATCGCGAGAGCGGCCGCGCGCGCGGCCGGGCTCATCGCGTGGCGCCTCGCCGACCGGGCGGCGCTCGTGCGCAGCAGCGCGGACAGCGCTCGGCCGAGCCCCGGCAGTCTCGAGAGCGCCGCCGTCGCCCGGGCCGTCCGCTCCACCTGACGCGCCAGTGCCGTGTCGTTGACGGGCGTCGGGTCGAGGAGCACCAGTCCCGCGACGTCCTCGGGATGATCGCGAGCGAGCAGCATCGCGACGGCACCGCCGAGGCTCTGGCCGATCACGACGACGGGACCTGTCCCGAGGCCGGCCAGCACGGCGTGGACGGCGTCGGCGGCGTCGGTCAGTCCGCCGGCGACCTCCGACCCCGCTGTGCCCGGTCTGTCGTAGAGGACCAGCCGGCAGCCCGGATCGACGATCAGGCCCTCGACCAGCCCGGGGAAGAACCCGTCGACGGCCTCGCCCCCGCCCGGCAGGAGGAGCACGGCCTGCCCGGACTCACCCCGCACCTGCAGCATCCGGCGAGCCTAGCCGGGGAGCCGTCCGCCGACGACGACCGGCGGGGCCGGGCCCGGGGATGATGGGCGCATGGGAACTCGTGGGGCCGGAGTGCTGTGGGTGGTGAGCGCGCTCGCCTACGTGGGAGCGGAGGCGGTCGCCGCGTCCGCGTTCCCGGGCTACAGCTACGCACGGAACTACATCAGCGATCTCGGCGTGCCCGAGGTGGGCGTGTTCCAGGGGCGCGCGATCGACTCGCCGCTGCACGCGGTGATGAACGCCGGATTCCTCCTGCAGGGGGCGCTCTACCTCGCCGCCGCCGTCACGACCGTGCGGGCGGCGCGGGGCGGATCGCGGGGGCTGTTCCTCTCCCTCGCCGTGGTCTACGCCGTGGGCATCGCCGTGGTGGGCCTCGTGCACGGGAGCAGCGCCAGTGCGCAGAACGGGATCGGCGGCCTGCACGTGGTCGGCGCCGCGATGGCGATCGTCGGCGGCAACGCGGCCTCGATCGTCGCCGGTGCCGCGGCCCGGCGCGGCCGCGCCCCGTGGGCGCTCGAGACGGTCGGGATCGTGCTCGGTGCGGCCGGCCTGCTCGCGCTGCTGATGCTGCAGGTCGACACCCGCGTGCCCGGCGTCGACCTGCTGCCCGACGGCGTCTGGGAGCGCGCCTCCGTCTACGCCGTCACGGCCTGGCAGCTCGCGACCGGCCTGCGGCTGCTCCGACGGCCGGAGGTGCCGCGGCAGCCGCGGCCTCCTCAGACCGCGGGCAGCGGCGCGCAGGTGCGCAGCGCCGTGCACCGGCTCTTCCAGCTCGGGATCCGGATCCCGGAGGCCCTCTCGGTCGTCGTGTTCGACGACAACCCGTGGAGCGAGCTGGTCACCCCGCCGCTCAGCGTCGTCCGCCAGCCGATCGACATGCTCGCCCGTCACAGCGTCGAGCTCGTCCTCGCCCGCATGCAGGGCCGCCTCCCCGAGGCCCCGCAGCACATCGAGGTGCAGGCCGACCTCGTCATCCGCTCCAGCTGCGCCGCACCCCCGCAGCGCTGATCCCCCTCCCCCCTCCGAAAGGCACGCCATGTCCGATCCCGTCGTCGTCACCGCGATCTTCACCCCCGCCGAGGGGCAGCGCGACGCGCTCGTCGCCGCCCTCTCCACCGCCATCGCGGAGGTGCACGAGGAGGAGGGCTGCGAGCTCTACGCGATCCACGACTCGCCCGACGGCACCATCGTCATGCTGGAGAAGTGGACGAGCGGCGACCTGCTCGACGCGCACGGCGCCGGAGAGCCGGTCGTCCGCCTCAACGCGGCGATCCGCGGACTCGTCGCCCACCCGCCCGTCGTGACGCGGCTCGTCCCGATCCCGGCCGGCACCTCGCAGCAGGGCGAGCTCTAGCACCCGGGGGCGGGGCCGCTCCGGATCCGGATCGCGCGCCTCCCGCCGGAAACGCGCGCGAAACAGCGGAGGCCTACGGTCGGGAGCGACCCCGCCGCCCCGGCCGCTCCCTGGAGGACCCGCATGCCCCGCCCAGCCTTCCCCGCCCCGCCCAGCGCCGAGCTGCACATTCACCTCGAGGGCACGATCGAGCCCGAGCACATCGTCGAGATGGCGCGCCGCAACGGGGTCGCCCTGCCCACCGAGGATCTCGACGCCCTCCGCGCGCGGTACTCCTTCACCGACCTCGCGTCGTTCCTGGAGCTGCACTACTCGAACCTCACCGTGCTGAAGACGGAGCGGGACTTCTTCGAGCTCGCGACCGGCTACCTCGACCGGGCGCAGAAGGCGAACGTCCGCCGCGCCGAGATCTTCTTCGACCCGCAGACGCACCTCGGCAACGGCGTCGCGCTCGACACCGTGATGAGCGGGATCACCCGTGCGCTCGGTCGGAGCGAGGAGACCCACGGGATCTCGACGGACCTGATCATGTGCTTCCTCCGCGACCTGGGCGCCGACGCGGCCGACGAGATGCTGACGGCGATCCTCCCCTGGCGCGAGTACATCATCGGCGTCGGGCTCGACTCGAACGAGGTGGGCTTCGGCCCGGAGCTGTTCGTCGACGTCTACGCGCGCGCCGCGGCGGACGGACTGCGCCTGGTCGCGCACGCCGGCGAGGAGGGCGGGCCCGAGACGGTCGCGGCCACCGTCGAGCTGCTGAAGGTCGAGCGGATCGACCACGGGATCCGCGCGATGGAGGACCCGGAGGTGGTCGCGATGCTCCGCGAGCGCCGCATCCCGGTGACGGTGTGCCCGCTGTCGAACGTCGCCCTGCGCGCGGTGGACACGATGGCCGACCACCCGCTGCCCGCGATGCTCCGCGAGGGACTCGTCGTGACGGTCTCGAGCGACGATCCGCCCTACTTCGGCGGCTACGTGGATGAGAACTACCGCGCCCTGGTCGAGGAGCTGGGGATGGACGACGCGCAGCTCGAGCAGCTGGCGCTCAACTCCTTCGACGCGGCGTTCATCACGGAGGAGGACCGCGAGCGCTGGCAGGCGGAGGTGCGCGAGCACTTCGCGCGGTGAGCGCGTCACTGCCCGGAGAACGATCGTTCCCACCCTCCCCGCGCGCTGAGCCCTCGTTCCGCGGTCGCACGCCTCCGCGCCCGCCCTACGCTGGCCGGATGACCCGATCCGACGGCACACGATGAGCTGGGTGCTCCTCACCGGCGCGATCCTCATCGAGGTGACGGCGTCGCTCGCCCTCCAGGCCGCCATCGAGTCGCCGGGCTGGTACGCCCTCGTGGTGGCGGGCTACCTGGCGGCGTTCGTCCTCCTCAGCCGGGTGCTCAAGGCCGGCATGCCGATCGGAGTCGCCTACGGCGTATGGGGCGCGTGCGGAGTCGCGCTGACGGCGGTCCTCGCGGCCGTGCTCTTCGGGCAGCCGCTGACGGGCGTGATGACGATCGGGCTGGTGCTGATCATCGCGGGCGTGCTGATGGTCGAGATCGGGTCGCAGCGAGCGCAGGCCGCGCGCCGGTCGGTGCGCTGATGGCCTGGCTGCTGCTCTCGGGCGCGATCCTCACCGAGGTCGCCGCGACGATGAGCCTCAAACCCGCGACGGACGGCCGGAAGCGCTGGTACGTCGTGGTCGGAGTCGGCTACGTCGTCGCGTTCACGCTGCTGGCCGGGGCGCTCGCGCAGGGCATGCCGATCGGGGTGGCCTACGGGATCTGGGCGGCGGTCGGAGTCGCGCTGACCGCGGTGCTCGGGCGCTGGCTGTTCCAGGACCCCCTGACCTGGACGATGCTCGGCGGGATCGGCCTGATCATCGCCGGCGTGCTGCTGGTGGAGCTCGGGCACTGACCGGCCGAGTGTCGTCGCGGCGGGGCGCCCCCCGATCAGCGGCCGTCGCGGCGGGGCGCGTCCCGCTGAGCGGCCGCCGCGGCGGGAGCGCACCTCCTCAGCGGTCGTCGCGGCGGAAGCGCGTCGGCGTCACCGGTTGTCGCGGCGGTACCGCGCCTCGCGGCCGGCGATGTGGAGGCCGAGCCCGGTGACCGCGACCGCGAAGGCGACCAGCACGCCGATGAACGCGATCTCGTCGCCTGCTCCGACCGCCACGGCCGCGACGGCGAGCCCGATCAGCGCGAGGGCGAGCACCACGGCGCCGACGGTCTCGAGAGGGCTCCATGCGGTCATGGCTCCAGCGTGCGCTCGGAGCGGCGCGCGGGCAAGGGGCGGCAGGCGAACAGGACACGACGTCCCGCCGACCGCGGAGGTCCGCGCGGGTCCCAGCACACGACCCGTCCGCCCGGACGTCGGCCGACCGGGTGCTGCGGATCGCGGAGCTCGTCCGAGGCGGTCCGCGGTGCGAGCCCGCTCCGCCCGTCCCCGCCGGAACGCGACTCCGATCGGCATGCCGGCCTTGAGCACCCGGCTGAGGAGGACGAACGCCGCCAGGTAGCCC
>NZ_PSVD01000003.1:0-281456 GCF_002932035.1 Rathayibacter sp. AY1F6 | reverse complement strand
ATGCCGAGCCGGTCGGCGATCCCCGCGCCCGAGAACCGCTTCGTGCTCTGGCTGCGCGGCCTCGACCTGCCCCGCCGTCCCGGCTGGATCGGCGGCGTCTGCGCGGGGATCGCCGACCGGCTCGGCATCGACCCGCTGATCGTGCGCGGGATCGTGCTCGTCGTCGCGGTGCTGGGCGGGCCCGCGCTCCTCCTCTACGCCGCGGCCTGGCTGCTGCTGCCCGACCAGGACGGCGCCCTGCCGGTGGAGCGGCTGCTCCGCGGCTCGCTCGACCGGGTGCACGCCGGGATCGGCGTCCTCGTGCTCGCCTCGATGCTGCCGGTGGCGCAGGGCTTCTGGTCGCTCGGCGGCGCGTACACCGGGGCGATGCCCTGGGCGCCCGCGACCGGGCGGACGCTGTGGTCGCTCGTGGTGCTCGGGCTGATCGTGGCCTTCGTGGTCTGGATCGTGCGGCGGAGCCGGCGATCGGACGACGCGGCCGCTCACCCGGCCCCGGGCTCCCCATCCGCACACCCCTCCGCGACGCTCCCCTACCCCGCGCCCTCCGCTCCCGCCTACCCCGCACCCGACCCCGGGCTGCAGGACGAGCGCCCCTCGTCCCCCGAGGCCGTCGCCGAGTGGCGCGAGCGCCAGGAGGCCTGGCGGGCCGAGCGGGAGGCCTTCCGCGCCCAGCAGAGCGCGTCGGCCCGCGAGACGGCCCGCGCCCGGGCGGAGGAGGCGCGAGTCGCCGCCGCCGCCGTCACCGCCGCGCGCCTGCAGCGCCAGCGCCTCCGACGCGCCGCGAACCCCCGGCTGCGGGCGAGCCTCACGCTGCTCGCCCTGGGCGCCGCCGCACTGACCGGCGCACTGGTCTCGCTCACCGCCTCCGGGCCGACGGCCCTCGTCGTCGGAGCCGCCTCGGCCGCGCTCGTGCTCGCCGTGGTGATCGTGCTCGCCGGCCTGTTCCGGAGGCGCGCGATCGCGCTGATCGCCCTCGCGACGGTCGCGCTGGTCACGGCCGCCTGCGCCGCCGTGCTGCCGACCGACCGCGAGCTGCTCCCCGTGCTGGGCACCTACGGCTTCTCGAGCGCCGCTCCCGGCCGCTACGCGACGCTCGCGGCGAGCGACCTGCGCGTCACGGTCGCACCCGGCTACGAGACCTCCGGCGAGCCGCTGGACCTCTGGATCGGCTACGGGCACGTGTCCGTCGCCACGACGGCGGGAACGGCGGTCCGCCTCGAGGCGACCACGGAGGACACCGAGCTCCTCGTTCTGGACGCCGACGGAGGCGCGATCGACGCGCCCCGCGAGGTCCGCACCGCCGACGGCCGTCAGCTGTGGACGCAGACCTTCGGCGATCCCGAGGCCGAGCCGTTCGTGGTCCGCATCGCCCAGGAGGGCGGGTCGATCCGCGTCCAGGACTCCACACCGGGCGCCGACTCCGGCACCACCGCGCCGGACGCCGACGCCACCCCGACACCCACCCCGAGCCCCACCCCCGAGACCGGAGCCGCACGATGACCACCACGCCCACCCCCGCCACCGCCCGCCCGCGGATCCGCGTCGGCGCCGTCCTCTACGGACTCGTCCTCGCCGCCGCCTCGATCGGCCTGCTCGTCGTCTCGGCCGACCCGGTGCTGCGCGCGCAGGTCGTCGAGCGCGGGATCACGCTCGAGCCCGGCGCCGCGCTCGCCCTGGCCGTCGCGGCGCTCGGCGCCATGGCGCTCCTCCTCGCGCTCGCCCGCCTGCTCGACCGCCGCGCCGCTCGCGACGACGGCTGACCCCGGCGCGGGACGCCGGGTGCTCGCAACCCCCTGCCCCGCATCCGCCGAGAGGCGCAGACTCGTCCCGGGCGATCGCCCGCCACCCCCTGGAGACGAGACCATGCCCTTCTGCGCCCTCGAGAGCCTCCGCTGATGGAGCTGGGCATCGCCGCGATCGTCGGCGTCTCGGTCCTCGTCGCGGTCGCCGTCTTCTCGCGGCGCCTCGGCGTCGCCGCCCCGATCGTCCTCGTGCTCGCCGGCGTCGGACTCTCGTACATCCCCGGGGTGCCGGAGGTGGTCGTCCCGCACGAGTGGGTGCTCGACGGCGTGCTGCCGCCGCTGCTCTACGCGGCGGCGCTCAGCGTCCCGTTCATCGACTTCCGCCGGAATCTGACCACCATCACCGGCCTGTCGGTCGTGCTGGTGCTGATCTCGGCGGCCGGCGTCGGCGCGCTCCTCTTCCTCCTCCTCCCCGAGCTCGGGCTGGGCCTGGCGATCGCCGTGGGCGCGATCATCAGCCCGCCCGACGCCGTCGCCGCGACCTCGGTCGGCCGGCGGCTCGGCCTCCCGCCGCGTCTGCTCACCCTGCTCGAGGGCGAGGGGCTGATCAACGACGCGACCGCGCTGGTGCTCCTCCGCTCGGCCCTCGCCGCCGCCGCCGGGACGCTCGCGACGCCGTGGGCCGCGATCGGCGACTTCCTCTACGCGGTCGTCGTGGCCGTCGTGGTCGGGTTCGTGGCCAGCGTCGTCACCGTCTTCGTCCGCTCGCGGCTCGAGGACCCGGTGCTCAACACCGTCCTCTCCTTCATCGTCCCCTTCGTCGCGTTCATCCCCGCCGAGGGCCTGGGCGCCTCGGGCGTGCTCGCCGTGGTCGTCGCCGGCCTGCACACCGGGCACGCCTCCTCCCGCGCCTTCACCGCCCAGTCGCGGGTGAACGACCGGATCAACTGGCGGACCGTGCAGTTCCTGCTCGAGAACGGCGTGTTCCTGCTGATCGGTCTCGAGATCCGCTCGCTGATCCACGACGCCGACAGCGCGCGCCTCTCGGTGCCCGGAGCGGTCGGGATCGGGCTGATCGCGGTGGTCGGGCTGATCGTCGTGCGCTTCCTCTGGGTCGGCCCGGTCCTCCTCGGCGAGCGCTGGCAGACCCGCCGGGCCGAGCGCCGGGCTCGCGAGCAGAAGGAGCTGCTCGAGTCGCCCGAGGCGCAGGAGCTGCCGAAGGAGGAGCGCGGCCGGGCGAAGCGGCGCTACCTGCTGCGGCGCAGCGACTACCGGCACTTCAGCCGCAACGGCATCGGCTGGCGCGGCGGTCTGGTGCTCGGCTGGTCCGGGATGCGCGGAGTGGTGACCCTCGCGGCCGCGCAGTCGCTGCCCGAGGACATCCCCTACCGCCCGCAGCTCGTGCTGATCGCCTTCACCGTGGCCGTCGCGACCCTGCTGATCCAGGGCAGCACGCTGCCGCTGCTGATCCGGGCGCTGGGCATCCGCGGGATCGACGTGCCCGAGGACCAGCGCGCGCTCGCGGGCCTGCTCGACGAGATCACCGAGAAGGGCCTCTCGGTGCTCGAGCGCCCGGGCGACGCCGTCGAGGGCGCCGACGGCGTCGCTCCGGACGTCCTGGAGCGGGTGCGCCAGACGTCGTTCCTCCGCTCCGAGGCCGCCTGGGAGCGCTCGCGCGGCACGGAGCGGTCGGTCGCGGACACTCCGCACCGCCTCTACCGGGCGCTGCGCCTCGCCGTGGTCGCGGCCGAGCGGGAGGCGCTGCTGGACGCGCGCTCGCGCCGCGCCTACCCGCAGCGCATCCTCCGCGATGCCCAGTCGCTGCTCGACCTCGAGGAGACGCGGCTCCGCGTGCGGCGGGGCTCCGAGTCCTGAGGGCTCGGGATCGTGACGATCGTTCCCGGGGATGCCCGCGCTGATCCGCGCCCTGTGGAGGAGCGCCGAGCTCCTCGAGTGCGCCATCCGGATCGACCCCTCGGACCACGGCCGTCCGGCCTCCCCGGCAATAGCCCGCCGATGCGTCACCCCCCGTTAAGCCCGCGCGCCCCGCTTCCTCTGGCACTGCCGTCGCCCCGCCCGTAACCTGCGGATCGCCTGAGAACCGGAAGCTCGATTCGCCCGCACTCGAAGAGGGGTGGCGGGCCGGGGCGGATCCCCTCGGGGGATATCACGAGGGCCGATCCGCGCGCCAGCCCTCGCAGAGAGGGCAGACGGGGCGCTGAGAGGAACGCTATCCCGTGCGGCGCCGGAGCGCACGCCTCACTTCGTTCGAGTGCTCTCAGGTCCAGTCGAGAGCGGAGCGCTCGGCCCAGTAGCGGGCCGGATCCACGGCGAGCGCCGGGAGGTCCGGGAGCTCCCGGGGCTGCGCGCGCAGGTTGGCCCGCAGCTGCTCCGGAGTCGCCGCGCCGCTCAGCACGACGTCGGCCCAGGGCTGCGCGAGGACGGCCCCCAGGGCGACGGCGTCCGGCGCGGCGCCGGCGTGCTCGATCGGGTGCGCCACGAGCCTCCCGTTGGCGAGGGCCTCCTTGACCACCACCAGCCAGCCGTCGTCGTGCGCGGCGGCGAGCGCCCGGCCCGTGGACTGCTCGAGCGGGTTCCAGGTGCTCTGGACCGCGCTGAACGGCGACTCCGGGATCGCGCGGGCGAGCTCGATCACGCGCGCCTGCTCGGGTCCGCTGGTGGAGAGGCCGACGCGCACTCCGGAGCCGGCGAGGCCGCGCAGTCGGTCCAGCAGCGGGCGGTCGGTGAGGGCCGGGCTCTCGGGAGTGATCGAGTGGACGAGGTAGGAGTCGGGCGCCGAGCCGAGCGCGTCGAGCGTGAGCGGCCACTGGCGGTCGAGCATCGCGACCGAGTGCTCCTTGCGCTCGTGCACCGGCGCATCCATCGCCCACCCGCCGACGTACTCGTAGCCCCACTTCGACTCGATCGTGAGCGCCGCCCGCCGCTCCGGATGCCGGGCGAGCCAGCCGCCGAGGAACTCCTCCGCCCGCCCGTAGGAGCGCGCGGCGTCGAGGAAGCGGACGCCGGCGTCCCACGCCGCGTCGAGCAGCAGGTGCGTGCGCTCGCGCAGCGCGTCGACGCTCCGCTCGGCCGCGGGGCCGAGGTCGTCGTCGCGCCCTGCCGTGATGTACGCCGGCCGGCCCACGGCCGCCAGCCCGATCCCGAAGCGCTGCATCCCGCCCACGGTACGCCCGTCCCGGAGCTGCGGCAGCCGCTAGCGTCGAGCGGTGACCTCCGCCCTCGACCGCAGCATCCTCCGGCTCGCCGTCCCGGCGCTGGGCTCGCTGGTCGCCGAGCCGCTGTTCCTGCTCACCGACTCCGCCCTGGTCGGCCATCTCGGCGCCGTCCCGCTCGCCGGGCTCGCGCTGGGCGGCACGGTGCTGCAGACGATCGTCGGCCTGATGGTCTTCCTCGCGTACAGCACCACTCCGCGGGTCGGCCGGGCCCTCGGCGAGGGCGACGAGCGGAGGGCCGTGGCGGCCGGGATCGACGGCGGCTGGCTGGCCCTGCTCCTCGGCGCCGGCATCGCCGTGGTGGGCGCGCTCACCGCTCCGGCCGTCGTGGCGCTCTTCGGCGCGGAACCGGCGGTGGCGGAGGCGGGCGTGCGGTACCTCGCGGTGAGCATGGCCGGGATCCCCGCCATGCTCGGCGTCTTCGCGCTCACCGGGCTCCTCCGCGGCTTCCAGGACACCCGCACTCCGCTGGTGATCGCCGCCGGCGGATTCGCCCTCAACGCCGCTCTCAACGCCGTGCTGATCTACCCGGCCGGCCTGGGGATAACCGGCTCCGCACTGGGGACGGTGATCGCGCAGTGGGCCATGCTCGCGGCCTACGCGGGAGTCGCGCTGCGGCTCGCCCGGAGGGTCGGCGCGCCGCTGCGGCCGCACCTCGCGGGCCTGGCCTCCTCCGCGGGATCCGGCGGCTGGATGCTGCTGCGCACAGCGAGCCTCCGCGCGGCGATCCTGCTCGCGGTCGCGACCGCCACCTCGCTCGGGGCGGAGGAGCTGGGCGCCTTCCAGGTGGCGATGACGCTGTTCTCGACGGTCGCCTTCGCCCTCGACGCGGTGGCGATCGCCGCGCAGGCGCTGCTGGGCCGCCTCCTCGGCGCGGGCGACGCCGAGCAGGCCCGAGCCGTCACGAAACGCTGTGTGACCTGGGGAATCGGTGCAGGAGTAGTGCTCGGAGCGCTGGTCACCGGTCTGAGCGGTGTCCTGCCGTACGTCTTCTCGAGCGACCCGGAGGTGCTGCGGCTGCTGCCCGCGGCGATCGCCGTCGTGGGCCTCACCGCTCCGCTCGGCGGCTACGTCTTCGTGCTCGACGGCGTGCTGATCGGCGCCGGCGACGGCCGCTACCTGGCGCTCAGCGGCCTCGCGAACCTCGCCGTCTTCGTCCCGCTCGCCCTGCTCGCCCCCGCCGCGCCCGCCGAATGGCGCCTCCTCGCGCTCTGGCTCGCCTTCGCCGTCGGCTTCCTCGGCGCCCGCGCGGTCACCCTCGGGCTCCGGGTCCGCAGCGACGTCTGGCTCCGCTGATCGCGCTCCTCCCCTGTGGAGAAGCCTGTGGACAACTCCGGTCAGCGCGGCGGAGCGCTGGTGTTCCCGCGGTGGAAGACGGCGTGGAAGCAGACCGCCTCCGCCTCCTCGTCGGCCAGGAGCGCGACCGCGGCCCGTCCCGCCGCACGGCCCTTCTCGACCGCGGGCTGGGCCATCGTCGTGAGGTCGTACTCGGCCGCGAGACCGGGCACCTGCACGCCGTCGAAGCCGACCACCGAGAGGTCCTCGGGCACGCGCAGCCCGCGCTCCTCCGCCGCGAGGATCACGCCCGCGGCCAGCAGATCGCTCTGCGCGACGACCGCGGTCGGCGGCTCCGCCCCCTCGAGCAGCGTGCGGCCCGCGGCGACGCCCTCGTCGACGGAGCTCGCCGCGGCGGCGACGACCGACGCCTCCGGGAAGACGTCCTGCACGCCGAGGAGGCGGTCGACCGGAGTGATGCTGGGGCTCGAGCGCCAGCCGGCCGGGATCGCGCCGCGGCGGCGGTCCTTCGCGAACGGGAGCGCGACCACCGCGACCCGCTCGTGGCCGAGCTCGCGCAGGTGCTCCGCGAGGGTCCGGCTGGCCTCGCGGTTGTCGAGCGAGATCACGGCGCCGCCCAGCTCCGAGAGGCCCTCGACCACGACGACCGGCACCCCCCGGCGGCGCAGCACGGCGACGGAGTCGTCGACCGACGGGCTGCAGCCGACCAGGATCATCGCGTCGACCGGGGCCGTCGCCAGCAGGCCCGCGCCGTCGCCGGTCTCGGTGAGCAGCAGGATCCCGGCGTCGACCCCGCCGAGCACGTCGGCGATCCCGTCGAGCATGGCGATCTTGATCGGGTCGCGGAACGCGTGCAGCATCCGCTCGTCCACGACGACCCCCACGATCCCCGAGCGGCCGCGGCGGAGCGAGCGCGCCCGCGGGTCGGGGCCGGCGTAGTCGAGCTCGGACGCCGCGCGCAGCACCCGCTCCTTCGTGGCCTCCGAGACGGGGCCGGAGCCGCTGAAGACCAGCGAGGCGGTGGAGGGGGACACTCCGGCCCGGCTCGCGACGCGGGCGAGCGTCGGCCGGGGGCTCTTGCGGGGTTCCACGTTCCTCCTCGTGGGGGCGGCGCACTCGTCGTCGGTTGACCGGCCCTGGGGTTCCGGATAGCTTAGACCGGCTCGCTTCGAATCGATTCGACCGTGCCTCTCGATCCGGTGTCCGGATCCCGCCCGCACCAGGAGAACCGCGATGACCTCGACGTCCGCGCTCACGCGCCCGCAGCTGGTCGCCTGGCGCAACGCCGTCTTCACGATCTTCGTCCTCAGCGGGATCTCGATCGCCACCTGGGTCTCGCGCACCCCCGCCATCCGCGACGAGCTCCAGCTCTCGACCGCCGGAGTGGGCCTGCTGATCCTCTCGATGTCGATCGGCGCGATCGTCGGACTCGCGTTCTCGACGCCGGTCATGGGCGCGATCGGCGCCCGGCGCGGCATGGCGCTCGGCCTCACCGTCTCGGCGGCGGGCCTCGCGGTGCTGGGCGTCTCGGCCGACGTCATCGGCGTCCTCCCCGCGGCCTTCGCCGGCATGGCGATGCTCGGCTTCGGCAACGGAGCGGTCGACGTGATGATGAACGTCGAGGGAGCGGCCAACGAGAAGGCCTTCGGCAAGACGCTCCTGCCGCTGTTCCACGCCTTCTTCAGCCTCGGCACCGTGGCCGGCGCGCTGATCGGCGCGGGCGCCTCCGCTCTGGCCGTGCCCGTCGCCGTCCACCTCGGCGCGATCGCCGTGGTGATCGTTGTGACCGCGGTGATCGCGATCCGCTTCGTCCCGGTCCGCGAGGAGCTCGACACCTCCGGCGCGGCGACCACGGTGAAGCCGCCGGTCCGCGAGCGCGTCGCCGCCTCCGTCGGCGTCTGGCGCGACGGCCGCCTCGTCCTCATCGGCCTGATCATGCTGGGCATGGCCTTCGCCGAGGGCTCCGCGAACGACTGGCTGACCCTGGCGATGGTCGACGGCCACGGCACCGACAAGACGACCGCCGCCGTCGTGTTCGGCGTGTTCGTCGCCGCCATGACGGTCGGACGCGTGATCGGCGGACCCGTGCTCGACCGCTTCGGCCGCGTCCCGGTGCTGCGCGCCTCCGCCGGGCTCGCGATCGTCGGCATCCTGCTGTTCATCCTCGCTCCGGTCGACGCGCTCGTCGTCGTCGGCGCGGTCGCCTGGGGTCTGGGCTGCTCGCTCGGCTTCCCGGTGGGCATGTCGGCCGCGGCGGAGGGGCCGCACTCGGCCGCCCGCGTCAGCGCGGTGGCGATGCTCGGCTACGTCGCGTTCCTGGTCGGACCGCCGGCGATCGGCTTCCTCGGCGAGCACTACGGCCTGCTGAACGCCCTCTTCCTGGTTCTGGCCCTGGTGGTCGTGGCGGGGCTCGCCTCCCCCGCCGCCCGCAGCCGGCGGAGCTGACCGCCGCCGCCGCAAGCCCCCGTGGGGCCCGGGCGCCCCGGCGCGCCTCCCCCTAGGCTTCCCAGGACGGCGGTGGAGGGGGAGCGGATGCGGTACCGAGCGCGCGACGGCGCCCTGCTCCACGTCGACGAGCACGGAGCCGGTCAGGGGCGGCCCCTGGTCGTCGTCCCCGGTGAGCCGGAGCGCCACCCCTCCTACCTCGGCTCGTTCGCCTCGATCGCCTGCACGCGCCGCGTCCTCGTGCTGCACCCGCGCGGAGTGGGCGGCTCCGCGGAGCTGCCTCCCGCTCCCCCGGCCACGACGGCCGCCGACGTGGAGGACCTGCGCCGCCATCTCGGCGTCGACGAGCTCGATCTCGCCGCGCACGACTCCGGCTGCCGCGCCGTCCTGCTCGCCGCCGTGGACGCGCCCGAGCGCGTCGCCCACCTGCTCCTGATCGCCCCCGGCACCGCCTGGCTCGGGATCGACGACCGGGCTGCCGGTCACACGACTCCCGCCGGCTCCGACGACACCGCGGCGATCCGCGACGCTCTGCAGCGCCTCGACTGCCCCGCGGTCGTCCTCGGCGGCGAGGACGATCCGGTGACGGGCGTCGCCGCTCTGGAGGCGCTCACCGCGCTGCTGCCGCAGGCGAGCCTGGCCGTCATCGAGTCGAGCGGCCACCACCCGTGGGCGGAGGCGCCGGCCGAGTTCGCGGTCGCGCTGCGCGCCTCGCTCTCGGTGCCGCCGCCCGCTCCTCCGCTCGGCCGCCGGCCTCCCGTCGCCGCGCGCTGAGCCGGGAGCCCGCCGGAGCCGCGCCGTCTATCCTCGACGGGTGCGTCTCGTCATCGCGCGCTGCTCCGTCGACTACACCGGCCGTCTCAGCGCCCACCTCCCGCTCGCCACCCGCCTCCTGCTCGTCAAGGCCGACGGGAGCGTCCTCATCCACTCCGACGGCGGCTCCTACAAGCCGCTGAACTGGATGAGCCCGCCCTGCACGCTGATCACGGGCGAGCCCGACGGGGAGGCGCGCGCCGCGGGAGTGACGCAGCAGTGGACCGTCGCGCACCGCAAGACCGGCGACGCTCTCGTCGTCTCGATCCACGAGGTGCTGCACGATTCGGCGCACGAGCTCGGCGTCGATCCGGGACTCGTCAAGGACGGAGTGGAGTCGCATCTCCAGCGCCTTCTCGCCGAGCAGATCGGCCTCCTCGGAGAGGGGCACACTCTCGTCCGGCGCGAGTACATGACCGCGATCGGCCCGGTCGACATCCTCGCCCGCGATTCCTCGGGAGCCGCCGTCGCCGTCGAGATCAAGCGCCGCGGCGAGATCGACGGAGTCGAGCAGCTCACCCGCTATCTCGAGCTGATGAATCGCGATCCGCACCTCTTCCCGGTGACGGGAGTCTTCGCCGCTCAGGAGATCAAGCCGCAGGCGCGGACTCTCGCCGAGGACCGCGGAATCCGCTGCGTGGTGCTCGACTACGAGGCCATGCGCGGCACCGACGACTCCCACACGCGCCTGTTCTGACAGGCACGGCGACAGGCACAGCGAAGACGCGGCGACAGGCACGGCGAAGGCCCCCGCGATCGGATCACGGGGGCCTTCCGCTCACCGGGCGCGAGGCCCGGGAATGCTGCGTCTCACCGCGCGCGAGACCCGGGAATGCTGCGTCTCACCGGGCCGAGAGCCCGGCGGCCGCTACTTGTGGGCGGCCTGGTAGGCGGCCTGGACCTCGGAGGGGATGCGTCCGCGGTCGGAGACGGGGTGGCCGTTGGCGTTCGCCCACTCGCGGATGGCCTTGAGCTGCTTGGGGTCGCTCTTGGAGGCGGTCGCGACGCTCGTGGCGGCCGCGGGGCGCGAGCCGACGCGGCGGGCGCTCGAGACGAACTTCTCGAGCGCCGAGTGGAGCTCGGCGATGTTGTCGGGGCCGAGATCGATCTCGTAGTTGGCGCCCTCGATGCTGAAGCGGACGGTACCGCCGTCACCGGAATCGATAAGGGTTCCGTCGATATCGTCGACAAGCGTGATCTTCTGGGCCACTTTTCCTCCTGGAGTTCGCGGGACCGGACTGTCTCGACCCGGACCGGGAGAGACATTACCCCCTTTCACAATCGAGTGCGCCATGAATGGCGCCATTCGTCCCTTTCTCGCGCCATGTCGAGGGGAATGTTCAGGATAAGCGGAGGAAATCAGGGCGGAATCGAGCTGTTCGCCACCAGCCGTCGAATGGAGGACACCGTGTCCGCAGACGGCCGTAACGATTCCGGACACCGATCGCGCGCATTCCCGGGAACCGGTCCCGGCGATTCCGATCACGCCCCGGTCTTCGTTAGCGTGGAGTCATGGCACGACGAGGCGGACCCCCTGCACGCCCGGCGCGACCCGGTCGGTACCGCAATGCGGAGGCTCGGGAAGCACTGGAGGCGCTCGTCGCCGCTCCCACCGCCGAGGCCGTCGACCGGCTGCTCGAGGCCTGCCTCGACGGCTCCCTCGTGGTCGACGTCACGGGCTCCCAGCCCGGAGGCGTGCCGCACGTCCGCACCGTCGCGACGACCACCGGGGAGCAGGTCCTGCCGCTGTTCACCTCCACGGACGAGGTGCGCACCGCGGTCCCCCGGCAGCAGCATCCGCGGGTGCAGATGCTGGTCCTCCCCGGACGCGAGGCCTTCGCGCTGATCCGCACCGCCGACTTCGTCGCCGTGCAGCTCGACCCCGGCTCGATCGCCCAGGTCGTCACCCGTTCGTTCGTCGAACGGGCTCTGGACGCCGAACGGCCGTAGAGTGTGGCCCCCGGCGGGGCAGCGCCGGCGTCACCCCGTCCTCCGAGGTCAGGAGCCCGCCATGTCCGACACGACCCTCGCCGCCACCGGCCTCGACGCGCGAGCCGGCACCTGGTCCTGCATCCTGTTCGACCTCGACGGCACGATCACCGACTCCGCCCCCGGCATCACCGGCACCCTCGTCGAGACCTTCGTCGAGCTGGGCCGCCCCGTGCCCGCTCCGGCCGAGCTGCTGGCCTACGTCGGCCCTCCGCTGCTCGAGGCGTTCCGCGAGCTCGGCGGGATGACCGTCGAGGAGGCGCAGGCCGCGCTCGTGGTCTACCGCCGCCGCTACAACGCGGGCGGGCTGTTCGACTCCTCGGTCTACCCGGGGCTGCCCGAGGTGCTGGCGCGCATCGCCGAGGCCGGCGTGCCGCTCTCGCTCGCGACCTCCAAGCCGGAGTCGGCGGCCACGCGCATCCTCGAGCACTACGGACTGGCGCAGTACTTCACGGTGATCTGCGGCGCCTCCGAGGACGAGGTCCGCAGCGCCAAGGCCGACGTCGTGGAGGAGGCGCTGCGCCGGCTCCGCGAGCTCGGCGTCGACCTCTCGGCGCCGGTGATGGTGGGCGACCGCGAGCACGACGTGCAGGGCGCCGCCGCCCACGGCGTGCCGACGATCATGGTCGAGTGGGGCTACGGATCGCCGCTCGAGGCGGTCGGGACGATCGCGCTGGTGTCCGGCGCCGAGGAGCTCGCGGACCTCCTGCTCCCGTGACCTGCGTACGATGAGGGCATGACTGGTCTGGGCGTCGTCCTCTCGTTCGTGCTGTTCCTCGGCGGGATCCTCGTTCTCGGCAACTCGTTCCTGCTGCCCGACATCGCCGGATTCCTCTTCGTCGGCGGAATCCTGATGATCTCGGGATCGCTCGCCGTCGCGTTCCACGTCCTGCCGAAGTCGCAGTAGCCGGGTCGCTCCGGGCGACCGCCTCCGCGGCTCGCCGCTCCGCTCAGCCCAGCGTGCTCGCGTCGAGGTTGATGACTGCATTGATGTAGACCGCCTCGCCGGCTCCGGCGATCGTCGGGTTCATCCGGAGCAGCTGCTGCACCGGGATCCCGAAGCGCTGCGCGATGTCGAAGAACGTGTCGCCCTGCACCACGGTGTAGCTCACGATGTCCCCCTCCCCATCGCGGGTCGGCTCGCCGTTCGCCCCGGGAACCGCGCCGTTGTCGACCGCGAAGGCGGTCTCGGGGATGTCCGGCGTCGCGTTCGGCGTGAACGTGACCGTCGCCTCGGGGACCGGTGCGAAGACCGTGGCCGTCGCCTGCGGGAGCGCCGCCGTGACGGTCGGGTCCGGCACCGGAGTCGGCGTCGCCGTGGCGAACACGGTGACCGTGACCGTGGGAGCCGGAGCGGGCGCCGAGCACCCCGCAAGCGCGAGCACCCCGGCCAGTGCCGTCGCTCCGATGACCGTCCTGCGCATGTCCCCCGCCCTCCGCGCGCCCCGCGGCGCCCGCTCCACCCTAGGAGACGGGGCGGCCGGGGGCACGTGCGCTGTCGCAGGAGGCCGGTGCTGCGGATCCACCGTCGTGCAGGGAGCTCCGCGGTCGTCCGGGCCGGGTCGGCCTCGCCGGGACCGGGTCAGGACGGGGGCTCGGGGAGCAGCCGCAGCCCGCCGCCGCTGTTCGCCGCGTCCATCAGGAGCTCGACCCAGGTCGGGTTGATCGTCGGCTGCCGGCTCCCCGCGAAGTGGAACTGCAGGGCGATGTTCGGGTTCATCCAGAAGGAGTGGCGGCCGCGCGCGCCCTCGGGCATCGAGTCGAGGGTGAGGCTGAAGCGCTCGTCGCGGCGGAACTTCGCGTAGATCACGATCTGGAGGTGGGCCAGGGTCCGGTCCTCGATCTCGATGACGGCGGGAGGAGTGCCGTAGAGGAATTGACCCATGCCGCCAGACTATAGGCCCCTCGGCTTATTACTAGTCCGTCTAGCTATTTGGCTGCGGAGGGTTCCGCGCCGTCCACTTCGTCCGTATCGTGCCCGTCGCCGTGCTCCGCGTCGATCTCGTCGACGGCCGCGCTCATCCGGCGGAGGAAGTTGACGACGACCTCGGCCTCGGGGGCGTCCAGGTCCTCGGCGATCTCGAGCATCCGGCGGTGCATCTCCTGGAGCGTGGCGCGCACCTCGTCGTCGCTGTCGACGGTCGCCTCCACGACGATCCCGCGCCGGTCGGTCGGGTTGGGCTTGCGCACGAGGTGGCCGCTGCGGACCAGGCGGTCGATGAGGACCGTGGTCGACGCGGACGAGATGGAGAGGTGCGAGGCCAGATCCTTGCCGGTCACCAGCTCGCCCTTGCGCTGCTGGCGGAGCAGGTACTGGATGGCGATCAGGTCCGTCTCGCCCATCGCCATCCGCTCGCGCGTGCGGCGGCGCATCGAGACCTCGGAGACGCGGTACGTGCGCATGGCGCTCAGCACCTCGACCGCACGGCGGGTGGACGACTCGTCCGGGTACCAGTACCCGGCGCCGCTCCGCAGGCTCGTGTCGCTCATCCGCACATCCTAGACCGGCTGATCACCAGGCCGTCTAGCGAGTCGCCCGCGCCTACGCTGGACCGGTGACCGCCACCCTCGTCGCCAAGGGCCTCTCCGGAGGCTATGCGCACCGCACCCTGTTCGACGGACTCGACCTGACGGTCGCCCCCGGGGACGTGGTGGGCGTCGTCGGGGCGAACGGAGCCGGCAAGTCGACGCTCCTGCGCATCCTCGCGGGCGAGACGGCTCCGCTCGAGGGCTCCGTCGTGCTCTCGCCGGGCGACGCCTTCGTCGGCTGGCTGCCGCAGGAGCACGAGCGCCGCGAGGGCGAGACCGTCGCCGGCTACATCGCGCGCCGCACCGGCTGCGCCGAGGCCTCCGCCGAGCTCGACGCCGCCGCCGCCGCCCTGGCCGACCCCGATCCCGACGGCTCGATCGCGGACCGGTACGCCCTCGCTCTCGATCGCTGGCTCGCGAGCGGCGCGGCCGACCTCGACGAGCGCACCCCGGTCGTCCTGGCCGACCTGGGCCTGTCGCTCGGCGCCGCGGCCGCCTCCTCGACGATGACCTCCCTCTCCGGCGGGCAGGCGGCGCGGGTCGGCCTCGCGGCACTGCTGCTCTCGCGCTTCGACGTGGTGCTGCTCGACGAGCCGACCAACGACCTCGACCTCGACGGCCTCGAGCGCCTGGAGGCCTTCGTCCGCGGGCTCCGCGGCGGCGCGGTCCTCGTGAGCCACGATCGCGAGTTCCTCGCCCGCAGCGTCACCCGCGTGCTGGAGCTCGATCTCGCGCAGGGCACCAACCGGGTCTACGGAGGCGGCTACGACGCGTTCCTGGAGGAGCGCGAGACCGCGCGCCGCCAGCGCCGCGAGAAGTACGAGGACTTCGCCGAGCAGAAGGCAGACCTGGTCTCCCGCGCCCGCACCCAGCGGGAGTGGTCGAGCCAGGGCGTGCGCAACGCGATGAAGAAGGCCCCCGACAACGACAAGATCCGTCGCAAGGCCTCGGCGGAGTCGAGCGAGAAGCAGGCGCAGAAGGTGCGCCAGATGGAGAGCCGGATCGCGCGGCTCGAGGAGGTCGAGGAGCCGCGCAAGGAGTGGCAGCTCGCCTTCACGATCGGCAGCGCCCCGCGCTCGAGCTCGGTCGTCTCGACGCTGAACGGCGCGGTCGCCCGCCGCGGCGCCTTCACGCTCGGGCCGGTGTCGCTCCAGGTCGACGCGGGCGACCGGATCGGCATCACCGGGCCCAACGGCGCCGGCAAGTCGACGCTGCTGTCGCTCCTCCTCGGCCGGGCCGAGCCGGAGGAGGGCGGCGCCTCCCTCGGAGCGAGCGTGGCGATCGGCGAGATCGATCAGGCCCGCGGGATGCTCGCCGCCGAGGTGCCGCTCGCGGACGCGTTCGAGGCGCTGGTGCCCGAGTGGCCGACCGCCGAGGTCCGCACGCTGCTGGCGAAGTTCGGGCTGAAGGCCGACCACGTCGGCCGCCGCGTCGGCGAGCTCTCGCCGGGCGAGCGGACGCGGGCCGCCCTGGCGCTCCTCCAGGCCCGCGGCACGAATCTCCTGGTGCTCGACGAGCCGACCAACCACCTCGACCTCGTCGCCATCGAGCAGCTGGAGGAGGCGCTCGAGGCGTACGAGGGCACCCTGCTGCTGGTCACCCACGACCGGCGGATGCTCGAGACGGTGCAGCTGACGCGGCACTGGCACGTCGAGGCGGGCGTCGTCACGGAGGCGTGACGCCCGCCGCCGCGTCAGTCCCCGGAGGCGCGCGCCGCCTCGTCCTCGCGCCAGCCGGCCTCCTTCTGCACGTACTCGTTGTCGGCGAACTCCGCGAAGTCGCTCTCGTCGGTGATCCGGCGCACCTCGAGGCGGTTGCCGGGCACCAGCGGGCAGCGCAGCGCCCACTCGCGGGCCTGCTCCTTCGAGTCGACCCCGATGATCCAGAAGCCGTTGAAGAGCCACTCGGTCGGGCCGTAGGCGCCGTCGACGACGGTCGGCGGCTCGGAGGAGAAGTCGACCACGAAGCCGGAGGAGGCGACGTCGTCGGCCAGGCCGTCGCCCGAGAGCAGCACGCCCGCCTCGATCATCGCCTCGTTGTACTGCCCCATCCGGGTGATGATCTCGTCGAACGGGATGGAGGCGTAGGCCTCCTTCGCCGCATCGGTCGCGCGCATGATCAGCATGTACTTCATCGGGTCTCCCTGGGGTCGGTGCGCGGGGGCGCAGGGCCTACTCTGGCCCATCCGGGGTGCCGGCGGAACGGTGGGTCCCGAGCGTCTGCGCCACGGGGGCGAGCGCGGAGCGACGGACCTTGCCCGCGTCGCTCCGAACGGGCTCGTGCACGATCCGGAGGGCCCGGAGGCGCCGCTCAGCGCCCAGCTCGGCGTTCGCCCGAGCGAGCAGACCGGCCGGGTCCACGCCCGCGTCGCCCACGTCGACGACCGCCTCCACCGCCTGCCCCAGCTCCGTGTCCGGCACGCCGAAGGCGACCGCCCCGCGGACTCCGGGCAGGGCCTCCAGCACCCGCTCGACCTCGGCCGGCCAGACGTTCACTCCGCCCCGGAGGATCAGATCGTCGGCGCGGTCGACCACCCAGAGCCACCCGTCCCCGTCGACGCGGCCGACGTCGCCGAGGGTGTCCCAGCCCTCCTCCGTCCGCCGCGAGCCCGCGCCGAGGTAGCGGTAGGCGGGGGCCTCGCCGCGGTGCAGCCAGATGCGGCCGAGCTCGCCGGTCGGAGCCTCCGTGCCGTCCTCCCGCAGGATGCGCAGGGTCGTCCCGCTGATCGGCCGTCCGACACTGCCCGGGTGCTCCAGCCACTCCCGGCCCGTGATCATCGTCAGTCCGTTCGACTCGCTGCCCGCATAGACCTCGACCACCCGCTCCGGGCCGAGCCAGCCGATCAGCGCCCGCTTGTCGGCGGGCGCGCAGGGCGCTCCGAGGTGCAGCACCGTCGCGAGCGAGGACACGTCCGCCCCCGACCGCTCGGGCGCAGCCAGCAGGCGGCGGATCGTGGTCGGGACGAGCAGGGTCCAGGTGACGCGGTGCTCCTCGATCGCCGCGAGGACCCGGGCGGCGTCGAACCGCGGCAGCAGCACCAGGCGCTGCCCGGTCATCAGCCCGCGGAAGGCGTAGGTGAAGGTCGCCGAGTGCATCAGCGGGCCGCTCACCAGCTGCACGCCCTCGCGCGGCAGGAACGGCGCGACCGGCGCGTCCGGATCCAGCAGCGCCGGGCCCGCGGCCAGCACCACCTTCGGCCGCCCCGTGCTGCCGGAGGAGGTGGGCGCCTTCCAGGACGAGGCCCACCGGTCCTCGAGCGAGCCGGCCGGCACCTCCGGCCCGGGCCGCCAGTCGCCCGCGCGCCACGGGACAGCGGAGGAGGAGGGCGCGCCGATGACGAGCGCCGGCCGCGCGATCCGCTCCACCTCGGCGCGCTCCGCCGCCGACAGCCCGGTCGAGACCGGCTGCGGCACGGCGCCCGCCTTCCAGACCGCCGCGCAGACGACGAGCGCGTCCAGCGAGTTCGAGAGCGAGACGGTGACGAGGTCGTCGGTCCGGACGCCGAGATCGCGGTAGGCGCGGGCGAGGCGGGTGCTCTCGCGGTCGAGCTCCCCCGCCGTCAGCGCGCCCTCGTCGGCCACGGCGACGATCCGGTCGGGATCGGCGTCGGCGAGACCGGTGACGATGCGCGAGATCGACCGGCGGGTCACCGGCGGCGCCCGATCGTGTCCAGGCGGCAGGACGGAGTCATCCGGGCACGCCTGCTCGCGCGGATCCCGGCCCGTCGGGAGGAGCTCCTCCTGAGCTCTGAACCGAGCCGTCGAGCACCCGCTCGTAGAACCGCAGATGCGCGGCCGCGACGTCGTCCCAGGAGTGCGAGGCGGCCAGGGCCCGGCCGTCCGGCGAGGGCAGCGTCAGGGCCTCCTCCAGCGCGTCGGCGAAGGAGGCGGGGTCCCGCCCGTAGCGGACCGCGTCCCCGAACACCTCGTGGATCACCGGCAGCTCCCGCGCCACGACCGGCACCCCCGCGGCGAGCGCCTCCATCGCCGCCAGCCCGAACCCCTCCTTCACCGAGACGAAGCCCAGCGCGGAGGCGCCGGCGACGAGCGGAGCGAGCCTCTCCTCCGGAACGGTGCCGAGGATCACCGGAGCGATCCCGAGCTCGGCCGCCCTCCGGTCGAAGGCGGTCCGGTACTCGCGGTAGTCGAACAGGGTCTCGCCGCCGCCGAACACCAGCGCGACGTCGTGGCCGCGCTCGCGCAGCAGAGCCCACGCCTCGAGCAGCTCGATGCTGCCCTTCCGCGGCTCGATGCCGCCGAGGGCGAGGAGGTACGGGCCGAGCTCGGCCCGCCACCCCCCGGTCAGCGGATCGTCGACGGCGGCCGCGAACCGCGCCGCGTCGACACCGTTCGGGATCACGTCGGGCAGCAGCCCCCAGCCGGCGCGCACCTCCTCGGCGACCGCAGCGGACACGCACAGCCGGGTCAGGGGGAGCCGGACGGCGCGGTCGTGGCAGGCGCGCAGCTCCGGGGTGGTGAAGTCGTCCAGGTGGTGGATCGTGCGGATCGGCGCGAGTCCGGCGGCGAGCGCCGCGTTGGCCGAGATGCAGTCCTGCGCGTGGACGACCGGGGCGTCCTCGCCCCGCAGGGCCTCGGCCATCGCGGCGATGGACCGGACGATGCGGGCGCCGACCGGCTCGCCCTCGCGGTGCGGAAAGGGCACCACCCGCACGGTCACGCACGGATCGACGGGGCGGAAGAAGGAGTCGTCGCCGCCCCGGGCGAGCGTGCGCACCGTGACGTCGTGTCCGGCGCGCGCGAGCGCCTCGGCGAGGGCGAGGGTGTGCACCACCCCGCCGCGCGGCCGGGTGGAGTAGGTCAGCAGGCAGATCCGCATCTCAGCTCCGGTAGGCGTGCTCCGCGCGGTCGCGGAGGTGGTGCATCGTGCGGCGGGCGCGGGCGACGGAGCCGGCGACGTCGGCGGAGGCGAGCGCGAGCCCGCCCTTCGCCCAGGTCTTCGCGATGATCTCTCCCGCCGGATCCACGACCTTCGCCTGCCCGAGGAACCGCAGGCCGCCGAGCACGCCGGTCTGGTTCGAGGAGACGAGGTAGACCTGGTTCTCGGCGGCGCGGGCGCAGTCGTAGAGATCGAACAGGTGGGCCTGGCGGTCGTTGCGGATCCGATCGGAGCGGTCGGTCACGCTCGCGGGCCACGCGCTGAGGCAGGCCAGCACCTCCGCGCCGTCCAGGGCCAGCGAGCGCGAGGACTCCGGGAAGGTCTTGTCGAAGTCGATCAGCATCCCCATCCTCCCGATCGGCGAGTCGAAGGCGGCGAAGCTGCTGCCCGGCAGGTACGCCTCGGACTCGCCCAGCGGCAGGTGGACCTTGCGGTGCGTGCCGATCACGCGCCCGCCGTGCACGCACACCGCGGTGTCGTAGCGGAGCTCGCGCCCGCCCTCGAGCGCCCGCTCCGCGATCCCGAAGCACACAGTGAGATCGCCCGCCAGCTCGGCCACCCGGGCGACCTCCGGCCCGTCGAGCTCGAGGCTCGGCGGCAGGTCCGGCCCGGGGTGCTGGAGGTCGAGCAGGTAGCCGCCGAGGGTCGCGTCCGGGAGCACCAGCAGGTCGACCGAGCGCTCGCGGGCGTGAGCGATGATGCCGGCGAGCTTGGCGAGGGTGCGGTCGATGTCGCGACCGAAGTGCGCTGCGACCGCACCCATCACCGTCTCCGTCATGCGAGGAGGCTATCCGGCGAGATCCGGCTGGCGCTCCCGCGTGAAGCGCCCCGCCTCGCGGACGCGCCGGACCTCCTCCGCCAGGTGCGCCGCATCGCGGGCGATCGCCTCGAAGCGGCCGGACCCCCAGGTGTGCAGCCACGGCAGCCCGAGGAACGACAGGCCCGGCACGCTCGTGACTCCGCGCTGGTGGGTGGGGTGGCCGGCGCCGTCGAACACGCCGATCTCGACCCAGCGGTAGTCGGAGCGGAACCCGACCGCCCAGACGACGCTGCCGATGCCCGCGAGGTCGAGCTCTGTCGCCTCGGACTCCGGCCGCCAGACCGGACGGCAGCGGGCCTCCTCGGGAGCGTCGATGCCGTGCGCCGCGATGTAGCGGTCGATGTCGTCCTTGATCGACTCCGCGACCGAGTCCGCGTAGTCGAGCGCCGCCTCCGCCGTGGGGGCGAAGCGCAGCCGCGACCCCTCCACCTCGGCCAGTCGGCCGTAGAGGTGCATCCCGTCGCGGGCGAAGGCGCGCAGGTCGATGTCCCGCCCGCCCCCGCGCCCCGTCACGTAGTGGTTGGTCGACTCCCGCTTGGTGAGCCCGCCGACCTGCGCGTGGACGGGCACGTCGTACACGCCCATGTCCTGGAGCCAGGCGACGCAGTCGCGGCCCCGGTAGAAGCGCGCCACCCGCGGCGCGCTGCCGAGGGCGAGGTGGACCTCGCGCCCGGCGAGGAAGAGGTCCTCGGCGATCTGCGCGCCCGACTGCCCGGAGCCGACGACGAGCACGCCGCCGGGCGGGAGCGCCTGCGGCGAGCGGTAGTCGGCGGAGTGGAGCTGCAGCACGTCCGCCGGCAGCCGCGCGGCGACGGCGGGGAGGACCGGGCGGTGGTAGCCGCCGGTCGCCACGACGACCTGGTCGGCCGTGATCGCGCCCGCGCTCGTGATCAGCTCGAACCCTCCCCCGGCGCGCTCGCGGAGCCGGCTCACCTCCACGCCCTCGACCACGGGGGCGTCGAAGCTCTGCGCGTAGCGGCGCACCCACGCGTGCACCTCGTCGCGCGTCATGAATCCGTCCGGGTCCGGCCCGTCGTAGGGGTACCCGGGGAGGCGGCACTGCCAGTTCGGCGTGACGAGGGTGAAGGCGTCCCAGCGGCGGTCGATCCAGTCGTGGCCGATGGTCGCGCGCTCGAGCACGACGTGCTCGATGCCGTCGTCGACCAGGTGCCGGCTGATCGAGAGCCCGGCCTGCCCGCCTCCGACCACCGCGACCTCGACGTGGCGCCCGGGCTCGATAGCGGCGCTCACGGCCGCACCCGCTGCCCGGCCGGAGCGGGCGGCTCCATCGCGAGCACCCTGACCGTGCCGCCCTCGAAGCGCTGCGCCGTGCGGAGGATGTCGGACTCCTGCTGCATCGCGGAGGTGCAGGCGAACCCGAACCGCTCCCGCACCCGGTCCGACGCGATGCGCAGCGCCTCACTCGAACGGGCGACGAAGTCCTCGAGCGAGTAGGCGGTCCCGGTCCCGAGGAACTCGTGCACGACCAGGCTCGGCGAGTAGCAGCGCTCCTCCGAGCCGTCCGGCCAGCGGACGTGGAAGGTCATCTCAGGCATGGACGAGTCCTCCGTTCCAGACCCGGTCGATGTCGTAGGCGTCGGGCCGCCGGTCGCGCAGGTGGAACATCCCGCCGCGCATCGCCTCGAAGGCGCCGCGCACGTCGATGTCGGCGACGGCCATGCCTGCTCCGAGCAGCGTCGTCGCGAGCACGTTGCCGCCGGGATCGACGACCTTCGCGTTCCCGACGTAGCGGAGCGAGCCGAAGGTCCCCGACTGGTTCGAGGCGAGCCAGAACACCTGGTTGTCGAGGGCGCGGGCGATGTCGAACTGATTGAACCGGTACGTCCAGCGGTCCTCCTGCAGGTTCTCGGCCGTCGCCGTCCGAGCGGCCGGCCACGCCGAGAGCGAGGCGATGATCTCGGCGCCGTCCAGCGCCATCGACCGCGCCGCCTCGGGGAACGCCTTGTCGTAGCAGATCTGCAGGCCCACCCGGCCGACCGGCGTCTCGAAGGTGCCGTAGCCCGGGCCCGGCGAGTACGAGAGGTGCTCGCCCAGCGGCTGGTGCACCTTCCGGTAGCTGCCGTAGACCTGCCCGCCGTCCAGGAGCGCGGCCGCGTTGTAGCGGGTCTCGCCGTCGTCGTCGAGCTCGCAGAAGCCGATCGCCACCACCAGGTCGCCGACGATCTCCTGCACCCGCCGCAGCTCCGGCCCGTCCAGGCGCACCGCCGGCGGGAGGGAGCGGCGGGTGGTGGCGACCGTGTCGCCGTGGTTGCCGAGCGAGGAGAGGTAGCCGCCGATCGCGGCCTCGGGGAGCACCAGGAAGCGCACTCCCCTCTCGCGGGCCTCCTCGGCCAGGGAGGCGATGAGCGCGTAGTTCTGATCCAGGTCGCGGGTGAAGTTCGCCGCGACCGATCCGACGAGGGTCATCGCGATCGCCTACAGGTTGTAGGTGGAGTTGATGATCGCGCCCTTGCGGGCGTAGTGGATGAGCGCGTCCTGCACGTCGAGCGGGTGGCAGGGGATGCAGCCCTCGATCAGGTCCTCCTCGCGGAGGCCGTGGAGCGCCATGCCGAACCGGCAGACGAAGACGCGGTTCCCCTCCTGGATGAAGGTCTCGATGGCGTTGTTGAGGTTCTGCTCGCCGGGGAATCCGGAGTCGCCGACCGTCGGGAAGCCGCGGGTGGCCATCGCGTTGATGGTGCCGGGCCCGTAGAAGTAGAGCGCGGACTCGTAGCCCTTCCGCGCCGCGCGGGTGGCCTGGAGCACTGCGACGAAGCTGACCGAGGACTCGTGGGCGATGCCGTGCACGAGGGTCAGGTACGACTCCCCGGGCTCGGCCTGGTAGTCGGGGAAGACCTTGGTGGAGCCGTAGAGGTTGCTGCCCTTCGGGAGCGCCGGGTGGGCGATCTCGGAGCGCGACATCTCGATGTTGGCGCTGACCTGGTCTTCGATCTCCTGGGAGACGGACATGGTTCCTCCTGGTGTCGGTCCGCCGAAGCGGCGTGCGAGTGCATGGCTCCGGCGGGATGCGCTGAGACGACGCGGGACGACGTCCGCCGGGGTGGAGCAGTGGTGCGGAGTGGAACGCGTCCAGTCAACGGCCGGGATGTTTCGGAGTGGTTTCCACCGGAAGAAGCTCCCGTGACGGCGGATCCGTAACGAGACCGCGTTCCTCCCGTCACGAGGGCGAAACACGAGGCGCCTTGACTGGGGGGTGAGACGACCGCACCGACATCCCGGCCGCCGCTGTGCGCGGCCCGTCCGGCCCGCTCCGCGGTGCCACGAAGGAGTCCTCGTGACCGATCTCCGCAGTCCCTCCCCCGCGTCCTCGCCGCCGGCAACCGGTGCGGCGCACCCGGCCGCCGGCCCGCACCCGGTCGGCGGGGCGCACTCCCCGGGCGGGGCGCACTCGACCGGGATCCGCCGCACCGGCCCCTCCGCCCTCCGCACCCGCGTCGACATCGCCCTGCAGGGCATCCGCGTCGAGGCACCGGTGCACCGCGAGGCCGGCGCCGGCCCGAGCGACGACGGGCACGTGATGCTCGGCGGCCTGGGCGCCGCGATCCCGGTGAACCCCGACAGCCCCTACGTGGTGAGCGGGAACCGCCTCCTGCTCGAGGGCGCCGACATCGGCCTGGACGTGACTCCCGTCCGCCGCCCGCGCTTCTACGATCTCGACACCGCCGACGGCGTCTCCTACGAGAAGATCGCCCGGCTGCACGGCCGTGACATCCTCGCGACCACCGTCGTCCAGACCTGCATGCGCTACGACGAGGCGGAGCGCTGCCGCTTCTGCGCGATCGAGGCCTCGCTCGAAGCCGGTGCGACCATCGCGGTCAAGACCCCGGCCCAGCTCGCCGAGGTCGCGGAGGCGGCGGTCCGCCTCGACGGCGTGCGCCAGATGGTGATGACCACCGGCACCTCCAAGGGCCGCGACCGCGGAGCGGCCCACCTCGCGCGCTGCGTCCGCGCGGTGCTCGCGGCGGTCCCCGGGCTGCCGATCCAGGTCCAGTGCGAGCCCCCCTCCGACGTCTCGGCGCTGCAGGCGCTGAAGGACGCGGGCGCCGTCTCGATCGGCATCCACGTGGAGTCGATGGACGACGCGGTGCGGCAGCGCTGGACCCCGGGCAAGGCGCGGGTCAGCCTGGACGAGTACCGCTGGGCGTGGCGCGAGGCGGTGCGGATCTTCGGCCGCAACCAGGTCTCGACCTACCTCCTGGTGGGCCTCGGCGAGGACCCGGACGAGCTGGTCACGAGCGCCCGCGAGCTGATCGGGATGGGGGTCTACCCCTTCGTGGTGCCCTTCCGTCCGCTGCGCGGGACCCTGGCGACCGAGGTCGACCACGTGCTCCCGCCGGCCGGGTCACTGCTGGAGCGGGTCAGCGCCGAGGTCGCCGCGCTCCTGATCGAGGCCGGGATGCTGAGCAGCGGCCAGAGTGCGGGCTGCGCGGCGTGCGGGGCCTGCGGCGTCCTGAAGACGGCCGGCGCCTGATGGTGGAGCTCTCGATCCTCGAGGGTGTTCGGGTCGCGCCTGCGTTCACGGTGGTGCGGGCGGAGGAGCGCGAGCTCGCCGCGCACCGGGCCCTGCGGCGCGAGGTCTTCGTCGCCGAGCAGGGGCTGTTCGCGGGCGACGACCACGACGACGCCGACGACGATCCGCGCTCGGTGGTGCTCGTCGCGGTGGCTCCGGACGGCGCGGTGCTCGGCGGGGTCCGGATCGCGCCTGTCGGCGGCGGACGCGATCTGGGCTGGTGGACCGGCAGCCGCCTGGTGGTGGCGCGCGAGGCGCGGGGCGGCTCCGGGATCGGTGCCGCCCTCGTGCGCGCGGCCTGCGCGGAGGCGGAGGCGCGCGGGGTGCTCCGCTTCGAGGCCTCGGTGCAGCTGCGCAACGAGGTGCTGTTCCGGCGGCTCGGCTGGCGGAGGATCGGCACGAGCACCGTCGCCGGAGTCGAGCACGCCCGGATGCGCTGGCCGGTCGACCGGCTCGACCGGGCGGCCACCGCGGCCAAGGCGGCCCTCGGCGCCCTTCTGGCTCCGCTGGCGGCCGAGGGGGGCCTCGGTGGGGCCGGCTTCGTCGGCGACGACGGAGCACCGGTCCCGGGCAGCGACCTGATCGCCGTCTGCGACGCGATCGTCCCGTCCATGGTGGAGCGCCACCCGGAGTGGGCGGGGTGGTGCTCGGTGCTGGTCAACGTCAACGACCTCACCGCGATGGGCGCGACCGGCATCGGGCTGATGGACGCGATCGGCGCTCGCGACGCGGCCGCCGCCGCGCGCATCGTGAGCGGTCTGCGGGCCGCCTCCGCCGCCTGGGGCGTCCCCGTGCTCGGCGGGCACACCCAGCTCGGAGTGCCGGCGGCCCTGAGCGTCACCGGTCTCGGCCGTACCGCGGCGCCGGTGCCGGGCGCCGCCGCTCCGGGCGACGAGCTCTCGCTGACGGCCGACCTCGGCGGCGGCTGGCGGCCCGGCTTCGCGGGCGCCCAGTGGGACTCGACGTCGTCCCGGCGCGCGGAGGAGCTCCGGGCGATGGCCGCCTCCGTCGGACTCGCGCGGCCGAGGGCGGCGAAGGACGTGAGCATGGCCGGGCTGGTGGGGACGGTCGGCATGCTCGCCGAGGCCAGCGGAGGAGGAGCGGTGATCGACCTCGCGGCGGTCCCCGTCCCCGAGGCGGCCGGCACCGCCGACTGGCTCGGCTGCTTCCCCGGCTTCGCGATGATCACCGCCGACCGGCGGGGGGAGTCGAGGATGGGCACACCCTGGACCGCGACGGCCGCGGTGGGGAGCGTCGTCACGGAGCCGGGCGTGCGGCTGCGCTGGCCGGACGGCGAGGAGACGACGGCGATCGCCGGTGCGGTGACGGGGCTCGGCGCAGCGGGCTGACGGGCCGGGCCGGAGGTGCATCGTCCTCGGCGCGGCCGTGAGACGCAACCCCGCGCAGATCCTCGCCAAGCGGCGGAGACTGGCGGCGGCCCGTTGCTCGACGGGCGCTCATCGACGGAAGGAACGACCCCATGGTGGATCTCGGAGGACTCGCGGACAAGGCGAAGAACGCCGTGAACAGCGACAAGGGCGAGGAGCTGACCGACAAGGGACTCGACAAGGCGGGCGACGCCGCCGACTCCGCGACCGGCGGGAAGTTCGCCGGCCAGGTCGACAAGGCCCAGGAGGCCGGCGACCAGCACGTCGGCAACGACTGACCGCCGGGCGGCCCTTCCGCGCTGTCGCGGAGGGCCGCCCGTCCATCAGTCCCGGTCGCCGAGCCCGCGCAGCAGCGCCTGCACCACGGCGACGGAGCGATCGGCCGCGTCGTCGACGTGCGCCTCGAACTCGCCGGGGGCGCAGAGGTCCGAGATCCCGCGGACCGAGACGAACGGCAGCCCGTGCACGTGCGCCGTCTGCGCGAGGGCGACGGACTCCATGTCGGTGGCGAGCGCGCCGGGGAAGTCGTTCCGCACGCGGTCCACGTGGGCGCTCGAGACGAAGACGTCGCTCGAGACGATCAGGCCGCGGCGCACCGGCGGCCCCTCCAGCAGCTCGAGCTCCGCGGCGAGCGCCGCGTCGTCCCCGGAGTAGCGGGCGGGCATCCCCGGGACCTGCCCGAGCGCGTAGCCGAACGCCCGCGCATCGGCGTCGGTCTGCACGTACTCGGCGCCGATCACGACCTCGCCCACGCGGACGTCGGCGCCCAGGCCGCCGGCGGTCCCCGCGCTCACCACGAGCGGCCGGGAGCCGCCCTCCCGCAGGATCGCTGCGGTGAGACCGCCGGCCGCGTTGACGAGGCCGATGCCGGTGCGGACGAGCAGCACCGCGCGGGAGTCGAGCTCGAGCTCCCACTGCAGCGCGTTGCCGACGGCGCGCGGCTCGGAGGCGCTGGACGCGGCGGCGAGGAACGGCGCGGCCTCCTCGTCCATCGCGACCAGGACGATCGCCGTGCTCACGCGGTGACCGTCTCCCACTCCGAGCGGTGCGCGAGGAACGTGCGCGCCGCCTCCTGCGCCCCCTCGAGGGAGTGGTTGGCGCCCCAGCCGCACTGGGTCTCGTTGGCGGCCGGGACCTCGTCGGCCTCGGTGATGTCCTGGAGCGTCGCCTCGACCAGGCCGAGCACCTCGGAGAGCTCGGGCTCGCCCGAGAGGAGCAGGTAGAAGCCGGTCTGGCAGCCCATCGGCGAGAAGTCGATCACGCGGTCGGAGTGGTTGCGGGACTTCTCGGCGAACAGGTGCTCGAGCGAGTGCACGGTGGGCATCTCGAGGTGCCCGCGGTTGGGCTGGGTGAAGCGCACGTCGTACTTGACGAGGTGGTCGCCTCCGGGCAGCGTCTTCGCGTCGGCGAGGCGCACGTACGGCGCTGCGACGGTGCGGTGGTCGAGGTTGAACGACTCGACGTTCATGCGCGGCTGATCCACGGTGGTCTCCTTCGCTGGGGGTCCCTCCATTGTCCTCCGCTCCGCGGAGCGGAGGCGGACCCCGGCGGATCCGGCTGCTTCTTCTCCGGGGCTGCGCCCGGATGCGAAGAGCTCCTCGCCGGCCACGACGAGGTACGCCGTGTCGAGCGCGATGATCACCAGGACCGCCCTGAACAGGCGCGCGGAGACCGTGCGGTCGTCCAGCGGGACCCCGCCGCCCAGACCCGCACGGAGGCGTGGAGCACCCCGGACAGCACCAGCGCGACGAGCGCCGTCACGCCGAGCACACTGTCCGGAACGACCACCGCCACCACCTCCTCCGTCGACGGGTCGAGCATGCCGTCGCGCCCGGCGCGGCGGGGACCCGTGCCCCTGAGCAGTGGAGAACGGGCCGCTCCGATCCCTGGGGAGGAGCCTCGGCCGCTCCTCAGAACAGGTCCGCGAAACCCATCGCGACGAGGTTGTCGTGCGAGATCCGCAGGCAGTCGAGCGCGCTCCGCCCGTAGCGCTCGTCCTGCTCGACGAGGAGGTGGTCGACGCCGAGCGCGAGGCTCGTCCCGATGATCCCCGGGAAGTCGAGGTTGCCCTCCCCCACCTCGGCGAACTGCACGTTCGAGGTGAAGGCGTGCACGGACCACCCGCCGGACGCATCGGCGGGCGGCCCGACCCGGTAGTCCTTCAGGTGCACCAGGGCGACGCGCTCCCCGTACCGGCGCAGCGTCGTCACGGGATCGAGCCCGCCCCGCTGCACCCAGTGCACGTCGAGCTCGAGCCCCAGCAGCGGAGCCCGGTCGGCGACGACGTCGAGCAGGAGGCGGCCGTCGTGCCGCGCGAACTCGTGGTGGTGGTTGTGGAGCAGCAGCCGCAGCCCGTCGTCGCGGAGCCTCGCCGCGGCGGCCTGGCAGCGGTCGGCGAAGTCGAGCAGAGCGGCCGGCGAGGCCGCCGCGGAGGCGGGCAGCATGCCGATCCGGACCGTGCGCGTGCCGAGCGCACGGGCGTCGGCGACGATCCCGGCGAGCCCGCCCTCGAGCGCGGCGCCCGGGGAGTCCCCCGGTGCCAGGCCCGCCGAGATCGCCGCGATCTCCACGCCGAGCTCGTCCCGCGCCCGCTGCAGCTCGGCCACGGTGGCCGCCGTCAGCGGGATCTGCGAGATCTCCACCGACCGGTAACCGATCGCTCGGACCTCCCGGAGCGTCGCGAAGGCGCCCGCCGAGGCGAACGCGTCCTTCAGCATCATCGCCTGCACGCCGATCCTGGTCACGGCAGTCCTCCCGGTCGCGGTGGGGGCCGGCGTCTCCGCGGCCCGGAACGCCCCCGACGGTAGAGGCGCGCCTCCGATCTTGTCAATCGGTTGCCAATACGCGTATGGTCGTGGCACGGCGGCGCTCCTGCCCGCCGGTTCCCGACGACGAGAACGAGGCACGCACCGTGACCACCGCACCCGCGACGACCGCACCCGCGAACCCCGCACCCTGGACCCTCTCCGGCTTCGGCGACGAGATCGACCCCGACCCGGTCGTCCAGGTCGCCGTCCTCCGAGCGCTCGGCGCGCACAGCATCGAGGTGCGAAGCGCCTGGGGCCGGAATGTCGTCGACCTCGACGACGAGCGCCTCGCCCGCCTCGCCGCCGTGCTCGAGCGCGGCGGCCAGTCCGTCTCGGCCGTCGCCTCGCCCATCGGCAAGGTCGACGTCGCCCTCGACCCCGAGCTCGAGGTGGCGCGCCTCGACCGCGTCATCCGCGTCGCGCACACCCTCGGCACACCGAGCATCCGCGTCTTCTCGTTCTACCGGGGCGAGGGAGTGCCGGTCGAGAGCATCCGCGACGACGTCCTGCTGCGCATGCGCAGGCTCGCCGATCGCGCCGAGCGCGAGGGCGTGGTGCTGCTGCACGAGAACGAGAAGGACATCTACGGCGACGTCCCCGAGCGGATCCTCGACCTGGTCGAGTCCGTCGGCTCGCCCGCCCTGCGCCTCGCCTGGGACAACGCGAACTTCGTGCAGTGCGGGGTGCGGCCCTTCGACGACGGCTGGACGGCGCTGCGGCCCTACGTCGACTACCTGCAGGTGAAGGACGCGGTGGCCGCGACCGGCACCGTGGTGCCCGCCGGCGAGGGCGACGGCCAGCTGCGCGAGACGCTCACCGCCCTGCGCGACGACGGCTGGACGGGCGTCGCCTCGCTGGAGCCGCACCTCGCGATCACGGACGCCCTCGGCGGATTCTCCGGCCCCGAGTCGTTCGGAGTGGCCGCTCGGGCCTTCCGGGGGCTCGCCTCCTCGCTCGGGATCGACCTGCGATGACCGTCCGCGCGGCGGTGATCGGCTGCGGCGACATCTCCTCCGTCCACCTCGCGGCGATCGGCACCGCACCCGGCGCGGAGCTGGTGGCGGTCTGCGACACCGACCCGGGCCGGCTCGCCGCGGCCGCCGAGAGGCACGCGGTGCCGGGCTTCCCCGAGGCGGTCCGGATGCTCGACTCCGTCCGCCCCGACGTCGTGCACGTCTGCACTCCGCACAGCACGCACGCCGCGCTGGCGGTCGCGGCCCTGGACCGCGGCGTCGCGGTGCTCCTCGAGAAGCCGCTCGCCTCCTCCGTCGCCGAGGGCGAGCAGGTGATCGCCGCGGCCGAGCGGGGCGGGGCGCGCATCGGCGTCTGCTTCCAGAACCGCTACAACCCGCCCGTGCAGCGCCTCCGCGAGCTGCTGGCGTCCGGCTCCCTGGGTGCCGTGACAGGTGCGGCCGCGACCGTGCTCTGGCACCGCGCTCCCGGCTACTACCTCGACCGCCCCTGGCGCGGGATGCGGGCCGAGGGCGGCGGCGGGATGCTGATGAACCAGGCGATCCACACCGTCGACCTCCTGCAGTGGCTCCTCGGCGAGGTGGTCGCGGTGAGCGGCTCCGCCTCCACGCGCCTGCTGCCGATCGAGGTCGAGGACACCGCCGACCTGGTGCTCACCCACGCCTCCGGCGCGCGCAGCGTCCTCTACGCGACCGTGGCGAACGCGTGGGACGAGCCGGTCGAGCTCCGCCTGCGCACCGAGCGTGCCATCGTCTCGCTGCGCGGTGCCCTCACCGTGCGGCGCGACGACGGATCCGTCGAGGTCGTCCCGGACACGGAGCGCCGATCCGGCGGGCGCTCGTACTGGGGCGCCTCGCACGAGCTGCTCGTGCACGACTTCTACGCCCGCCTCGGCGAGGACGAGCCCTTCTGGATCTCGCCCCGCGAGGCGGCGAGGTCGCTCGCGATCGTCCAGGCCGCCTACGCCCCGAGCGCGCCCGCGCGGATCCCCCACTCCACCCCGAACGAAGGACTCCTTCCATGACCACCGTCCGCCTCGGCATCATCGGATTCGGCGCCCAAGGCTCCTCCTACGCCCGCTTCCTCGCCGACGGCAGGGTGCGCGACCTCGTCGTCACCGCCGTCGCCGACGTCGACCCCGCCCGGGAGGCGGCGGCCGCCGCGCTCGCGCCCGGAGCGTCCTTCCACGCCGACCACCGCTCCCTCCTCGCGAGCGGGGAGGTCGACGCCGTCGTCGTCTGCACTCCGCACTACCTCCACCCCGGGATCGGCATCGACGCTCTCGAGCACGGGCTGCACGTCCTGGTCGACAAGCCGGCGGGCGTCTACGCCGCGCAGGTGGCGGAGCTGAACGAGGCCGCCGCCGCCCGTCCCGGTCAGCGCTTCGCGATCATGTTCAACCAGCGGGCGAACCCGCTCTACCGCCGGCTCAAGGAGGTCGTCGACGAGGGCGGGATCGGCCGGATCCTGCGCTCGAACTGGATCATCACGACCTGGTGGCGGCCGCAGGCCTACTTCGACCAGAGCGCGTGGCGCGCGACCTGGGGAGGCGAGGGCGGAGGCGTCCTGGTCAACCAGGCGCCCCACCAGCTCGACCTGTGGCAGTGGCTGTGCGGAGTGCCGGAGTCGGTGGTCGCGAAGGCCGGCTACGGGCGGTGCCGCGACATCGCGGTGGAGGACGAGGTGACGGTGCTCGCCGACTTCGGCGGGGGCACGACCGGCGTGCTGGTCACCACGACGCACGACCCGATCGGCACCGACCGCCTCGAGATCATCGGCGACCGCGGCCGGATCGTCGTCGACGACTCCCGGGTCGCGACGATCACCCGGCTGAACGCCCCCGAGCGCGAGGTCAGCGCCGCCCTCAGCGCCGAGGACGTGGGCCTCCTGCTCAGCGGTCGCTACGACACCGCGGGCCTCTCCACGACGGAGCGGATCGAGTCGGCGTCGGTCTGGGGCGAGCAGCACACGGCCGTCCTGCAGGACTTCGCGGACAGCATCCTGCACGGCACGCCGCTGCTCGCACCCGGGGCGGAGGGGATCCTCGGGGTCCGGCTCGCCAACGCCATCCACTACTCGAGCTGGACGGGACGCGAGGTACCGCTCGACCTCGACGAGGGCGTGTTCCTGGCGGCGCTCAACGAGCGCATCCGCGAGGAGGGGGCGTTCCCGGAGCGGAGCTGACGGGGCGGAGCCGCGCGGAGCCGCGCTGGACGGGACCGGAGCGGTGGGCGGCCGGCCGGCGACGGCGGCCTCCCGGAGCGCGGGCTCCCCGATCCGGCGCGACCCGGACGCGAGCGACGGGCCGGGCGGGCTTCTCGGCCCTGTGGCAGCATGGGCGGCGGACGGCGCCCCGTCCGCCGCCGTGCCCCTCGAGAGAAGACCGCGATCGTGCCCAGCGAAGACGCGCCCACCGGCCCCTCCGCCGGGAGACGCCGCGGCCGCTCCGCGACGACGATCTACGACGTCGCCCGACTCGCCGGCGTCGCCCCCTCCACCGTCTCCCGCGGGCTGAGCACGCCCGGACGGCTGAACGCCGCGACCGAGCAGCGGATCCGCGCCGCCGCGAAGGAGCTGGGCTACCGGCTCAACCCGATGGCGCGCGCGCTGCCGACGGGCCGCACCTCGACCCTCGGGCTGCTGGTGGCCGACATCACCAACCCGGCCTTCTTCCCCGCCGTGCGCGGAGCGGAGCGGGCGGCGTCGCTCCGCGGCTTCACGATGATCCTCGCCGAGTCGCAGGAGTCCGGGGAGCGCGAGGCCGAGGCGGCCGACCGCATCGCCGCCTCCACCGACGGGCTCGTCCTCGTCAGCACCCGCCTCAGCGACGAGGAGATCATCGCGCTGGCCGGGCGCATCCCGGTCGTCGTCCTCAACCGCGTGGTCCCCGGCGTCGCGGGGATCGTGCCCGATCTCGCCCCCGGGATCGACGCCGCGCTCGACCACCTCGCGGCCCTCGGCCACCGCTCCCTCGCCTTCATCGCCGGTCCGCCCGACTCGTGGATGAGCGCCGCGCGATGGGAGCTCCTCCTCGACCGCGCTCCGCAGCGGGGCATGACGGTCGTCGAGATCGGGCCGGGCGTCTCGACCCTCGAGGGCGGGAGGAGCGCGCTCGCGAGGGTGACCGCCTCCGGCGTCGGCGCGGTGATCGCCTACAACGACCTGGTCGCCATCGGACTGATGCGCGCGGCTCAGGAGTCGGGCGTCGCGATCCCGGAGCAGCTCAGCATCATCGGCTTCGACGACATCTTCGGCAGCGACTTCACCTCGCCGCCGCTGTCGACCATCAGCGCACCGCTGGGCCGGATGGGCGAGCGGGCGGTCCGCCGGGTGCTCGGCGACGAGGAGCCTCCGGAGCGGGCCGACGACCTGCCGACGGAGTTCGTCCCGCGCGCCTCGACGGGACCCCGCCGCGACTCCTGACCCCGGTCCGCGCCCCGGCGCGCCAACCGGTGCGACAGCCTTGGCAATCGGTTGACACTCCTCCGCACCCATACTTGGATGGCCCCGTGCCGACGAAGCTGCTGAACGATCCCGACCGACTCCTGCCGATCGACCCGACGACCCGGGCGATCGCCCGCGATCTCCACGCGAGCGTCGCCGACCTGCCGATCCTCTCCCCGCACGGGCACGTGGATCCGCGCCTCCTGCTCGAGGACCGCCCCTTCGCCGACGCATCCGAGCTCTTCCTCCGGCACGACCACTACGTCACCCGGCTGCTCCACTCCGCCGGGATCGACCTCGGCGATCTCGGCATCCCCGGAGGCGAGCGCCTCGCCGGCCCGGAGGAGGTGTGGCGCACGTTCTGCGCGCACTGGCGGATCTTCGCGGGAACCGCCTCGGGCTACTGGCTCCAGTCGATCCTCGCCGAGCAGTTCGGCATCACCGAGCAGCCCGACGCCTCCACCGCCGACGCCCTCTTCGCGGCGATCGGGGCCCGGCTGTCGTCCGCCGCCTTCCGCCCGCGGGCGCTCTTCGAGCGGTTCGGGATCGAGGTGCTGGCGACGACCGACGATCCGCTGGACGACCTGGCCGTCCACCGGGCTCTGGCGGAGGATCCGGCGTTCCCGGGCCGCGTGCTGCCGACCTTCCGCCCCGACGCCTACCTCGATCCCTCCGCCCCCGGCTGGCCCGAGCGCGTCGCCGCCCTGGCCGCCGCCACCGGAACGAAGGAGTCCAGCTTCCCCGGATTCCTCGAGGCCCTCCGCGCCCGGCGCCGGCACTTCCTCGACCACGGCGCCGTCTCCGCCGACCACGGAGTGCTGGAGCCGCTGACCGTCGACCTCGACCCCGCCGAGGCGCAGTCCCTCTTCGCCCGCGCCCGCGCCGGCACGATCGACGCCGAGAGCAGCCGCGTCCTCGCCGCGCACCTGCTGCTGCAGTCCGCCCGCATGAGCGTCGACGACGGCCTGGTGATGACCGTCCACGCCGGCGTGCTGCGCAACCACGATCGGCCGACCTTCGAGCGCTTCGGTCCCGACACCGGCCACGACATCCCCGTCGCGACCCGGTTCGCCGAGCCCCTCCGCCCGCTGCTGCAGGAGCTCGGCAACGCACCGGGCTTCCACCTCGTCCTCTTCGGGATCGACGAGAGCACTCACTCGCGCGAGCTCGCTCCCCTGGCCGGCTACTACCCGTCGGTGTTCCTCGGAGCGCCGTGGTGGTTCCTCGACGCGCCCGACGCGGTGCTGCGCTTCCGCGCCGCCGTGACGGAGACCGCCGGCTTCTCGCGGAGCTCCGGCTTCATCGACGACACCCGCGCGTTCCTCTCCATCCCGGCCCGTCACGACATGGCGCGAAGGCTGGACGCCGCGTTCCTCGCGCGCCTGGTCGCCGAGGGGCGCATCGACTCCGAGACGGCGAGCGCCGTCATCCTGGACCTCGTCGACGCCCAGCCGCGGAAGGTCTTCAAGCTGTGAGCGGGCACGGCGGAGGAGGCGGTCTCGATCGCGCGTCCTCGGGCCTGCCGGCGGCTCCCGTCCGCATCGTCCACCTCGGCCTCGGCGCCTTCCACCGAGCGCATCAGGCCTGGTACACGCACGCCGTCGACGACGACCACGAGTGGGGCATCGCCGCATTCACCGGCCGGAGCCCCCGCGCGGCCGAGGAGCTCGCCGCGCAGGACGGCCTGTTCACGCTGATCGAGCGCGGACCGGAGGGCGACTCGGCGACGGTCGTGGGCAGCATCGTCGAGGCGATCGACGGCGCGGACGTCGCGCGTCTCGTCGAGCTCGTCGCGGCTCCTGCGACGGCGATCGTCACGCTGACGATCACGGAGGCCGGGTACCGTCTCGCCGCGGACGGCGGCCTCGACCTGGACGACCCCGCCGTCCGGAGCGACCTCGCCGCCCTCCGATCGGGAGGAGCGCCGACGACCGCGCTCGGCCGCCTCCTCCTCGGCCTCACCGCCCGGCGCGACGCCGGCTCCGGCCCGCTCGCCGTCGTCCCCTGCGACAACCTCTCCGGCAACGGCCCTCTCGTGCGCCGTGGACTGCTCCTGCTCGCCGAGCGGCTCGACCCGTCGCTCGCCGACTGGATCGACCGCACCGTCTCGTTCGTGTCGACCTCCGTCGACCGGATCACCCCGGCCGCCACGGCGGCGGACCGGGAGTCGGCGGCCGAGCTCACCGGCATCAGCGATGCCGCGTCCGTCGTGACCGAGCCGTTCCGCGACTGGGTCCTCTGCGGCGGGTTCCCCGCCGGCCGACCCGCCTGGGAGCGCGCCGGAGCCCGCTTCGTGGACGACATCGAGCCCTTCGAGCGGCGCAAGCTGCGACTCCTCAACGGCGCGCACACGCTCCTCGCCGCCACCGGCCGCCGGCGCGGCCTCGCCACCGTCGCGGAGGCGATCGCCGACCCCGCCTGCCGGAGCGCCGTCGAGGCGTTCTGGGCGGAGGCGGCGGCCGGCCTCCCCGCCGGTCTCGACGCGGACGCCTACTGCGCCGCCCTCCTCGGGCGCTTCGGCAACCCCCGGATCGAGCACCGCCTCGAGCAGATCGGCGCCGACGCGACCGCCAAGCTCCGCATCCGGATCGCGCCCGTGCTCCTCGCGGAGCGCGCGGGCGGACACGACGGAGCCGCCTCCCTCCGTGCCGTCGCCGACTGGATCGCACTGCTGCTCCAGGGCGACCGCCTGCCCGACGCGCAGCGCCCCGCCCTCGACCGCGCCCTCGGCTCCGCCCGACCCGTCGAGGCGCTGCTGCGGCTCGTCGATACGCGCCTCGCCGACGACCCGGCCCTCGTCGCCGCGGTCGCCGCTCAGGCGGCCTAGACCTCCACCCCGCCCCTCCGCGCGGCGCCTTCCGGCGCCGTCGGCAACCGATTGCCACCCTCGCACCGTCTCGATGCGGCGCGGATCCCCGACGGGTCCGCGCCCGGGTAAAGGAGCCCGCATGACCCCCCGCACCACCGCGCCCGGAGCGCCCGCCGCTGAGAAGCTCTCGAAGCTGAGCATCGTGGGCTACGGCGCCGGCGACACGGCGAACAACCTCGCCTTCACCACCGCCACGATGTTCCTGCTCGTCTACTACACCGACGTCGCCGGGATCTCCGCGGCCGCGGCGGGCACGCTGCTGCTCGTCGTGCGGATCTTCGACGCGTTCGCCGACGTCTTCGCCGGCCGGGTCGTGGACCGCACCTACAGCAGGCGCTTCGGCAAGTTCCGGCCCTTCCTGATGTTCGGGTCGGTCCCGCTCCTGCTGCTCTCGGCCGCGACCTTCTCCGTCCCGCAGATCGGCGAGAGCGGAACCCTGCTCTACGCCTACCTGAGCTATGCCGCGCTCGGCCTCGCCTACAGCCTCGTCAACATCCCCTACGGCTCGCTCGCCGGAGCGATGACGCAGGTCGGCACCGAGCGCGCGAAGCTCGCCAGCGCCCGCGCCATCGGCGGCGCGATCGTGGGGGCCGGGCTCGGCACCTTCATGGCCCCGCTGGTCGTCCCCGGCGCCCATCTGCAGTCGCTCTTCTCGATCGTCACGCTGAGCTTCGTCGTCGTCGGCTCCGCGCTCTACCTCTTCACGATCCTGACCGCGAAGGAGCGGGTCCAGCGCGACGTCGCGCACGTCACGTTCCGTCAGAGCATGACGACCCTCCGCTCCAACCGGCCGCTGCTCTTCCTCTGCCTCAGCTCGTTCCTGTTCCTCACCGGGACGCTCGCGCTCCAGACCGTGCAGCTCTACTACCTGCGCGACGTGCTCGGATCGGTCCAGCTCTACGCCGCGATGTCGCTGATCCAGCTCGCCCTGACCTTCGGCCTGGCCGCCCTCGTCCCGACGATCGTGCGGCGGTTCGGCAAGCGCAACGCCTACATGGCCGGAGTCGGGGTCCTGATCAGCGGCGGAACGGTCGTCTTCCTCGCCCCGGGCGACGCGGTGGCGGTCGGCTTCGGCGGACTGGTCCTCGCCTACGTCGGCATTCAGCTCGTCAACATGCTCGTCTGGGCGATCGAGGCGGACACCGTTGAGTACGGGGAGTGGAAGACCGGCATCCGCTCCGAGGGCACGATCTACGCCCTGTTCTCCTTCACCCGCAAGACCGGCCAGGCGGTCGGAGGCGCCCTCGCCGCGTACGCGCTGGCCTGGGGCGGCTACGTGGCCGGGGCCGCGGAGCAGAGCGAGCACGCCGAGTGGGGCATCCGCGCCGCCGCCGGCCTCATCCCGGCCGTCGCGGCCCTGCTCGCGGTGCTGATCATGGCGTTCTACCCGCTGACCGACCGCCGGCACGCGCAGATCGTCGCCGAAATAGCCGAGCGCCGCGAGAGCACGGGACAGGCCGCGCCCGTGGCGCCCGGCCTCTCGACCGCCGCGTTCTCGATGGACCGCGCTCCCGGCCGGAACCCCTGACCCGATCCCCCACCACGAAAGGCATCCCATGAAGATCGACAAGGCCGAGGTCGTCGTCACCAGTCCCGACCGCAACTTCGTCACCCTCAAGCTCACGACCGACGACGGGCTGACCGGCCTCGGCGACGCGACCCTCAACGGCCGCGAGCTCGCCGTGGTCTCCTATCTCGCCGACCACGTCGTGCCGCTGCTCCTCGGTCGCGACGCCTCGCGCATCGAGGACACCTGGCAGTTCCTCTACCGGTCGTCCTACTGGCGCCGCGGGCCGGTCACGATGGCGGCGATCGCGGCGGTCGACACCGCCCTCTGGGACATCAAGGGCAAGGCCGCCGGCATGCCGCTCTACCAGCTGCTCGGAGGCGCGTCCCGTACCGGCCTGCTCGCCTACGGCCACGCGTCCGGGCGGACGGACGCGGAGCTGTTCGACAGCATCCGCGAGCACCAGGAGCAGGGGTACCGCGCGATCCGCGTGCAGACCGCGGTGCCGGGGCTGACCTCGATCTACGGCATCGCCTCCAACGCCGTCCTCGAGGGCAACGCCGGTGTGCGCTACGACCACGAACCGGCGCAGCGCGGCGGCCTGCCGACCGAGGAGGACTGGGACACCCGCGCCTACCTGCGCCACGTCCCCCGCGTCTTCGAGGCCGTCCGCAACGAGTTCGGGCCGGGGCTCCCCCTCCTCCACGACGGCCACCACCGGATGACACCGATCCAGGCCGCGGCCCTCGGCAAGTCCCTCGAGCCGTACGACCTCTTCTGGCTCGAGGACTGCACGCCCGCCGAGAACCAGGAGGCCCTCCGCCTCGTCCGGCAGCACACCACCACACCCCTGGCGATCGGCGAGGTCTTCAACACCGTCTGGGACTACCAGCTCCTGATCCGCGAGCAGCTGATCGACTACATCCGCAGCGCGGTCACGCACACCGGAGGCGTCTCCCACCTCCGGAGGATCCTCGACCACGCCGCGCAGTACCAGATCAAGTCCGGGATGCACGGACCCACCGACGTCTCCCCGGTGGGAATGGCGGCCGCGATGCACCTGGGCCTGGCGATCCACAACTTCGGGATCCAGGAGTACATGAAGCACGGCGAGCGGACCGACAGCGTCTTCCAGCAGTCGTTCACCTGGAGCGAGGGACGGCTGCACCCGGGCGACGCCCCCGGTCTGGGCGTGGAGCTCGACGTCGACGCCGCCGGGAAGTACCCCTACGTGCGCGCGTACCTGCCCTTCAACCGACTCGCCGACGGCACCGTCCACGACTGGTGACCTGCCCCCCTCCGCCGAGGCGATCCCGGACCGTCGCGGGAGCCACGACCAGCGGGCCCCCTCGACGGTCCGGGGTTCCCCCGCTGAGCAGAGGCCGGTCAGGGCACGAAGCGGTAGCCCATGCCCGCCTCGGTCAGCAGGTGGCGCGGATGCGCGGGGTCGGGCTCGAGCTTCTTGCGCAGCTGCGCGAGGTAGAGGCGCAGGTAGCCGGTGTCGGTGACGTGCGCGGGGCCCCAGATCTCGGCCAGCAGCGAGCGGCGGGTGACCAGCTTGCCCGCGTTGCGGATGAGGATCTCGAGCACCTGCCACTCGGTCGGGGTGAGCCGCACGGAGACGCCGTCCCGCGTCGCGCTCTTGGCCACCAGGTCCACGGTCACCTCGCCGATCACGACCAGCGGCTCGCCGTCGGCCGGCTGCACCCGCCGCGAGAGGGCCCGGATACGCGCGAGCACCTCGTCCATCGAGAACGGCTTGGTGACGTAGTCGTCCGCGCCGGCGTCGAGCGCGCCCACCTTGTCGGCCGCGCCCGTCCGTCCCGACACCACCAGGATCGGCGCGCTCGTCCAGCCGCGCAGTCCGTGGATGACCTCGACCCCGTCGAGCCGTGGCATGCCGAGGTCGATCATGTAGAGGTCCGGATGCTCGTCCACCGCGCGGTTGATCGCCTCGGTGCCGTCGCCGGCCGTCACCACGTCGTATCCGCGGGCGGTGAGCGTGATGCGCAGGGCGCGCAGGATCTGCGGGTCGTCGTCGGCGATCAGGATCTTCATGCGGCTCCTCCGGAGTCCTCGTGCGGAGCGGTGCCCGACCCGCCGTCGTGCGGGGCGGGAGGAGCGACGTGAGCCGCAGGAGCAGCGGCAGCAGTCTCCTTCGCCAGCGGCAGCGTCACCACCATCGTCAGTCCGCCCCCCGGAGTGTCCTCCGTCTCGAGCGTGCCGCCCATCCCCTCCGTGAACCCCTTCGAGAGCGCGAGGCCGAGGCCCAGGCCCGTGAGGTTGTCGTCGTCGCCGAGCCGCTGGAACGGCACGAAGATCTCGGCGCGCCGCTCCTCGGGCACCCCGGGGCCGTGGTCGACGATCCGCAGCTGCGCGCTCCCGCCGAAGGCGCTGGCGGCCACGCGCACCCGGGTGCCGGACGGCGCGTAGCGGACGGCGTTCGCGAGCAGGTTGACCACGACGCGCTGCAGCAGAACCGCGTCGGCGAGCAGCGCCGGGCCCTCCGGATCGAGGTCGAGGTCGACCTCGCCGGGACCGAGCCCGAGCTCGTCGAGCGCGGGGAGCACCACGTCGGCGGCGTCGAGCGGGGCGAGCGCCACGGCGAGCGCCCCCGCCTCCAGCCGCGTCACGTCGAGCAGGTCGGTGACCAGCGCGGCGAGCACGGTGAGGCTCTCGTCGGCGGTGGCGAGCAGCTCCTCCCGGTCGCGCTCGCTCCAGACCACCTCGGGCGAGCGCAGCCCGCTGACCGCCGCGGTGGCCGCGGCGAGGGGCCGGCGCAGGTCGTGGCTGACGGCCGAGAGCAGGGCGCTGCGCACCCGATCGGTCTCGGCCAGCGGAGCGAGGGAGCTGGCCGTCTCGCTGAGGGCCGCGTTCTCGAGCACCGAGTCCAGCTGGGCGGCGACGACCTGGAGCAGTCGCCGCTCGCTCCCCTCCAGCTCGCGGCCGTGCAGCTCGAGCACCGCGCCCTCGCCCACCGCGATGCGCGCGGGATCGCCCTCCGGCTGCGGCTCGCCGTCGGCCGCGACGAGCTCGCCGCCGCGCAGCAGCCGCACGCCGGTCAGCCCGAACGCCTCGCGCGAGCGCTCGAGGATCGCCTGCAGCGCCCCCTGCCCGCGGATCACGCCGCCCGCGATCGTCGCCAGCAGCTCCGACTCCGCCCCCGACCGCTTGGCGGCCCGCGCCCGCCGGGCCGCGCGGTCGACCACGGCGCTGACGAGCGCCGCATTCAGCACGTAGAGCACCAGCGCCAGCGCGTGCAGAGGCTCGTCGACGGTGATCGTGTAGAGCGGATCGACGAAGAAGAAGTCGAGGGTCAGCCCCGAGAGCACGGCCGCGAAGAGGGCCGGCCAGAGCCCGCCGACCAGCGCGACCACCACCACCAGCAGCTGGTACGAGAGCACGTCGCTCGTGATCGACTCGTCGCTGCGGAGGCTCGAGAGCAGCCAGGTCACCAGCGGGCCGCCCACGAGGGCGAGGGCCAGTCCCAGGAGGCGGCGCCGCAGCGTCAGGGCCCCGTCGAGCCTCGGCAGCACCGCGGTGCGCCCGGCGGCGGAGTGGCTGACGATGTGCACGTCGATGTTGCCGGACTCGCGGATCACCGTCGACGCGGTGCCGGGCGTCAGCGCCGAGGCGAGGCGGCTCCGCCTGCTCACGCCGATCACCAGCTGCGTCGCGTTGACCGAGCGGGCGAACTCGACCAGCGTGCGCGGCACGTCCTCGCCGACCACCTGGTGGTAGCTGCCGCCGAGCTTCTCGACCAGCACCCGCTGCGCCTCGAGCACGTGCGGGCGCGGGGTGCGGAGGCCGTCGGGGGTCACCACGTGCACGGCGAGCAGGTCGCCCCCGGAGGCGCGGGCCGCGATCCGCGCGCCGCGCCGCAGCAGGGTCTCCCCCTCCGGCCCGCCGGTGAGGGTCACGACCACGCGCTCGCGCGCCTCCCAGGTGCTGTCGATGCCGTGCTCGACGCGGTAGTCGCGCAGCGCGCTGTCGACCTCGTCGGCGAGCCAGAGCAGCGCGAGCTCGCGCAGGGCGGTCAGGTTGCCGAGCCGGAAGTAGTTGGACAGCGCCGCGTCGATGCGCTCGGGCGGGTAGACCCGGCCGTCGGCGAGGCGGTCGCGCAGCGCCTGGGGCGCCAGGTCGACGACCTCGATCTGATCGGCGGCGCGGAGGACCGCGTCCGGGATCGTCTCGCGCTGCGGCGCTCCGGTGATCGCGTGCACGACGTCGTTGAGCGACTCGATGTGCTGGATGTTCACGGTCGAGAAGACGGTGATGCCGGCGTCGAGGAGCGTCCGCACGTCCTCCCAGCGCTTCTCGTGCCGGGAGCCGGGGGCGTTGGTGTGCGCGAGCTCGTCGACCAGCGCGACGTCGGGCCGGCGGGCCAGCACCGCGTCGAGGTCCATCTCATCGAGCAGCACACCGCGGTGCTCGACGGCCCTCCTCGGCACGACCTCCAGCCCCTCGACCATCGCGGCGGTGGCGGAGCGGCCGTGCGTCTCGACCACGGCCACCACGATGTCGCGGCCCTCGGCGGCGAGCCGGCGGCCCTCCTCGAGCATCGTGTAGGTCTTGCCCACTCCGGGCGCGGCTCCGAGGAGCACGCGCAGGCGGCCCTTCGTCATGCTCCCGGCCTCCCCTCGTGCTCGCGGCTCCGGGGCGCCCCGGGCTCGCGGGACCGGCGTCGATCCGCTCGATCGGACGGTCGCGACGAGCCGATCGCGATTCTACGAGCCGGAGGCGCCACCGGAGCGGTCACAGCTGCGCGATAACGGCGTTGAGCTCGAGCACGTCCACCGTCGGCTCGCCGAGGTACCCGAGCTCGCGGCCGGCGGTATGCTCCTCGACCAGCGCGCGCACGGCGCTCACGTCGAGCCCGCGGGCGGCGGCGACGCGGGGCGCCTGCAGCTGCGCGTAGGCGGGGCTGATCGCGGGGTCGAGCCCCGAGGCGGAGGCGGTCAGCGCATCGGCCGGCACCGCGGCCGGGTCGACGCCCTCGAAGGCCGCGATCGCGGCCCGGCGCTCCTCGACGGACGCGACCAGGTCGGCGTTCTCGGGGCCGAGGTTGCTGCCGGTCGAGGCCGCGGCGTCGTAGCCCGCGGCGGAGGGACGCGACTGGAACCACTCCGGCAGGGGCGCTCCGTCGGCGTCCGTGAACGACTGGCCGATCAGCGACGAGCCGATCACCGCGCCGTCCTGGCGCAGCAGCGAGCCGTTCGCCTGGGCGGGCAGGGCGAGCTGCCCGATCCCGAGCACCGCGAGCGGGTACGCCGCTCCCAGCAGCACGGTGAGCACGATCATCGCGCGCAGCGCGACACCGTAGGGACGGAACATGGTCTCTTCTCTCTGTCTTCAGTGGTCGGGACGGGCGGGTCAGAAGCCGGGGATCGCGGCGACGATCAGGTCGACGAGCTTGATCCCGAGGAACGGAGCGATCACTCCGCCCAGCCCGTAGACCAGGAGGTTGCGGCTGAGGATGCGCGAGGCGGCGACCGGGCGGTACGCCACTCCGCGCAGCGCGAGCGGGATCAGCACGACGATCACCAGCGCGTTGAACACGATCGCCGAGAGGATCGCCGAGGCCGGCGAGTGCAGCTGCATCACGTTCAGCACCGCGAGCCCGGGGAAGACCCCCGCGAACATCGCCGGGATGATCGCGAAGTACTTCGCCACGTCGTTCGCGATCGAGAACGTGGTGAGCGCGCCGCGGGTGATCAGCAGCTGCTTGCCGATCCGCACGATGTCGATGAGCTTGGTGGGGTCGGAGTCGAGGTCGACCATGTTGCCCGCCTCCTTCGCCGCCGAGGTGCCGGTGTTCATCGCCACGCCCACGTCGGCCTGCGCGAGGGCCGGGGCGTCGTTGGTGCCGTCGCCGGTCATCGCGACCAGCGCGCCGCCCTCCTGCTCGCGCCGGATCAGGGCGAGCTTGTCCTCGGGGGTCGCCTCGGCGAGGTAGTCGTCGACTCCCGCCTCCGCCGCGATCGCCTTCGCGGTCAGCGGGTTGTCACCCGTGATCATCACGGTGCGGATGCCCATCGCGCGCAGCTCCGAGAAGCGCTCGGCGAGCCCGTCCTTCACCACGTCCTTCAGGTGCACGACGCCGAGCAGGCGGGCGCCGTGGGCGTCCTTCACCGCGACGACCAGGGGCGTGCCGCCGCTCTCCGAGACACCGTCGACGAGCACCGTGAGGCGCGCCGCGACCGCGGACGGCAGCGGCCCCTCCTCCTCCACCCAGGCGCGCACGGCCGAGCCGGCGCCCTTGCGGATGGAGGAGCCGTCGGGGAGGTCGAGCCCGCTCATCCGGGTCTGCGCGGTGAACGGCACCACGGCGGCCTGAGCGGGCTCGACGGCGGGGCGGCCCGAGTCGCCCGCGAGGTCGACGATCGACTTCCCCTCGGGCGTCGGGTCGCTGAGCGAGGAGGAGGCGGCCGCGTCGACGAGGGCGGCCTGCGCCACTCCGTCGAGGGGGAGGAACGCCACAGCGCGGCGGTTGCCGTAGGTGATGGTCCCCGTCTTGTCGAGCAGGAGCGTCGTGACGTCGCCCGCCGCCTCCACCGCCCGGCCGGACATCGCGAGCACGTTGCGCTGCACGAGCCGGTCCATGCCGGCGATGCCGATGGCCGAGAGGAGGGCGCCGATGGTGGTCGGGATGAGGCAGACGAGCAGGGCGACCAGCACCGGGACGCTCACGGAGGCTCCCGCGAACGAGGCGATCGGGTTCAGGGTCAGCACGACCACGACGAACACGATCGAGAGGCTCGCCAGGAGGATGTCGAGCGCGATCTCGTTCGGCGTCTTCTGCCGCGACGCGCCCTCGACCAGGCCGATCATCCGGTCGACGAAGGTCTCGCCCGGCCGCGAGGTGATGCGCACCACGATCCGGTCCGAGAGCACTCGCGTGCCGCCCGTCACCGCGCTGCGGTCGCCCCCGCTCTCGCGGACGACCGGCGCCGACTCGCCCGTGATCGCCGACTCGTCGATGGAGGCGATGCCCCAGACGATGTCGCCGTCGCCGGGGACGAGGTCGCCCGCCTCCGCCACGACCACGTCGCCCAGCTGCAGCTCGGCCGAGGAGACCTCGACCAGGCGGGCCGATAGGGCGGAGGGGTCCGCGGGGTCGTAGTCCGTCACGCGCCGGGCCGGAGTGCTGGTGCGGGTGGCGCGCAGGCTCTCGGCCTGCGCCTTGCCGCGGCCCTCGGCCACCGACTCCGCGAGGTTCGCGAACACCACGGTGAGCCAGAGCCAGATCGCGATGCCGGCCGTGAAGGTGCCGGGCACCGTCGATCCGCCCGACTCCTCCGGCCCGCCGAGGAACGGCTCGGCGATCGCCAGCACCGTGGTCAGCGCGGCGCCGACCTCGACGATGAACATCACGGGGTTGCGCCACATCAGGCGCGGATCGAGCTTGCGCAGCGCTCCGGGGAGGGCGGAGGCGAGCTGGCGCGGCCCGAGGGCGGCGCGGGTGGGGCGCGCGGGTTCCGCGGGGGCCTCGGTGAGTGCAGTGGTCATCGGAGTCGCAGTCCTTCCGCCAGGGGGCCCAGCGCGAGTACGGGGAAGTAGGTGAGCGCGGTCACGACGACCGTGACGCCCACGAGGAGGCCGACGAACTGCGGCCGGTGGGTGGGCAGCGTGCCGGCGCTGGAGGGCACCGGCGACTGCGCCGCGAGCGAGCCGGCCAGGGCGAGCACCAGCAGGATCGGGAGGAAGCGGCCGAGGAGCATCGCGACGCCGAGCGCCGTGTTGAGCCAGGGCGTGTTCGCCGTCAGCCCCGCGAACGCCGAGCCGTTGTTGTTGGACGCGGAGGTGAAGGCGTAGAGCACCTCCGAGAGCCCGTGCAGCCCGCGGTTCAGGATCGACGTGCTCTCCACGTCCTCCCGTACCGCCGGGATCGCGAAGCTCAGGGCCGTGCCGGCCAGCACGAGCGTCGGCGTCACGAGGATGTAGAGGCTCGCGAGCTTGATCTCGCGCGGGCCGAGCTTCTTTCCCAGGTACTCGGGCGTCCGGCCGACCAGCAGCCCGCCGACGAACACGGCCAGCACCGCGAGCACGAGCATCCCGTAGAGGCCCGAGCCGGCGCCGCCGGGGGCGACCTCGCCGAGCATCATGTTGAGCATCGGCAGCATGCCGCCGAGCGCGGTGAAGGAGTCGTGCATCGCGTTGACGGCGCCGGTCGAGGTGAGCGTCGAGGCGGTCGCGTAGAGGGCGGAACCGGCGATGCCGAAGCGCGTCTCCTTGCCCTCCATCGCGGCTCCGGCGGCCTGCGCCGCGGATCCGCCGCCCGCCGCCTCCAGCGCGGTGAGGGCCGCGAGCGACACGACGAAGATCGTCGCCATCGCCGCGAGGATCGCGCGGCCCTGCCGCACGTCGCCGACCATCCGGCCGAAGGTGCGCGGCAGCGAGAACGGGATCGCGAGGATCAGCACGATCTGCAGCAGCGACACCCACGCCGAGGGGTTCTCGAACGGGTGCGCGGAGTTGGCGTTGAAGTAGCCGCCGCCATTGGTGCCGAGCAGCTTGATCGCCTCCTGCGAGGCCACCGCGCCGCCCGGGATGCTCTGCTCGCCGCCGGTGAGCGTGGTCACCGTCAGCGGGCCGTTCAGGTTCTGGATCACGCCGCCCGCGATCATCACGACCGCCGCCACCACCGCGAGGGGCAGCAGGAGGCGCAGCGTGCCGCGCACGAGGTCGACCCAGAAGTTGCCGAGCGTTCCGGAGGAGCGGCGCGCGAATCCGCGGATCAGCGCCACCGCCACGGCCAGGCCCACGGCCGCCGAGACGAAGTTCTGCACGGCGAGGCCGCCGAGCTGCACCGCGAAGCCGAGGGTCGCCTCCGGGGAGTAGGACTGCCAGTTGGTGTTGGTGACGAACGAGACGGCGGTGTTGAACGCCAGCCCCTCCGGCACCGCGGGCAGGCCGAGGGAGCCGGGCAGGACCGCCTGGAGGCGCTGCATCCCGTAGAGCAGGAGCACGCCGACGAGAGAGAAGGCCAGCACGGCCCGGAGGTAGGCGCGCCAGCTCTGCTCGCCCGCGGAGTCGACGCCGATGAGGCGGTAGACGCCGCGCTCGAGGGCGAGGTCGCGCGTCGAGGTGTAGACGCGGAACATGTGGTCGCCGAGGGGGCGGTGGAGGAGGGCGACGGCCAGGCCGACGGTCGCGACCTGGAGGACGGCGAGGAGCGGATCCATCAGAAGCGCTCCGGTCGGATCAGGGCCGCGACGAGGTAGACGACGGCGGCGAGCGCCAGCACGGCCGCGAGGGCGTCGAAGACGATCACCGGCCCGCCTCCTTCTCGCGGGTCCCGCGGGTCGCCGAGGGGGGCGGTCCGCCCAGCCGCTCGACCCCCTTCGCGGCGAGAGCGATGAGCGAGAAGAGGGCGAGCACGCCGAGGAGGTAGGCGAGGTCGAGCACGGAGGACTCCATCCGGGGAGCGGACGACGCCCGGGACCGGACGCCTGCCGGGAAGCGGCACAGGAAGCGATGCAACACCTCGCGGGGGCCCGTCGGAGCGGTCCTCACGGTTCCCCTACGGCCCGGCCCGGAGTCCTCGCGTTTCCCTCACGCGGACGGCGGCGGGCGCCCGGCGGAGGGGCGCGAGCCGGGCGGGAGCCGAGCGGTGAGAGCGTTCTCTCCCAGCAACGACGGGGGTCGACGTCCCGAAGATCACATTTCGGCATCGCCTGGACAAATTCGCCGCCCGCGCTTTACTCCCCCCGATCGAAAGAATATGTTCTCTCCGTGGACAAAGCCCCTCGGGGCTCTCCCGCCCTCCCGGGCGACGACACGACGACGTGCGCCACACGTGCACGCCTCTTGTCGTCCTCTCCCTCGGACACTGCTTTCAGAGAGGAATGCACTCCATGAAGTTCTCCCGCGGCATCACCACGCTGGCCGCCGCCGGCATCATCTCCCTCGGCCTCGCGGCCTGTTCCGCGAGCCCCGCCAACTCCGGAGGCGCCGCTGCCGGCGCCGGCGCGGAAGGCGACTGCACCGTCGGCATCTCGATGCCCACGCGCAGCCTCGAGCGCTGGATCAACGACGGCGAAGGCCTCCAGTCGCAGCTCGAGGGCGACGGCTGCACCGTCGACCTCCAGTACGCGGACAACAAGACCGATCAGCAGATCTCGCAGATCCAGAACCAGATCGCCGGCGGCTCCAAGATCCTGGTCATCGCCGCGATCGACGGCGAGGCCCTCGCGCCCGTCCTCGCCGAGGCGAAGAAGCAGAACGCCACCGTCATCGCCTACGACCGTCTCATCAACGGCACCGCGGACGTCGACTACTACGCGACCTTCGACAACTACAAGGTCGGCCAGCTCCAGGGCCAGTACATCGAGTCGACCCTCGACCTGAAGAACGCCGCGGGTCCCTTCACCCTCGAGCCCTTCGCCGGCAGCCCCGACGACAACAACGCGAAGTTCTTCTTCTCCGGCGCGTGGGACGTCCTGCAGCCCTACATCGAGAGCGGCAAGCTCACCGTCCCCTCGGGCAAGTCGCCCGCGTCGGACGACGACTGGGCCTCGATCGGCATCCAGGGCTGGGCCTCCGACAAGGCGCAGTCCGAGATGGACAACCGCCTCTCGTCCTTCTACACCGGCGGCCAGAAGGTCGACGTCGTGCTCTCCCCCAACGACAGCCTGGCCATCGGCATCGAGGCCTCGCTGAAGTCGGCCGGCTACACCCCCGGCGCCGACTACCCGGTCATCACCGGCCAGGACGCCGACAAGGCCAACGTCAAGGCGATCCTCGCCGACGAGCAGTCCATGACGGTCTGGAAGGACACCCGCACCCTCGGCGACCGCGTCTTCCAGATGGTGCAGTCGATCGTCGCGGGCGAGGAGCCCGAGGTCAACGACACCGAGACCTACGACAACGGCGAGAAGGTCGTCCCGTCCTACCTGCTGGAGCCGCAGGTCGTCACGAAGGACGACGTGCAGTCGGTCCTCGTCGACTCCGGCTTCCTCAAGGCCGGCGACGTCGGACTCTGATCCGTCGGGCGGGGGCGGGGAGGAGCGATCCTCCCCGCCCCCGCCTCCCCGTCCGCACACCACTCCCCCCCCCAACGAAGTGAGGCCCTGTTGGCCAGTCCCATCCTCATCATGCGCGACATCGTCAAGGAGTTCGGCGGCGGCGTCCGCGCCCTCGACGGCGTCTCGCTCTCGGTCCAGCCCGGCGAGGTCCACGCCATCTGCGGCGAGAACGGCGCCGGCAAGTCGACCCTGATGAAAGTCCTCTCCGGCGTGTACCCGTACGGCAGCTTCGAGGGCACCATCGAGTTCGAGGGCGAGGAGGCGCAGTACCGGGCGATCAACGACAGCGAGGCCGACGGCATCGTGATCATCCACCAGGAGCTCGCCCTCAGCCCCTACCTCTCCATCGCCGAGAACATCTTCCTCGGCAACGAGAAGTCGACCCGCGGCGTCATCAACTGGAACGCGACCAACGCGGAGGCGGCCAAGCTGCTCGCCCGCGTCGGCCTCGCCGAGAGCCCCGCGACCAAGATCCTCGAGCTGGGCGTCGGCAAGCAGCAGCTCGTCGAGATCGCCAAGGCCCTCGCCAAGGAGGTGAAGCTCCTCATCCTCGACGAGCCCACCGCCGCCCTCAACGACGAGGACAGCGACCACCTGCTCGGCCTGATCGACCAGCTCCGCAAGCAGGGCATCACCTGCATCATCATCAGCCACAAGCTGAAGGAGATCCGCGCCATCGCGGACACCGTCACGATCATCCGCGACGGTCGCACCATCGAGAGCTTCCCGATGGCCGGCGAGGAGGCGTCCGAGAGCCGGATCATCCGCGCGATGGTCGGCCGCGACCTCAACAGCATGTTCCCGCCGCGCGACCCGCAGATCGGCGAGGAGAAGCTGCGCGTCGAGAACTGGACGGTCCACCACCCCGTCGACATCAATCGCGTGGTCGTCGACGACGCCTCCTTCACCGTCCGCGCCGGCGAGATCGTCGGCTTCGCGGGCCTGATGGGCGCCGGACGCACCGAGCTCGCGATGAGCATCTTCGGGAGGAGCTACGGCACCGGCATCTCCGGCCGCGTCTACAAGGACGGCAAGGAGATCCAGACCCGCACCGTCGACGAGGCGATCCGCAACGGCCTCGCCTACGCGACCGAGGACCGCAAGCGCTACGGGCTCAACCTCATCGGCGACATCACCGTCAACGTCTCGGCCGCCGCGCTCTCGCGCCTGGCCCGGCTCGGCGTGATCGACAAGCACCGCGAGTACAAGGTCGCCGACTCGTACCGATCGAAGATGAACATCAAGGCGCCGACCGTCTCGGCCGTCACGGGGAAGCTCTCCGGCGGCAACCAGCAGAAGGTCGTCCTCTCGAAGTGGATCTTCTCCGGTCCCGACGTGCTGATCCTCGACGAGCCCACCCGCGGCATCGACGTGGGAGCCAAGTACGAGATCTACGGGATCATCAACGAACTCGCGGCCCAGGGCAAGGCGGTCGTCGTCATCTCGTCCGAGCTGCCCGAGCTGATCGGCCTCGCCGACCGCATCTACACCATCTCCGAGGGACGGATCACGGGCGAGATCGATCGCGCCGATGCCACCCAGGAGCACCTCATGCACTACATGACCGCCGGAAAGGAACAGGCCCGATGAGCGCCACGACCACCACAGCGCCGGCGGACACGCCCGCCAACACGCCCTCCACCCCGCCCAAGCGCTCGCGCCGGCTGAACATCAACCTCCGGCAGTACGGCATCCTCGCCGCGCTGGCCATCATCATCCTGCTCTTCCAGGTGCTGACCGGCGGGCGCCTGCTCCTGCCCGGCAACGTCAACAACCTGATCCAGCAGAACGCCTATGTGCTGATCCTCGCGATCGGCATGGTGATGGTCATCATCGCCGGCCACATCGACCTCTCGGTCGGCTCGGTCGTGGCGATGGTCGGCGCCATCTCGGCGATCGCGATGAACAACTGGGGCCTGCCCTGGTGGGCGGCCGTCGTCGTCGCCCTCGTCACCGGCGCCGCCGTCGGAGCATGGCAGGGCTTCTGGGTCGCCTTCGTCGGCATACCGGCATTCATCGTGACCCTCGCTGGCATGCTGATCTTCCGCGGCTTCACCCTCGTCCTCCTCACCGGCGGAACGATCAACGGCCTCCCCACCGAGTTCACCGCGATCGGCGCCGGCTGGCTGCCGGGCGTCCTCGGCGGCATCGCCGGCCGCGACGCGCTCACCCTGGTCCTCGGCCTGATCGTCTGCGTCGTCCTCGTGGCCCAGCAGCTCCGCAGCCGCGCGACCCTCCGCCGTCTCGAGCTGCCCCGCGAGCCCATCGGCTCGCTGGTCGCGAAGTCGGCCATCGCCGTCATCGCGATCATGGCCCTCTCCTGGCTGCTCGCCGGCTACAGCGGAACCCCGATCATCCTGATCGTGCTCGCCGTGCTGATCCTCGCCTACAGCTTCGTGCTCGGCCGGACGGTCTTCGGCCGCCACATCTACGCGATGGGCGGCAACCTGTTCGCCGCGATGATGTCCGGCGTCAAGACGAAGTGGGTCAACTTCTTCATCTTCGTCAACATGGGCGCACTGGCCGGAGTCGCGGGCATCGTCAGCACCGCCCGCGCCGGCGGTGCGGTCGCCTCGGCCGGACAGAACTACGAGCTGGACGCGATCGCCGCGGTCTTCATCGGCGGCGCCGCCGTCCAGGGAGGCGTGGGCACCGTCGTCGGAGCCGTCATCGGCGGACTCGTGATGGGCGTGCTCAACATGGGCCTCTCCATCCTCTCGGTCGACGCGGCCTGGCAGATGGCGATCAAGGGCTTCGTGCTCCTGCTCGCGGTGGCGTTCGACATCTTCAACAAGCGCCGCGCCGGCGGCCGCTAGGCGAACGCCGGGCGCCGCCCAGCGGCGCTCCTCGTCCTTCTCTTCTACAATTCTCGGGCGCGGCTTCTCCTCGGGGGAGCCGCGCCCGAGTGCATCCGAGACCCGTCGGGGTCCAGCGACAGGCAGGCGATCATGGCAGGAGCAGTCGGAGCCTCCAGCAACGCGCTGCTGCGCCGCACGAACCTCGCGAGCCTCGCGACCCTGGTGCACCGCTCCGGTCCCACCAGCCGCGCCGAGCTCGGCCGCCTCACCGGGCTCAACCGCTCCGCCGTCGCGAACCTCGTCGGCGAGCTGAGCGAGCTCGGCTGGGTCGCGGAGGAGACCACCGCGCCCGACGGCCGCATCGGCCGCCCCAGCGCCACCGTCGTCCCCGGCGACCGGTTCGCGGCCGTGGGCGTCCACCTCGACACCGATGCGATCATCGTCGGCCTGGTCGGGCTGCACGGCGAGCTGCTGCGCCGCGTCCGCTTCGACACCCCCAAGCCCGCGAGCCCGGCCACGGTGGTCCGCGTCGTCACCGGCATCGTCGAGGGCTTCCGCTCCGAGCGGGAGTCGCTGCGCACGCTGGTCGGCGCGGGCGTCGCCGTCCCCGGCCTCGTCCAGGCCGACTCCGGCTTCGTCCACCGCGCCCCGCACCTGGGCTGGCGCGACGTCGACCTCGCCACCCAGCTCAGCCGCGCCCTCGACCTCCCGGTCGCCGTCGGCAACGACGCGACCCTCGGCGCCATCGGCGAGTCCCTCTTCGGAGCCGCGCACGGCGTGGCCGACGTGGTCTACGTCACCGGCGGCGCGGGCGGCATCGGCGGAGGAGTCATCATCGGCGGCGTCCCGCTCCAGGGCTCCTCGGGGTTCGCGGCCGAGCTGGGCCACACCCTCGTCGCCACGAACGGCCGCCTCTGCGGCTGCGGCCGGCGCGGCTGCCTGGAGGCCGAGGTCCGGATGCGCTCCCTCCTCGACGTCCTCGGCGCCCGCGTCCTCGACCAGGACGAGCTCGACATCGCCCTGGGCACCTCCCGCGACCCCGCCGTCCTGGGCGAGGTCGCCCGCCAGGTCGACCTGCTCTCGGAGGGCCTGTCCACCTACATCAACCTCTTCAACCCCACCGCGGTCGTGCTCGGCGGCTTCCTCGGCTCGCTGCTCACCGTCGACCGCGAGCGCCTCGCCGCCCGCGTCTCGGCCCGCGCCCTGAGCGACCTCGCGCGCGGCGTGCGGATCGAGCGCGCGGCCCTGCGCTCGAGGCTGGAACTCGTCGGCGCCGCGGAGCTACCCTGGCGGCGGGCGCTGGCGGATCCTGCCGCCGTCACCGGGGGCGCGCAGCCGCCGGGTGGGAGCAGCAGCCGCGAGGACGCCCTGGGCGCCCGCGCCTGACCCCGGCACTCGAGTGCCGGCACCGCGTCGAGGAGGACGAGCATGGCCGACTGGAACGACACCATCATCGAGGAGTTCCGCGCGAACGGCGGGACCGTGACCACGGGCGGCTTCGGGAGGAGCCTCGTGCTGGTGCACCACCGCGGCGCCCGCTCCGGTCAGGAGCGCGTGACTCCGCTGATGGCGCTGCACCCCTCCGACGACGTCTGGCTGCTCGCCGCGTCCGCCGCCGGTGCGCCGAAGCACCCCGCCTGGTTCCACAACATGATCGCCCACCCGGACCTGGCGATCGAGACCCCCGACGACGGCACCGTCGACGTCCGGGCCCGCGTCCTCGCCAGGGAGGAGCGCGACGCCGGCTGGGCACGCTTCACCACCGCCTCCGCCGGCTTCCTCGACTACGAGAAGCGCACCACCCGCACCATCCCCGTCGTGGAGCTCACCCGCCGCTGACCGCGGCTCGTCAGCGCAGCGGCACGGGCACCGTGTCCGGCGTGCTCCAGCGCAGCGCGATCCGCTCGCGGAAGCCGCCGCTGCGCAGCTCCGCCTCGAGCGCGTCGATCACCACGGGGAGCAGCGCGCGCCGCTCGATCAGCAGCTCGAGCACGAGCCGGTCGCCGGAGGTCAGCAGCACCGGGCCCGATCCGGGCAGCACCGCGATCCACTGGCGCTCCCCCACCTGCACGCTCCGGTGCCGGCGGAGGCGTCGGAGCAGCTCGGGCAGCGCCCGCGGATCGAGGGCGGACACGTCGGCACGGAGGGCGATCACTCCGCGAGCGTGCCCGCGCCGGACGACCTCCCGCCGACCTCCCGGTGAACACCGCGCCTCCGCGGGACGCCGTCCGCGAGAACGACACGACAGGAGCCCGCCCCGCGGCGCACCGCACACGGGAACGGGAGAAGCCCCCGACCGGACATCCGATCGGGGGCTTCTCCTCTGGTTCTCTCGAACCCGGTTCTCTCGAACTCCGGTTCTCGTGAACTCTGGTGCGCGAGGGGGGAGTTGAACCCCCACGCCCTTTCGGGCACACGGACCTGAACCGTGCGCGTCTGCCTATTCCGCCACTCGCGCTCACCAGCGGCACCGAAGCGCCGACGAGAAATCGTAGCATCCCCCGGCCCCCGAGCCGAACCGGCGCTCACCGTCCCGGGCCGCCGCTCCCCCGGGAGCCGCCGCCGAGCCGCCCCGGTGAGAGCGCGCACACGGCACTCCTGCCGCGAAACCACTGCGGAGGATCGCGCATCCAGACCATCCCAGTAACATGCCCGTAGCCGTGCGCGGCGCAGACCAAGAAGAGGAAGCGGCGACGGGCGCGCAGACATCTCGATCCGTGCGCGACCGCCGAGAAGGCGAAGAACCGGAAGATCGGAAGACTGTGGGCATACTGGACAACTTCGAGAAGGGACTCGAGCGCGTCGTCAACGGCGCGTTCGCGCGGACCTTCAAGTCGGGTCTGCAGCCGGTCGAGCTCGCCTCCGCCCTCCGCCGGGAGCTCGACACCTCCGCCGCCGTGGTCAGCCGAGACCGCATCCTCGTCCCCAACAGCCTGGTCCTGCGGATGTCCGCGACCGACCTCGACCGGATGCAGCGCCTCGGCGCCACGCTGATCGACGAGCTCACCACGGTCGCCACCGAGCACGCCACCAAGCAGGGCTTCCGCTTCCCCGGCCCGATCGACATCTCCCTCGCCGTCGATCCGGCGCTCAGCGACGGCATGGTCGAGGTCGACTCCCGCAGCGTGAAGGGCACCGTCGCCTACACGCCCGTCCTCGACATCGACGGCCGGCGCCACCCGATCACGAAGGCGCGCACCGTCATCGGCCGCGGCAGCGACGCCGACATCACCGTCGACGACTCGGGCACCTCCCGCAAGCACGTCGAGATCCTCTGGGACGGCTCCCGTGCCCAGGTGCACGACCTCGGGTCCACGAACGGCTCCAAGCTCGACGGCCGGCCCGTCACGCAGGCGCCCCTGGCCCCCGAGCAGACCATCACGATCGGGCGCACCTCGATCGTCTACCGCGTCGTGCAGGGCTCCGCGCCCGCACGCACCGACCGTCCGTCGTCCGGCAGGGCAGCCGGACGCGGCTCCGAGGGATTCTGGGACGACCGGCTATGAGCGAGCTCACTCTCTTCCTGCTGCGCATCGCGTTCCTCGCGCTGCTGTGGTTCTTCGTGTTCGGCATCGTCTACGCGCTGCGCTCCGACCTGTTCGGGCAGCGCGTGCGCAAGCTGCCGCCCGGCGCGCAGGCCGCGTCCCCCGAGGCCCCGTTCGTGACGGCGGCCCAGCCCGTGGTCGCCGCGGCCGCCCCGGCTCCCGCGCCCGCGCAGCCCGCCTCCCCGTCGGCCCCCTCGGCCCGGAGGAGCCGCGAGGCCGCCGCCGAGCGCGCCGAGCAGGGAGGCGCCGCCACGGTCCACACGGCGCAGCGCCTCGTGATCACCTCGGGCCCCAAGCGGGGCACCGAGCTCGAGCTGACCGGCGACCCGCTGACGATCGGCCGCTCCGCGGAGTCGACGCTGGTCATCCGCGACGACTACACCTCGACCCACCACGCGCGCCTTCTCCTCTGGAACGACGAGTGGATGATCCAGGACCTCGACTCCACCAACGGCACCTTCCTCGACGGCCGCCGCGTCGGCGCGCCCACCAAGGTGCCGCTGGACACGCCCGTGAAGGTCGGCACCACCACCTTCGAACTGCGGCGGTCGTAGCGCGTGGCCCCCACTCCGGAGAGCGGCTCCGGCCACGGCGCGGTGCGCGAGAGCGCCGCCGTCTCGCACGTCGGCAGGATCCGCTCCAACAACCAGGACTCCGGCTACGCGGGCCGGCAGCTCTTCGTCGTCGCCGACGGCATGGGCGGTCACGCGGGCGGCGACGTCGCCTCCTCCATCGCGATCAAGCGCATCGCGGAGGCGGACCGCGTCTACGCCTCCACCTACGAGGCCGAGGACGAGCTCAAGCGCACCCTGCTGGCGGCCAACACCCTGCTGGCCGACGCCGTGGTCGACCACCCCGAGCTCACCGGCATGGGCACCACCGTCAGCGCGATCGCCCGCGTCGGCGAGTCGGTGGCGATCGCGCACATCGGCGACTCCCGCATCTACGTCCTCCGCGACGGCCGGCTCGAGCAGGTCACGACGGACCACACCTTCGTGCAGCGCCTCGTGGACTCCGGCCGCATCACGGAGGAGGAGGCGATGACGCATCCGCGCCGCTCCGTCCTGATGCGGGTCCTCGGCGACGTGCACACCAACCCCGAGATCGACACGCTCACGCTCGAGACCGAGCCGCACGACCGCTGGCTGATCTGCTCCGACGGCCTCTCCGGCGTCGTCCCGCACGACGAGATCCTCAAGGAGCTCAGCCGCGACGAGACCGCCCAGCAGGTGGCCGACCGCCTGATCCGCGACAGCCTCTCGCACGGCGCCCCGGACAACGTCACCGTCGTCGTCCTCGACATCCCCGGCGCGGGCGACACCGCGCGCATCCTCGCCCCCGTGGAGGAGCCGGTGGTCGTCGGATCGGCCGCCGCGCCCACGCCCTTCAGCACCGACGACTCGCAGAACCGCGTCCGGATCCCCGGCCTCCGCCTGCACACCCGCGCTCCTGCCGCGCAGGGCCCCACCCACTTCGAGCCCGCGTCCGAGGACTACCTCGACGAGCTGATCGAGGAGGATCGCCGCCGGCACCTGCGCCGCCGCATCACCTGGCTCGTCGGCCTGTCCCTCGTGCTCATCATCGGATTCCTCGGGATCCTCTTCGCCTACGACTGGACGCAGTCGCGCTTCTACGTCGGCACCGACGGGGACACCGTGATCATCTACCAGGGCATCCAGCAGTCGGTCGGCCCGCTCTCGCTCTCGGAGGTGAAGGAGGACACGGGCATCCCGCTCGACTCCCTCCGCGCCTACGACGTCGAGCAGCTGGAGCAGACGATCAGCGCCGACTCCTACGCCGGCGCGGTCGACATCGTCGAGCGCCTCACGGACGCGAACGGAGCACCATGACGGACGCCGCCACGGCCACCGCCCGCCCCGCCCCCGAGCGGCAGGGCTTCTTCCGCCAGAAGCTGCGCAATCTCGAGCTCCTGCTCCTGATCGGCGCATGCCTCATCGACGCCGGCGCGATCGTGCTCGTGCAGCTCGGCGCCCTCGGCTCGATCGACACCACGCTGGTCTCGCTGGGCGCCGGCCTCTCGGCGCTCGTGCTCGCCGTGCACGTCGTGCTGCGCTTCGCGGCCCCGGCGGCCGACCCCTTCCTCCTCCCGATCGCCACCGTGCTGAACGGCCTGGGCGTCGCCGAGATCTACCGGATCGACATCGCCGACGGCGCGACCGGCTGGGAGTCGGTGGCGGTGCGGCAGATCTTCTGGAGCGCCCTGGCCGTCGTTGCGGCGATCGTGGTGCTGCTGGTCATCCGCAACCACCGCGTGCTGTTCCGCTACACCTACGTCGCCGGGTTCGCGGCGATCGTGCTGCTCCTGCTGCCGCTCCTGCCCTTCATCGGCCGCGAGGTCAGCGGCGCGCGTGTGTGGATCGGGATCGGCGACGTGGCGAGCTTCCAGCCCGGCGAGATCGCCAAGATCGCCCTCGCGGTCTTCTTCGCCGGCTACCTCGTGCGCAACCGCGACTCCCTCTCGATGGTGGGCCGCACCGTCCTCGGGATGCGCTTCCCGCGCCTGCGCGACCTCGGCCCGATCCTGGTGGTCTGGGCGGTCACGATGGGCGTCATCGTCTTCCAGCGCGACCTGGGGACGGCGCTGCTCTACTTCGGCCTGTTCCTGGTCATGCTCTACGTCGCGACCGGCCGCACCAGCTGGGTCCTCATCGGCGTCGGCCTGTTCCTCGGCGGCGCGCTGCTGGCGAGCCAGACGCTCGACTACGTGGGCAACCGCTTCGCCAACTGGCTCGAGCCCTTCAGCGCCGAGCGCTACGGGGCGGATCCGGGCGGCAGCTACCAGCTCGTGCAGGGCCTCTTCGGCCTCGCGCACGGCGGGCTGCTCGGCACGGGCCTCGGCCAGGGGATGCCGGATCTCACGCCGGTCCCGCAGTCCGACTACATCATCGCCAGCCTCGGCGAGGAGCTGGGCCTCGCCGGGCTCTTCGCGATCTTCGGCCTCTACCTCCTGCTGGTCTCGCGCGGGTTCCGCATCGGCTTCGCCGGGCAGGACGACTTCGGGCGCCTCCTGGGAGTCGGCCTCTCGTTCGTGATCGCCCTGCAGTGCTTCATCGTCATCGGAGGCGTCACCCGCGTCATCCCGCTGACCGGCCTGACCACGCCGTTCCTCGCCGCCGGCGGCTCCTCCCTCGTGGCGAACTGGATGATCGTGGCGGTGCTGCTGCGCCTGTCCGACACAGTCCGCAGTCAGCCTCGTCTGGTGGTGTGATCCGTCGATGAACCGAGAACTCAAACGGGTGAGCCTCGTCGTGCTGACGATGTTCGTGGCCCTCTTCCTCTCCACCACCACCATCCAGGTGATCCAGGCCGACTCCCTCGACGAGGACGGCCGCAACACGCGGACCCTCTACGAGAGCTTCTCGACCGAGCGCGGTGCGATCCTCGCCGGCGGTCAGCCGATCGCCTCCTCGACGCCGTCGGACGACCTCTACAAGTTCCAGCGGCAGTACGCGAACGGCCCGCTCTACTCCGCCGTGACCGGCTACTTCACCCTGAACCAGGGCACCACCGGCATCGAGCGCACGCTCAACGACTACCTCTCGGGCACCTCGAACTCGCAGTTCTTCGACGAGATCAACAACCTCGTCACGGGCCAGGACCCGAAGGGCGCGTCGGTCGAGCTCTCGATCGACCCGGTCGCCCAGCAGGCCGCCTTCGACGCGCTCGGCGACTACACGGGGGCCGTCGTCGTGACCGAGCCGGCCACCGGCCGCATCCTCGCGATGGTCTCGAAGCCCACCTTCGACCCCACCGCGCTGGCCTCCCACGACACCGACGACGTCCTCGCCGCCTACCGGGCGCTGAACGACGACTCCTCCGAGCCCCTCGTGAACCGCGCCATCGGCGGCTCGCTCAACCCGCCCGGCTCCGTCTTCAAGCTCGTCGTGGCCTCGGCCGCCCTCGAGTCCGGCCGCTTCACCGCCGACTCGAGCTTCCCCAACGTCGAGTCGTACACGCTGCCCGGCTCCTCGTCGCAGGTGATCAACTCCGGAGGCGGTCTCTGCGGCTCCGGAGAGACGGTCACGCTGGCCACCGCCGTCTCGCTCTCCTGCAACGTCCCGATGGCCGAGATGGGCGTGCAGCTGGGAGCGGACGCGATCCGCTCGCAGGCCGAGAAGTTCGGCTTCGACACCGAGCTCGAGATCCCGATGTCGGTCGAGGCGAGCATCTACCCGACGAAGACGGACGACGCCCAGACGGCCCTCACCGCCTTCGGGCAGTGGGAGGTGCGCGCGACGCCGCTGCAGATCGCCATGGTCTCCGCGGCGATCGCGAACGGCGGCGAGGTGATGCAGCCGAACCTGGTCGACTCGATCCGCTCGCAGGACCTCAGCGTGCTGCAGCAGTTCCAGGAAAAGTCGCTCGGCCGGGCGGTGAGCACGCAGACCGCGGACGCCGTCGAGGCGATGATGGTCGCCAGCGTCCAGGGCGGCGCGGCGACGAATGCAACAATAGGGGGCGTCACTGTGGCCGGTAAGACCGGTACCGCCGAGAACGGCGGGGACGACCCGTACACCCTCTGGTTCACCGGCTTCGCGCCTGCGGACGACCCGCAGTACGCCATCACCGTGCTCGTGGAGAACGGTGGAGGGCTCGGCCAGACCGGGTACGGCAACCTGATCGCCGCACCCATCGGACAACAGGTACTAGAGGCGGTGCTGAACAAATGAGACCCACGACAGGCCTCACCTTCGGAGGACGCTACGAGCTGCAGTCCCGGATCGCCATCGGCGGCATGGGAGAGGTGTGGCAGGCGACCGATCTGGTCATCGGCCGCACCATCGCGATCAAGATCCTGAAGGACGAGTACCTCGGCGACCCCGGCTTCCTCGAGCGCTTCCGCGCCGAGGCCCGCCACGCGGCGCTGGTCAACCACGAGGGCATCGCCAACGTCTACGACTACGGCGAGGAGGACGGCTCGGCCTACCTGGTCATGGAGCTCGTCCCCGGCGAGGCGCTCTCGACCGTCCTCGAGCGCGAGCGCGTCCTCTCGACCGACAAGGTCCTCGACATCGTCGCGCAGACCGCGCTCGCCCTGCACGCCGCGCACGCCGCGGGCCTCGTGCACCGCGATGTGAAGCCGGGCAACCTGCTCATCACGCCGGACGGCCGCGTCAAGATCACCGACTTCGGCATCGCGCGCATCGCCGACCAGGTCCCGCTGACGGCGACCGGGCAGGTCATGGGCACGGTCCAGTACCTGTCCCCGGAGCAGGCGAGCGGCCAGCCCGCCTCCCCCGCCACCGACATCTACTCGCTGGGCATCGTCGCGTACGAGTGCCTGGCCGGGCGCCGCCCCTTCACGGGCGAGTCGCAGGTCGCCATCGCGATGGCGCAGATCAACGACACCCCGCCGGAGCTGCCGGTCACGGTCGCGGAGCCGGTGCGCAATCTCGTCTACTCCTGCATCGCCAAGAAGCCGGCCGACCGCCCCGCCACCGCCGCGCACCTCGCGCGGGCGGCCCAGGCGCTGCGCTCGGGCGACGTGCGCGGAGCGGCGCTGGCCGTCCCCGCGGTCCTCAGCGACCTTCCCGCGACGCAGGCGACCACGGTCCTCCCCTCCAACCAGGGCGCGACGCAGGCGACCACGGTGCTGCCCTCCGGCGCGCCCGCGGCCGAGGCCACCGCTCCGTTCGTGCCGATCGAGGAGCCGCTCGAGCCGGCCGAGGAGCCGCGTCGCCGCAGCCCCTGGACCTGGCCGCTGATCGCCCTCATCGTGATCCTCGCCGTCGTCATCGCGGGCACGATCTTCGCCCTGACGACCGGCGGGAGCAGCGACCCGGCCGCCTCCCCCACCGCGACGACCAGCACTGCCCCGTCGCCGACGCCGTCCGAGACTCCGAGCCCCACGCCGACGCCGACCTCGAACACGGTCGTCATCGACAAGGCCGACTACGTCGGGCGTTCCTTCGACGACGTCGAGACCGAGCTCGAGGCCCTGGGCATGGGCGTACGCCGCGCGGACGGCCCGAGCGCCCCCACCGCCGAGCAGGTCGGACTCGTCGAGGACGTGAACCCCACCGCGAACGTGGTGAAGGGCACGACCATCGAGGTCTCCGTCTTCACCGAGGTCGCGACCCCGGACGCACCGACCGCCGTGCCGACCGTCACCCCCGCCGCCTCCAGCGTCGAGGCGGGCGCGACGTTCAACGTCACCTGGAGCAACTACAACCAGTGCCCGAGCGGAACCTCCGTGAGCGGTTACCGGGTGACCGCGACCGGTGAGGGCGCGAGCGTGACGAGCACCAACCCGTCGAACTCGACGACCGCGACGATCCAGGCCGGCACCACGGCGGGCACGATCGACGTCACGTACACCGTGCTCTGCGGCGAGTCGGAGTCGGCGGCCTCGCCCACCCTCTCCGTCACCGTCGAGGAGCCGGCTCCGACCCCGGCGCCGACCCCCACCTCGAAGGCCACCTCGACGCCCACCCCCTCCGAGTAGCGGCGGCGCGCCGGTCGGGGCACCGCTCCGGCCCGGCGCCTCGCGGCCGTCGCGTCGCGCCCCCGCCCGGAACACCAGGGGCCCATAGGTACACTTGCCGTGGCTCCTCGGGGCCGCACCACACGGAAGTACAGGGCGGGAGCGTGCGCGTGACGGATGAGGGTCGCCTGATCGCGGGACGGTACCAGGTCGGGCCCCGGCTCGGCCGCGGCGGAATGTCCGAGGTGTACCTCGGCACCGACACCCGGCTCGGCCGCACCGTCGCCATCAAGGAGCTGAAGCTCTCCCTCTCCTCCGACTCCGCCTTCCGCCTGCGGTTCCGGCAGGAGGCGCAGTCCGCGTCGCGCATGTCGCACCCCACGATCGTCCGGGTCTTCGACGCGGGCGAGGAGGTCTCGCTCGACGACAACGGCGCCGAGTCGCGCCGGCCCTTCATCGTCATGGAGCACATCGAGGGCCGCCTCCTCAAGGACCTGATCGCCGAGGGCCCCCTCGACGTGGACGAGGCCGTCCGCATCACGGAGGGCATCCTCACCGCCCTCGAGTACTCGCACCGCGCAGGCGTCGTCCACCGCGACATCAAGCCCGGCAACATCATGCTGACCCCGTCGGGCCAGGTGAAGGTGATGGACTTCGGGATCGCCCGCGCCGTCTCCGACTCCGCCGCCACGGTCGCTCAGACCACGGCGATCCTCGGCACCGCGGCCTACTTCTCCCCCGAGCAGGCGAAGGGCGAGCAGGTCGACGCCCGCAGCGACCTCTACTCCGCCGGCATCGTGCTCTTCGAGCTCCTCACCGGCCGTGCGCCCTTCCGCGGCGACACCCCGGTGGCCGTCGCCTACCAGCACGTCAGCGAGACGCCGCCGGCGCCGAGCTCCATCAACCCGGCCGTCACCCCCGCACTCGACGCGGTCGTCGCCCGAGCACTCTCGAAGGACCGCTACGAGCGCTTCCAGGGAGCTGCGGAGTTCCGCGACGACCTGCGCGACGCCGCCGCCGGACGCCTCCCCGACCACCGCCCGATCGACGAGCTGACCACCTCGCTCTTCGCGGCCCGCAGCCAGGGCGGAGTCAACGACTCCGAGCTCGCCCTCCGCCAGCTGGCCGAGGACAACTCGATCGTCCGCACCCAGCGCCGCCCGCCGGTCCTCTGGATCTGGTCCTCGATCGTCGTGCTGGCCGTGATCGTCGCCGCACTCGTGATCTGGGTGCTGACGCTCCAGCCCGCGTCGACGCTGCCGTCGCAGTCGCGCGAGGTCCCCACCCTCACCGAGACCACCTACGACAGCGCCCAGTCGACCCTGACCGAGCTCGATCTCGTGCCGAGCCAGGTCGCGGAGTACAGCTCGACCGTCCCCGAGGGCGAGGTGATCCGCACGGATCCGGGCTCGGGCACGATCGTCGCACCCGAGACGGTCATCCGCATCGTCGTGTCCCAGGGCCCCCAGCCCGTCGCCGTGCCGGACACCGTCGGGCAGAGCCTCGCCGAGGCCATCGACGCGCTCACCGCCGTCGGCTTCGTCGAGGGCTCCCAGACCCGCGAGAACTCGCCGACCGTCCCGGGCGACGTCGTGCTCTCCGCCTCCCCCGGAGCGGGACAGCAGGTCGCCCCGGGCACGCCGGTCGACCTCACCGTCTCCTCCGGCCAGGTCACGCTCCCCGACCTCGTCGGGACGTCCCTCAGCAGCGCGCTGGCCACCCTCGCCTCCGAGAAGCTGCAGCTCGTGGGGGTCGAGGTCCCGGACGAGACCTGCGACGCGACCCGGGCGAACCCGCCCATTACGACCCAGTCCCTGGCTCCGGGCGACGTCCCGCAGGGATCGACCGTCCAGCTCGGATACTGCGCGGGCTGACCCGGCCTGCAGCCCGCTGCGGCTGCGGCGTCGACCGACGGCGCCCGGTGGAGGCCGGGCCGCTGCTCTGCGCGCCGAGAAGGGCTCGTCGGGACGTTGCTCGTCGGGGTCGATGCTCCGCGAGGCCGACAGCCCCGAGGTGAACGGCTACGCCCGGCGCGCGTCGGCGAGCGGGGGCTGGAGCCGCACGACCTCGCCGCCTGCCGATCCGTCGGCGGGGCGTGCGATCCTGCCGCGGATGTCGCTCGGGGTGAGCCCCTCGCGGCGCTTGAGCGCACGGCGGAGGTGGTCCGCCGAGGAGAATCCGGACGCGGCGGCGATCGCCTCGAGCGGGACCTCCCGCGGGCGGCGGCGCAGGAGCTCCACGGCGCTGGCGACCCGGGAGCGCTCGATCTCGCTCGCGACCGTGGTGCCCGCGTCCTCGAAGAGCCGCTGGAGGGAGCGGGTGGACACGTTGACCGCGTCGGCCACCGCCTCCGGGGTGCAGCGCGGCGTGCGGTGCGTCCGGTCGATGACCGTGCGCGCGCGCCCGAGCGTGGCGGCCCGGACGCTCGTGGTGCCGGGCTGCGAGCTCGCCGCCGCGAGGAACGCGCTGGTGAGGAGCTGCTTGACCACATGGGCGAAGCCGGTGACCTCGCCCTCACCGGGCAGCCCCGTCCCGGACTCCGCCGCGAGGGCGAAGGCGGTCGTGAAGGCGTATGCGGCGCGGGTGGACCGGGCGTCGGGATCGAGCGCGTAGACCGGGGCCGACGTGTCGAAGCCGTAGCGGCGCATCTCGTCGGCGCGCAGCGAGAGGTGGAGGATCGTGGCCGGAGTCGTCGACTCGGTCGTGAACGTCGTCGTCCCCTGCTGGTACGAGATCGACCCCGGACGCAGCAGCACCGTTCGGTCCGGGGCGACCATGCGCACGAAGCCGTCGATGAGGAAGCTGAAGGTGAGGAAGGAGGTGTCGTCGGCCGGCCACGTCCCGCGGAGGACGCGCAACGGCGAGACCGTCATCAGCACGACGCTCAGATCGGCGGTGCCGAATCCCGAACCGGTGATGCTCGGAACGGTGCCGGGTTTGACGACGATGCGCGGTCCGAGATTCTCGAGCTCTCGGATTCCCGAGAAAGCCCAGGAGATCGATGCGACCATCTGGTCCCCCCGGACTTCTCTTGTGGCGCCGACCCCCTGTCGACGCCCTCTGATTATGCAGGGAAAAGGGGCCGCATCCTCCGCCGGGAGCCCGTCAAATCCCGCCACCTGATCGGGGGGTGTGCAAGGGGGTGGACAAGGTCACGCTCATACCCTGTCGCGGCGTTCTCCTCCGCCCGCCGTCATTTAGCCGTCAGATGGCGGATTTCTACGTGAGAACGCACTCAGGGCGGCATCCCCGTTCGGGGGACGGTGGTCGCTGATCATTCTCAATGCTCTCGACTCGATAACGAGCCCGATAAGCCCGGCGAATTCCAATTCATCGAGCCGGGATCGAGAGTCCGGGCGTGTCGTCGGCCGATACGGACGCTCCGCCCGGCCTCACCTCGCGCAGCCAGTTCTCGAGAAGGCGCCGCCCGCCCTCGGTGAGGACCGACTCCGGATGGAACTGCACGCCCATGAGCGGAGCACTCCGGTGCCGGACGGCCATGACCACTCCCTCCGGTGTCCGCGCCGTCACCCGCAGCTCCTCGGGAAGGCTTTCACCGTCGACCGCGAGCGAGTGGTACCGCATCGCGGCGAATCCGGAGGGCAGGCCGTCGAAGAGCGGATCTCCGTCGTGGAGGACCGCGGACGTCCGGCCGTGCAGCAGCTCCGGCGCCTCCGTGACGCGGGCGCCGAGAGCGTGGGCGAGCACCTGGTGGCCGAGGCAGACTCCGAGCAGCGGCCGCCCGGTCGCCTCCGCCCGCTGCACGAGCGCCGTCGACGCGGGGACGTCCCCGGGACGGCCCGGCCCGGGTGAGACCAGGACTCCGTCCGCCTCCTCCGCGCGAGCCAGGAGCGCCGTCGTGCCGAGGTCGTCGCCCTCGACCACGTCGACCTCGGCACCGAGCTCGCGGAGGTACGAGACGAGCGTGAAGACGAAGCTGTCGTGGTGGTCGACGACCAGGATCCGCGGGGCCGCGCCGGCGGTCACGAGCCGACGGTCACGTTCCGGTCGAGCACGAGTGACTGCACCCAGGGGAACACCCACTCGTCGAGCGCGACCAGGACCGCCGCGACGAGGACGAGGACGATCAGGAGCCGGACCCACCACGGCCCGGGCAGGAGCCGCCACAGAGCTGCGTACACGGTCAGCCCTCCTCAGCCAGAGAGGCGGCGATCTCGGCGGGGGCGCCTGCGGACCGCGGCTGGAACGAGTCGAAGACGCCGTACGCGATGATCCGCTCGGCCGTCGAGTAGAGCGGGTTGCAGCTCGTCAGCGTGATCAGGCGGTCGGTCGGAGCCGCGTCCGGAGTCCACGGGACGGGGTCGATCACCTGGACGTCGGAGGGCTGGACGTACTCGAGGTTGCGGAAGCGGTAGGTGTACCAGCCGTCCGCCGTCTCGATGTAGATCGGGTCGCCGAGCTGGAGCTCGTCGATCAAGTGCATGCCTCCGCCGTACGCGCTGCGGTGCGCGGCGAGCGCGAAGTTGCCGGCCTGGCCGGGCATCTGCGTCCCGGGGTAGTGGCCGATGCTCCCCTCGTCGAGCACGTTCTCGGCGTCGATGCCCTCGGCGATCGTGCGCACCCACCCCTCGCCGTAGCGCGGGATGTAGAGGTTGCCGAAGGAGGTGTCGAGGGCGGCGACCGACGCGACGACCGGCTCCGCCGGGGCGGCCTCGGTCGGCTGCGGTGCCGGAGAGGAGTCGCCCCAGGTCTCGCGGAGCTCCGCGGCCTGCGTCGTCTGCCGGCCCGCGATCACCGCGTCGTTCCACCAGAGCTGCCAGGCCAGGAAGAGCAGGACCAGGACGCCGGCGGTCATCAGGAGCTCGCCGACGACTCCGAAGAACGAGAGTCGTCGGACCGGGCGGGCCCTCCGTCGCTTCGCTCGCGGCCGCAGAGCCGCCCCGTCGGGGTTCTGGGCGGTCATGCGACGAGTCTAGGCGCGAGCCGTGACCGGCTGTGGCGCATGATCCGGACCTGTGGAGAGCCCTCCCGAATGGCCGCCTGAGGAGGCCCGATGGGATCACTCGAGCGCCCGCACCGGCCGCTCCGCGAGTCCGCACAGCACCCGCGCAGCCCCGGCACTCCCGGCCCGGAGCCTCCGCCCGGTACAGTGGTCGGCATGGCACGAGCGACGAAGAGCCCGAAGCCCGAGCGCGACGAGGCCCGGACCGGCGAGAACGCACCGAATCCGGTCTGGTTCAAGCCGGTGATGTTCGGCTTCATGCTGCTCGGACTCGCCTGGATCATCGTCTTCTACGTGAGCCAGGGCACCCTGCCGATCCCCGATCTCGGCAACCTCAACATCCTGATCGGCTTCGGCATCGCGTTCATCGGCTTCCTGATGACGACGCGCTGGCGCTGAGCCTCCCCCAGTCGTGAACGACGCCCCGTCCGGTCCGCCGACGGGGCGTTCGTCGTCGGTGGAGCGTCTGCGCGCCGCCGGCTGCGTCTTCGCCGAGGAGGAGGCGGGCCTGCTCGAGGAGGCCGCCGACTCCTCCTCCGACCTCGAGCTGCTGCTCCGCCGCCGCGAGACGGGCGAGCCCCTCGAGCAGATCCTCGGCTGGGTCGCCTTCCGCGGCCTGCGCGTCCCCGTCGCACCCGGCGTCTTCGTGCCCCGCGTGCGCACCGAGTGGCTGGTCGACTGCGCCCTGGAGATCCTCCCGGAGGGCGCCGTGGTGCTCGACCTCTGCTGCGGATCCGGCGCCCTCGCCCGGTCGATCTCCGAGGAGCGGCCGGACGTCCGCCTGCTCGCGGCCGACCTCTCCCCCGCCGCCGTCGCCTGCGCGCGCCGCACGCTCGCAGGCCGCGCCGACGTCCACGAGGGCGACCTCTTCGACGCGCTCCCCGGGAGTGAGCGCGGGCAGATCGACGTCGTCGTCGTCAACGCCCCCTACGTCCCCTCCGCGGCGATCGCGCTCATGCCGCCGGAGGCCCGGGTGCACGAGCCGATGCTCACGCTCGACGGCGGGTCGGACGGGCTCGCCCTGCACCGCCGTATCGCTCAGGAGGCGGGGGCGTGGCTCGCACCCCACGGCGTCGTCGTGATCGAGGTCGGCGCGGATCAGGCCGCTGCGAGTGCCTCGGCGTTCCAGGCGGCCGGGTTCGCCACCTCGCTGCACCGCGACGACGACCGTGAGGCGACGGCCCTGGTGGCCGTCCGCCGGAGAACTACACCGCTGTAATTATCCCCAGCTGTGGAATCTCCTGTGGAGAACTCCGCGGTCTCCGCCGCGCTGGCCTGCTCGAGGCGCGGAGGGCCCCGATCGGCACCAGCCCGCCGGTCCTCGGACGCGCCGCCGTCCCCGGATCGTCCTCCCGAGGAGGACACCCGGGGACGTTCTCCCCAGTGTTAACAACTCTGTGGATAACTTCCTCCCCACCTGTTGAGAGCACCTGTGGACAGCGGTGGAGACGGTCGCCGCGGGAACGACGAAGCGGCGGGCCCGGGAGTGCGCGAGGCACTGCCGGACCCGCCGCTGCGGGAGGGGGGATCAGCCGAGGACGTAGGCGCCCGCGGTGATCGCCACCAGTCCGACTCCGATGAGCCCGACGAGGAGGTTCTGCGTGCGCCGCTGGGCGCGCTGCCGGGTCTTCGTGAAGACCAGCCCGATGAGCGCGCCCGCCACCAGACCGCCGACGTGCGCCTGCCACGCCACGTTCATCCCGGGCAGGAAGCCGATGACGAGGTTCAGTCCGACCAGCACCAGCAGCTGCGACGCCTGACCGCCCAGATGCCGGAGGATCACCAGGTACGCGCCCATCAGCCCGAAGATCGCACCGGAGGCGCCGATCACCGGGGTCAACGGGTTCGCGAGGAGCAGGACGCCCACCGATCCGGCGAAACCGCTCAGGAGGAAGAGGGTGAGGTAGCGCCCGCGGCCCAGCATGCGCTCGAGCACCATGCCGAACACCCACAGCGTGTACATGTTCAGCACCAGGTGGAACGGGATGACGATGAAGAGCGACGTGCTGTGGAGGAACACCGAGGTGAGCATCCGCCACGGCTCGAAGCCGGCGCCGAAGCCGGGGAGCGTGTAGGCGGGGGCGTACAGGAGCGCGTTGACCGCCGGCCCGCCGACGAAGGGAAGGATCTCGACGATCCACAGCACGATGCAGAGCGCGATGATCGCGTAGGTCACCGTCGGCTGGTCGGCACGGGTCATGGCCCGCACGCGGGAGAGGAGGGGACCGCGGGTGCGCGGTGCGGTGGCGCGCTGCTGCGCCATGTCGTCCGGGCAGATCACGCCGACCGGAGCCGGCGTCTGGCACTCGCCGCAGATGGTGCGGCCGCACCGCTGGCAGCGCACGAAGCTCTGCCGCTCGGGGTGTCGGTAGCAGGAGTAGGTGCTGCTCGGCGGGACCTGGGTCACGGACGTGCCTCCGGGGAGAACGAGGGCCGGGCCCTGACGGACCCGGCCCTCGAATGAGTGGTGGATGAGGCGATCAGACCTCGGTGATCTCGACGCTCTCGATCACGACGTCCTCGAGCGGCTTGTCACGGCCGTCGGTGGGGACCGCCGAGAGCGACTGCACGAGCTTCTTCGACTCCTCGTCGGCGACGGCGCCGAAGATGGTGTGCTTGCCCTGGAGCCAGGTGGTCGGCGCCACGGTGATGAAGAACTGCGAGCCGTTGGTGCCGCGGCCCGCCTGCTTGCCGGCGTTCGCCATCGCGAGGATGTAGGGCTGGGTGAAGTCGAGCTCCGAGTTGATCTCGTCGTCGAACTGGTACCCCGGGCCGCCGATGCCCTGACCGAGCGGGTCGCCGCCCTGGAGCATGAAGTCGGGGATGATGCGGTGGAAGACGGTGCCGTTGTAGAGCGGCTCCTTCGTCTTCGCACCCGTGGCGGGGTGGGTCCACTCGATGTCGCCGGTCGCGAGACCGACGAAGTTGCGGACCGTCTTGGGAGCGTGGTTCCCGTAGAGGTTGACGACGATGTCGCCCTTGTTGGTGTGGAACGTCGCGACTGCGGTGTGCAAAGGCATGCTCGGATTCTCGCACAGCGCGTCTGTAGGCCCCTGCAACGCCCGGTGTCAATGCGCTGGGTGCGCGATGCGGACGCCGATCGATGAGTGGCAGTATTGAGGCGTTCGCTGCTCGTAGCCGATGGAGGACCAACATGGGTCTGTCACGTAAGCACAAGAAGGACCTCAAGCGTCTTCGCAAGAACGCCGAGGCGGTCTGGGGCGAGCAGCAGGAGGTGCTGGCGCACGCGGCCTCCGTGCTCGAGAAGAGCCGCCGCCACGCGTCGAAGTACGCCAAGAAGGAGCTCGTCCCCTTCGTCAAGGACACGTACGACTCGCGCGTCAAGCCGGTCTACGACAACGGCGTCTCGGCCGTCGAGGGCACGTACTCCTCGGCCCGCAACGCCTACAAGCACAAGGTCGTCCCGACCTTCGCCGCTGTGGGCGGTACGGCCGCCGCCGCCTTCGAGGCCGCCAAGGACTCGAAGAACCGCGCGAAGCTCGCCGAGATCTCGAAGGCGCGCTGGGAGGAGCTCACCACTCCCCCGAAGAAGAAGAACAAGGTCGGCACGGTCTTCACGATCGGCGCCGCGCTGGTCGCCGTCGGCGGCATCGGCTACGCCGTCTGGCAGACGTTCCGCGCCGACGACGAGCTGTGGGTCGCCGAGGACGAGCCGCAGAGCGCCGCGCAGAACGCGGCCTCGACCGCTTCCTGACGTTCTCGTCGCTGGAGCCGGGCCCCTCAGGGGGTCCGGCTCCTTCGTATGCCCGGGTTAGGCTTCTGCGGTGGACATCCGGGTCGCCGCGTACGGCGTGATCATCGACGGCGAGCGGATGCTGCTCGCGCACTGGAGCCAGGGCCCCTGGTCGGCCTGGACGCTTCCGGGCGGCGGGATCGACGAGGGCGAGTCGCCCGCCGACGCCGCGGTCCGCGAGATCTTCGAGGAGACGGGCTACCGTGCCGAGCTCGAGGCCCTCATCGGCGTGGACTCGCACGTGATCCCCGCGCACCGGCGCAGCGATCCCGAGGCCGGCCCCCTGCACGCCATCCGCGTCGTCTACCGCGCCCGCATCGTGGGCGGCGAGCTCACGCACGAGGTGGACGGCTCCACGGACGCCGCCGCCTGGTTCCCCCTGAGCGACGTCGAGGAGCTGGAGCGCGTCGAGCTCGTCGACGCGGCCCTGACCATGAACGAGGCCTGGCTCCTCCGCTGACGGTGCCCGGGAATCCCCGGCCGCGCCCCGGCGTTCCCTTCGTCGTGATCGTCGAGCTCTACACCTCCGCCTTCTGCGGCGCCTGCCATGCCGCGCGCTCGGTGCTGGAGCGGGCCGCGGAGCTCGTCCCCGCCGCCGAGATCCGCGAGCGCGACGTGGCCTTCCACCCCGTCGAGGCCGAGGCCGCCGGTGTCCGCTCGACCCCCACCGTCGTCGTGCGGGATACGGCCGGAGAGGTGGTCTTCCGGGCGGAGGGCGCTCCCTCCCTTCCGCAGGCTCTCGCCGCTCTGGTCCTCGCCCTGCCCGCGTAGGGTGGCCGCGGGAGGACCCATGCACCGTCGCGCTGCGCTCGCGAGCACCGTCGTTCTGCTCGGCGCCCTCGCGCTCTCGGGGTGCGCCTCCGAGGAGCCGGTGACCACGGCCGCGGTCGGGCTCGGACGGGGCGGCGAGCGAGGAGAGGTCCTCGGGGTCGTCGTCGTGTGCTCGGGGTCCGTCGACGGCCTCGACCTCGCCGCCTCCGACTCCGCCCCCCTGACCATCGGCGACGGGCTGCGGAGGGTCACCCGCTGGGTCTCCCCGTCACCGGTCACGCAGCTGGGCGCGACCGACCTCTCCGGATCCACGGTCTGGCCGGCCGACACGGTGATCGAGCGGTTCCCGCTCGGCGTCGACCTCGCGCTGGGCGCCTACGCGACCGACCGCTCCGTGCTCGCCCGCCCGGTCGTCTTCACGGCCGAGCAGTTCGACACGCTCTCCGTCGGCGAGATCATCGTCGGCGACATCCGCGACGGCACGTCCGAGACCCTCTCGGTCCAGCAGTTCCTCGGCCTCGCCTGCGTGGACCGCTGAGCGGGCGGCCGTCCGAGCGGCGGCCTCGATCGCACGACCGCACGGTCGGCGACAGGAGAGGCCGCCGAAGACCTCGACACGGTGACCCCGCGACGGCGGAGGACCCGGAGTGCCGTGGGCCGGGAGACCAGAAGGGCCTGTGAGGGGAGCACCCGCGAGCGGGGAGGAAGTGTGGAGCCTAGGAGATTCGAACTCCTGACATCCTGCTTGCAAAGCAGGCGCTCTACCAACTGAGCTAAGGCCCCGGGCCGGAGACGGGGCGATCCGTCTCCGAGAGTCGAACGGCCCGCCACCGCGAGGTGACGGGCCGTTCGGACCGGGTGGGGGTACCAGGACTTGAACCTGGGACCTCTTCATTATCAGTGAAGCGCTCTAACCGCCTGAGCTATACCCCCGGAATGGCCAGAGGAGACTCTACCCGACATCGAGCAGGAATCCCAATCGGCCGGACCGTGCGCCCTACTGGTTGGTGAAGCCCACCAGGAGGCCGCCGGTGATCTTGACGCTGAGGTTGTACAGCAGCGCCACGATCGCGCCGAGCGCGGTGGTGACGATGGTGTTCAGCACCGCGACGACGATCGCGAAGCCCATGACCTGCGGCAGCGAGATGATCGTGTTGAGGTCGAACGCCTCCGCGCCGGCGATGTCCTGCACGAGGCCGTTGACCTCGTCGAAAACGCCCGTCTGGGCCAGGACCGTGTAGACCAGGTAGACGACGACGATCGTGATGATCGCGAGCGTCAGGCCCAGCAGGAACGAGAGCTTCACGGCCGACCAGAAGTCGACGTAGACGAGCTTCAGGCGGACCTGCTTCGCCGCCGGGCTCTTCGCGGACTTCCTGGCGAGCTTCTCGGCGACGGTGCTACTCATCTACGGACCCATCCTCCTCCGACACCGGAGCGGACTCGGCCGGCGCCGCGGCGTCGGGATCCTCGTCCTGGGCGTCGAGATTGCGTTCGGTGTTCTTGGCGAGTGCGATGATGCGGTCGTCCTCAGCGAATCGTGCGAAGACGACTCCCATGGTGTCGCGACCCTTGGCCGGTACCTCGGCCACCGCAGAGCGTACCACCTTGCCGCTGGCGAGCACGACGAGCACCTCGTCGTCCTCTCCGGTGATGATGGCGCCCACGAGGTCGCCGCGCTTCTCCTCCAGCTTGGCCACCTTGATGCCCAGCCCGCCGCGTCCCTGGAGGCGGTACTGGTCGACCGCGGTGCGCTTGGCGTAGCCGCCCTCGGTGACCACGAACACGAAGCCCTCGTCACTGACGACGTTGGCGTCGAGGAGGCGGTCCTCTCCGCGGAACGACATGCCGCGGACTCCGGAGGTGGAGCGGCCCATCGGACGCAGCGCCTCGTCGGACGCGGTGAAGCGGATCGACATGCCCTTGCGGGAGACCAGCAGCACGTCGCTGTCCTCCTCGACCAGGAGCGCCGAGACGAGCTCGTCGCCGTCGCGCAGCTTGATCGCGATGATGCCGCCGGAGCGGTTCGTGTCGTACTCCGAGAGGGCCGTCTTCTTCACGAGGCCGTCGCGCGTGGCGAGCACGAGGTAGCGGGCCGCCTCGTAGTCGCGGATGTCGAGGATCTGCGCGATCTGCTCCCCCGGCTCGAGCGCGAGCAGGTTCGCGATGTGCTGGCCCTTGGCGTCGCGGCCGGCCTCCTGCAGCTCGTAGGTCTTGGCGCGGTACACGCGACCGGTGTTCGTGAAGAACAGCAGCCAGTGGTGCGTGGTGGTGACGAAGAAGTGCTCGACGATGTCGTCGGCCTTCAGCTGCGCGCCGCGCACGCCGCGGCCGCCGCGGTGCTGCGCCCGGTAGGAGTCGCTCCGGGTGCGCTTGAGGTAGCCGCCGCGGGTGACGGTGACGACCATCTCCTCCTCGGGGATCAGGTCCTCGACGCTCATGTCGCCGTCGAACCCGAAGAGGATCTCGGTGCGGCGGTCGTCGCCGAAGCGGTCGACGATCTCGTCGAGCTCGTCCGAGATGATCGTGCGCTGGCGCTCGGGGCTCGCGAGGATCGACTTGTAGTCCTCGATCTCGGCCTGGATCCGGTCGTGCTCGTCGATGATCTTCTGGCGCTCGAGGGCCGCGAGGCGGCGCAGCTGCATGTCGAGGATGGCGCGGGACTGCACCTCGTCGATGTCGAGCAGCTCCATCAGGCCGTCGCGCGCCTCCTCCACGGTGGGGGAGCGGCGGATGAGGGCGATGACCTCGTCGAGCGCGTCGAGCGCCTTGAGGTAGCCGCGCAGGATGTGGATCCGCGCCTCCGCCTCGTCGAGGAGGTACTGGGTGCGGCGCACGATGACCTCGACCTGGTGGTCGACCCAGGCGCGGATGAAGCCGTCGAGCGAGAGCGTGCGCGGGATGCCGTCGACGATCGCGAGCATGTTCGCGCCGAAGTTCTCCTGAAGCGGCGTGTGCTTGTAGAGGTTGTTCAGCACCACCTTCGCCACGGCGTCGCGCTTGAGGACGACGACGAGGCGCTGGCCGGTGCGACCGGAGGTCTCGTCGCGGATGTCGGCGATGCCCGAGACGCGCCCGTCCTTGACCAGCTCGGCGATCTTGATCGCCAGGTTGTCCGGGTTCACCTGGTACGGCAGCTCGGTGACGACGAGGCAGGTGCGGCCCTGGATCTCCTCGATGGAGACGACGGCGCGCATCGTGATCGAGCCGCGGCCGGTGCGGTACGCGTCCTGGATGCCGCGGACGCCGAGGATCTGCGCACCGGTGGGGAAGTCGGGTCCCTTGATCCGCTGCAGCAGCGCCTCGAGGAGCTCCTCGCGCGTCGCGTCCGGGTTCTCGAGCGCCCACTTCGCGCCAGCGGCGACCTCGCGCAGGTTGTGCGGCGGGATGTTGGTCGCCATGCCGACCGCGATGCCGACGGAGCCGTTGACGAGCAGGTTCGGGAACCGGGCCGGCAGGATCGCCGGCTCGCGCGTCCGACCGTCGTAGTTGTCCTGGAAGTCGACGGTGTTCTTGTCGATGTCGCGGACCATCTCGAGCGCGAGCGGCGCCATCTTGGTCTCGGTGTACCGGGGGGCGGCCGCGCCGTCGTTGCCGGGGGAGCCGAAGTTGCCCTGCCCGAGCGCGAGCGGGTAGCGGAGGCTCCACGGCTGCACCAGACGGACCAGCGCGTCGTAGATCGCGGAGTCGCCGTGCGGGTGGAACTGGCCCATCACGTCGCCGACGACGCGCGAGCACTTCGAGAACGCCTTGTCGGGACGGTAGCCGCCGTCGTACATGGCGTAGATCACGCGGCGGTGCACGGGCTTCAGGCCGTCGCGCACCTCCGGCAGGGCTCGCCCGACGATGACGCTCATCGCATAGTCGAGGTAGGAGCGCTGCATCTCGAGCTGCAGGTCGACCGGCTCGATCTTGTCGTGACCGTGGATCACCACACCGGTCTCGGTGACGATGTCGTCGCTCTCGTCCGGGCCGGTGGGGGTGGTGGGTTCTTCTGCCATGATCTCTGGTCTCTCAGGTGGGTCCGTGCCCCGGAGAAGCGGGGGCGGCGGTCGCGCTGGGTGTCAGGTGTGTCGTCGGTGTGCGGGCCGGTGAGGGCCTCTGTCGTGTTCTGGTCGAGGATGCGGCCCATCGAGGGCCGCCGTCACGTGTTCGAGGTGGTCGCGAGGACGGTCCACTGGACCGCCCGGCCGCCGTCTTTCGAAGGACGTCCGCTTCCTCGACCACTAGATGTCGAGGAAGCGCACGTCCTTCGCATTCTTCTGGATGAAGGAACGGCGGGACTCGACGTCCTCGCCCATGAGAGTGGAGAAGATCTCGTCGGCCGCGGCCGCGTCGTCGAGCGTGACCTGGAGGAGGGTCCGCGTGGCGGGGTCCATCGTGGTCTCCCACAGCTCCTTGTAGTCCATCTCGCCGAGGCCCTTGTAGCGCTGGATGCCGTTCTCCTTGGGCATGCGCTTGTTGGTCGCCGAGCCGTGCGCGATCAGGGCGTCGCGCTCGCGGTCGCTGTAGACGTACTCGTGCGGGGAGTTCGACCACTTGAGGCGGTACAGCGGCGGCTGCGCGAGGTACACGTAGCCGAGGTCGATCAGCGGGCGCATGTAGCGGAAGAGGAGCGTCAGCAGCAGCGTCGTGATGTGCTGGCCGTCGACGTCGGCGTCGGCCATCAGGATGATCTTGTGGTACCGCGCCTTGTCGGGGTTGAAGTCCTCGCCGATGCCGGCGCCGAACGCCGTGATCATCGCCTGGACCTCGTTGTTGCCGAGAGCGCGGTCGAGCCGCGCCTTCTCGACGTTGAGGATCTTCCCGCGGAGGGGGAGGATCGCCTGCGTCTCGGGATTGCGGCCCTGCACCGCGGATCCTCCCGCCGAGTCGCCCTCGACGATGAAGATCTCGGAGATCGACGGGTCCTTGGACTGGCAATCCTTGAGCTTGCCCGGCATGCCGCCGCCCTCGAGCAGGCCCTTGCGGCGGGCGGTCTCGCGCGCCTTGCGCGCCGCCATGCGGGCCGAGGCCGCCTGGATCGCCTTGCGGATGATGTCCTTGGCCTGGCTCGGGTTGCGGTCGAACCAGTCGGCCAGCTGCTCGCCGGCCACGCGCTGCACGAACGCCTTCGCCTCGGTGTTGCCGAGCTTCGTCTTGGTCTGGCCCTCGAACTGCGGCTCGCCGAGCTTGATCGACACGACGGCGGTGAGGCCCTCGCGGATGTCGTCGCCCGAGAGGTTCTCGTCCTTCTCCTTGAGCAGGTTGTTCGCGCGCGCGTAGCGGTTGACCAGAGTGGTCAGCGCGGCGCGGAAGCCCTCCTCGTGGGTGCCGCCCTCGTGGGTGTTGATGGTGTTCGCGTAGGTGTGGACGCTCTCGGTGTAGGCCGTGGTCCACTGCATGGCGACCTCGAGCGAGATGCGGCGCTCGGTGTCCTCGGACTCGAAATCGATGATCTCGGAGTGCACGAGGTCCGACTTCTTCAGCGAGTTGATGTACTCGACGTAGTCGACGAGGCCCTTCTCGTAGTGGAAGACGTCGGTCCGGTCGCCCTCGGTCTCGTTCTCGCCCTCCCCCTCGAACTCGACCTCGTTCTGGTCGGTCAGCGCGATGCGCAGGCCCTTGTTGAGGAACGCCATCTGCTGGAAGCGCGCGCGCAGGGTCTCGTAGTCGAACTCGACCGTCTCGAAGATGCCGGCGTTGGGCCAGAAGGTGATCGTCGTGCCGGTCTCGTCGCTGGCCTCGCCCTTCTCGAGCGGGGCGTCCGGCACTCCGTCGGTGAAGCTCATCCGGTACACGGCGCCCTGGCGCTTGACCTCGACGTCGAGTCGCGTCGACAGCGCGTTGACCACGGAGGAGCCGACGCCGTGCAGGCCGCCGGAGACCGCGTAGCCGCCGCCGCCGAACTTGCCGCCGGCGTGCAGCACGGTGAGGACCAGCTCGACCGTGGAGATGCCCTCGGTCGGGTGCATGTCGACCGGGATGCCGCGGCCGTTGTCGGAGACGGTGACGCCTCCGTCGGCGCGCATCAGGATCTCGATGTTGTCGCAGTAGCCCGCGAGCGCCTCGTCGACGGCGTTGTCGACGATCTCGTAGACCAGGTGGTGCAGACCGCGCGGACCCGTGGATCCGATGTACATGCCGGGGCGTTTGCGGACCGCCTCGAGGCCCTCGAGGACCTGGATCTGGTTCGCGCCGTAGTCGCCGGACGACTTGGTCGACATGCTCTCGTGCGGAGCGGAGGGGGCTGCTGAGCCGTTCGCGTCCAGGTCGTTCGCTGCGGGTGACGTGGAGTCGTTCGGCTCGTGAGTCATAGCTGTGGAGTTCTCCTCTGACGGTCCGTCGCGACGCGCACGGTGATCTGGAGATCGCCCGCGCGGCGGCGTCACTGCGGTTCGGCGGCCCTCCATTCTACCGCGTGCCGGGTCGATCCGAAGCGCTGGACGGCGATCTGAGGCGCGAAAGATCGGCGGTCGACCGAAAATGCGTCCTCAGCCGTAGGTGTCGCGCGGACCACGCCCTGGAATCGACCTGGGACCCTTTTTCCAGTTCGGGACGTCCGGGCCCTGGAAACGGATCGACGCGATGCCCGCGTCGGGGAAGTTCACGGCGATGTGGTTCATGATCTCGATCCGCATCAGCCGGAGCTGCGTCGACCACGCCGTGGACTCGCACGCGACCGTCAGCACGCCGTCGACGACGCCCACCGGAGTCGAGTGCTTCGCGGTCTCCTCGCCGGCGATCGCCGTCCACGACGACATCAGGTCGCCCTGCGCCAGCGGCGCCGTCCAGCCGAGCTTCACGGTGAGGGAGTCGAGGACGTCGCCGAGGTCGTGCGGGTCGCGGCCCTTGCCGAACGGGATCGCGTCGCCCTTGGGCTCGGCGCGCTCGACGGTCTTCCGGATGCGGCGCGGGCCGTCGGCGCCGAACACCTCCTTGAGGTGGCGGTAGACGCGGGCGGCCTCGGAGTCGGGTGCGGGGGCTCCGCGGCGGGGGGAGTCAGCCATCGGCCGGCTCCGACGGGGCGGGGGCGGGCGGCTCCGGGGACGCGGGATCTGTGGACGCCGGCGCTGGGGACGCGGGCTCCGAGGAGGAGGCCGCGGCGGAGGAGACGACACCAGGAGAAGGGGAGTCGGACGAGACCGGATCGGGAGAAGAGGAGCGGGAGGACTCGGGACCGGGAGGAGGGGAGTCGGAGGACACCGGATCGGACGAGGCGGAGTCGGGTGCGGTCGGCTCCGGCACGGCGATCGGCGCGGCGGCGGCGCCCGTGCCGACGATCCGGCCGGCCTCGATCCGCACGGTGTGCGCGGCCAGCGCCTCCGGGACGTCGTCGAAGACGGCCGCGGTGATCAGGACCTGCTCGTAGTCGGCGACCACCGAGGCGAGGCGCTCGCGTCGACGCGCGTCCAGCTCGGCGAAGACGTCGTCGAGCATCAGCACCGGATCGCCCATGGGGGAGTCGCGCCGGAGCAGCTCCGCAGCGCCCAGCTTCAGCGCCAGGGCGAACGACCAGCTCTCACCGTGGCTGGCGTAGCCCTTGGCCGGCAGCGCGTTCAGCTCGAACTGCACGTCGTCGCGGTGCGGGCCGACGAGGGAGACGCCCCGGTCGAGCTCGCGGCGGCGCACCCCGGCCAGCGCGGACGCGAACGCCTCCGCCAGTCCCTCGCCCGCCGCCGGTGACGCGGCGCCCGGCTGCTCCACGGGCTCGCCGTCGTCGTCGACCGCGCCCTCGATGCTCAGGCGGGAGCGGAGCACCGGACGCTGGTCGGCACCGGCGACCGCCTCGTACGCGGCGCGCACCGGTCCGCTCAGCTCCTCCACCAGGGTGAGGCGCGACTGCATGATCTCGGTCCCGAGCGCGATCAGGCGCTCGTCCCAGATGTCGAGGGTGCCGAGCTTCGACGGGTCGCGGACGCCGCTCGCGCGCGCCGACTTGAGCAGCGAGTTGCGCTGGCGCAGCACCCGCTCGTAGTCGGCCTGGACGGCGCTCATCCGCGGGGAGCGGAGGATCACCAGCTGGTCGAGGAAGCGGCGGCGGGCCGACGGGTCGCCGCGGATGAGGAGGAGGTCCTCCGGGGCGAAGAGGACACTGGAGAAGAAGCGGGGGAGCTCGCGCGGCTTGATCCCGCCGCGGTTGATCTGCGCGCGGTTGGGGGAGGAGCGGTTGATCTGCACCTCGGCCAGCAGGTCGCGCTCGCCGTTGCGGAGGCGGGCGCGCACCACGGCGCTGTCCCGGCCGGCGCGGATGAGCGCCTGGTCGCTCGACACGCGGTGCGAGCCCAGGGTGGAGAGGTAGCCGAGCGATTCGACGAGGTTCGTCTTGCCCTGGCCGTTGCGGCCGACGAAGAGGTTCGGTCCGGGCACGAGCTCGACATCGACCGACTCGTAGTTCCGGAAGTCGCTGAGCGCCAGCTGCGTCACCTGCACGTCGCGCTCCTCTCCTCCACCCGTCGTCGCGGGCCTTCCCTGCACGCCTGCGGGCTCCTCGCCCGTCTCGCTCGGCCGGTCCACCCGCCCCGGCGCCTGCGGTCCGCTGTCCCACTGCCGACCAGGCGTTCGTCCCGGATCTCGACACGCCCTGCGGGGCTACTCGACCAGCATGCTGGCAAGACCATCCGTCGGGCTGGTCTCCATGCGCCGTCGCGGGGCCACTCGACCAGCATGATCGGCGGCGCCCCGTCCCCGCCCGTGAAGGCGGCCGAAGGCTCGCCGCCCGACGTCGGTAGCGAGGTGGAGGCGGCCGGAGGCCCGCCGCCCCCGTGAGAGCATCCCTGCCTCACGGGGGCGGCGGGCCGCAGTCCGCCGTCCGTCACCGGCCCTGCGGAACGCGCCCCCCTCCGGAAGCCGACCGCCGTGAGGACTGCCGGAGGCAGTCCTCACCAGCCGACTCAGTCGACGGCCTTGACGGAGTGCCCGCCGAACTGGTTGCGGAGCGCTGCGACGGCCTTCATCGCGGGGGAGTCCTCCTGGCGGGAGACGAAGCGGGCGAAGATCGAGGCGCTGATCGTGGGCACCGGGACGGCGTTGTTGATGGCCTCCTCGATGGTCCAGCGGCCCTCGCCCGAGTCCTGCACGTAGCCCTCGATGTTCTTGAAGTCCGGGTCCTGCTCGAGGGCGCGGACGAGGAGCTCGAGCAGCCAGGAGCGCACGACCGTGCCGCGCTGCCACGCCTTGAAGGTGCCGGTGACGTCCTTGATGATGTCGCTGCGGGTCTCGAGCAGCTCGTAGCCCTCGGCGAACGCCTGCATCAGGGCGTACTCGATGCCGTTGTGGACCATCTTCGCGTAGTGGCCGGCGCCGACCTCGCCCACGTGGACGAAGCCCTCCTCGCGGGGGCCCTCCGGGCGCAGCGCGTCGAAGACGGGCATGGCGTACTCGACGAGCTCCTTCGGGCCGCCGACCATCAGGCCGTAGCCGTTCTGGAGTCCCCAGACGCCGCCTGAGACGCCCGCGTCGATGTAGTGGATGCCCTTGGGCTTCAGCAGCGCGTCGTGCTTGAAGTCCTCGGTGAAGCGGGAGTTGCCGCCGTCGATGACGAGGTCGCCCTCGCTGAGCTTCTCCGACAGGTCCTTGACGACCGCGTCGGTGATCTCGCCGGCCGGCACCATCACCCAGACGATGCGGGGCGAGGGGAGTGCGGCGATCATCTCGTCGAGAGAGGCCGCGTCCGAGACGTCGGGATTGCGGTCGTAGCCGGTGACCTCGAGCCCCTTGGAGCGGAGGCGGGAGCGCATGTTGTCGCCCATCTTGCCGAGGCCGACGAGTCCGATGTGCATGGTGAACCTTCCTGGATTCGTTGTCCGGCGGGCGGGCGCTCGTCGGGAGCGGGGCGGTCGCGGCTCTGCGATCCGGGGAGTGGTCAGCGCAGCAGCAGGTTGGGCTGGAGCAGGTAGCGGTAGCTGTCGCTGCCGGGCTGCTCCCGCGAGGTCTGCGCGGTGATCAGGACGGGGCCGGGCTTGTTGGGGTTCTCGGTCTTCGTGAACGCGATGCGCACGAACTCCGAGTGGACGGCGGCGAGGCCGTCGAGCAGGAACTGCGGCTTGAGCGAGACGACCACGTCGTCGCCGGTCACGATCGCGTCGATGCTCTCGGACGCCTGCGCCTGCTCCGAGCCGATGGCCTCGAGGGTGAGGCCGTCGCTGCTGAAGCTGAAGCGGAGGGCCGCCTCGCGCTCGAGCACGAGCGAGACGCGGCGGGTGGCCTCGATGAGGTCGCTGGTCGACATGACCGCGTAGTTCTCGACGGAGGCGGGGAAGAGGCGCTTCACGGGCGGGAAGTTGCCCTTGATCAGCAGCGAGGTGACGGTCTTGCGGTCCGCGGTGAAGGCGATCAGCTCGCGCTCGTCGCGGTTGGTGATCGCGACGGAGACGGTGCCGGAGTGGCCGAAGGTCTTCCCGACCTCCTGCAGCGTGCGCGCGGGCACGAGGGCGGTGAGCGGCTGGGTGGGCGCGGGGTTGTCTCCGTTGTCCCAGTCGATCTCGCGGACGGCGACGCGGTAGCGGTCCGTCGCGACGAGGCCGATCGTGTTCTCGGTGATCTCGAGCTGCACGCCGGTGATGACGGGGGTCACGTCGTCGCGGGAGGCGGCGACCGCCACCTGCGAGACGGCGGCCGCGAAGGCGTCGGCCGGGACGAGGCCGGTGGAGGCATCGATCTCGGGGATGCTCGGGTACTCCTCCACGGGCATCTGCAGGAGCGTGAAGTGCGCCGAGCCGGCCGAGACCGAGACGCGCGACTCCTCCGTGGCGATGCGCACGGGAGCGTTGGGGAGGCGGTTCGCGATGTCGGCGAGCAGACGGCCCGAGACGAGCACGGTCCCCGTCTCCTCCACGTCGGCCGCGATCTGCGTCTGCGCGGACACCTCGTAGTCGAAGGAGGACAGCGTCAGACCCTCGGAGGTCGCCTCGATGAGGACTCCGGAGAGGATCGGCAGGGTCGTGCGCTGCGGAAGCAGCTTGACCGCGAAGGACACCGCCTCGCTGAAGACATCGCGGTTGGCTTGGAACCTCACGAGTACACCCCTGACGAGTCGCGGACGAAGACCGTCGCCCATCGTACCCGCCGGGCTCGACGAGCTCGGAAGGGGGTGGACCGCCGAGCACTCCCGAGCCGCTGTGGAGAGGTTGCCGGTCGAGGCTTCATTAAAGAGAGAACTGCGTTAACAGTGTTAACACGTGTGGAAACTGTGGAAAACGCTTCGGACCCCTACTCCTGGGTGGGATCGGAGGGACCCGCCCCTGTGGAGGGAGTGTGAGCGGGCCCGTGGACGCCCTGTGGAGCGATCCGAGCCGACCGGTCGCCCTCCACAGGCGGGCTCTCCCGGCGCACAGTCCCGAGGCGGTTGTCCACAGTTATCCACAGGTTCCTCACACTGTGGAAATCGGCCCTCCGAGGCGCGCGAGGCGGCGTGTCCGAGGCCCGCGCAGTGGGTCGAGGAGTCCGTCGACGACGTCTCCGGGTCACGACGGAGACCGTCGAACGCGGCTCGCGCCGTCCGAGCGGCGCGGAAGACGGCGCGAGTTCCCTCTCCCCCGCGCTGCTCTCCGGGCCGTCGCACGGCGGATCGACGCCGTTCGATCGCACGCAGGCCGCCCCGCCGCTCCGCCGCTCGCCCGGACCCCCTGAGCATGTCCGGTCCGTGCTGGTCGAGTAGCCCCAGCGCGCCGTATCGAGACCCCCGCCAGCGCCTTCGCCTGATCTCGACGCGCGCCGACACCGACGTCCTGCTGCTCGCGCCGCGATCCCCGTCGCCTCCGCCTCCCCTCACGCGAGGAAGGAGGGGAGCGATTACCCGACCACCGGGCACGGACGCTGATGGACCCCGGGGCACGCCACCCGGGACAGGCGGTCCCGGGGACCGTACGACTGTCGGCTAGCGGTTCGTCTTGATGCGGGTGGTCAGCTCGGTGACCTGGTTGTAGATGCTGCGGCGCTCCTTCATGAGCTCCGAGATCTTCTTGTTCGCGTACATCACCGTGGTGTGGTCGCGGTTGCCGAACAGCTGGCCGATCTTGGGCAGCGAGAGGTTCGTCAGCTCGCGGCACAGGTACATGGCGATCTGGCGCGCGGTGGCGACGGCCTGCGAGCGCGACGAGCCGTAGAGGTCGTCGACCGTGAGCTTGAAGTAGTCCGCGGTGTGGTTGATGATGTCGACCGGCGAGATGACGTTGTCCTCGTCGAGCGTGATCAGGTCCTTGAGCACGGTCTGCACGAGCGACATGTCGACCGGCGTCCGGTTCAGGCTCGCGAACGCGGTGACGCGGATGAGCGTCCCCTCGAGCTCGCGGATGTTGCTCGACACCTTCGACGCCATGAACTCGAGGATGTCGTCGGGCACGAGCAGCTTCTCGCTGACCGCCTTCTTGCGGAGGATCGCGATGCGGGTCTCGAGGTCGGGAGCCTGCACATCGGTGATGAGGCCCCACTCGAAGCGCGAGCGCATCCGGTCCTCGAAGCCCGTCAATGCCTTCGGCGGCAGATCGGACGTGATCACGACCTGCTTGTTGTGGTCGTGCAGCTGGTTGAAGGTGTGGAAGAACGCCTCCTGCGTCTCCGCCTTCCCCTGCAGGAACTGGATGTCGTCGATCAGGAGGATGTCGACGTTGCGGTAGCGGCCGTGGAAGGCGTTGCCCCGGTTGTTCGCGATCGAGTTGATGAAGTCGTTCGTGAACTCCTCGCTCGAGACGTACCGCACGCGGATCCCCGGGTAGAGGCTCATCGCGTAGTGGCCGATGGCGTGGAGGAGGTGCGTCTTGCCGAGCCCGGAGTCGCCGTAGACGAAGAGCGGGTTGTAGGCCTTGGCGGGAGCCTCGGCGACGGCGACGGCCGCGGCGTGCGCGAACCGGTTGGAGCCTCCGATGACGAAGTTGTCGAAGCTGTACTTCGGGTTCAGCCGGGTGTCGGTCGCCGGCACGGTCCGCAGCTCCTCGACCCCGCGGGTCGGCGCGACCGTCGCCGAGGAGGCGGTGATCGGCTCGAACGGGTTCATCGACTCCTGCGACGACGGGGAGCTGAGGGGCTCGTGCTCGATGTCGGGGTTCACCACGAAGGCGAACGTCGTGACGCCGAAGGAGTCGTCGAGCGTCCCGATCGCGCTGAGCAGGGGCACGCGCACGCGCTGCTCGAGCATCCCGCGGGTGAACTCGTTCGGGACCTCTAGGTAGAAGGTGCCCGCCATGATGCCCTTGGGCTCCACGAGCGAGACGAACCCGTAGAGGGGAGCGGTGATCCGCTCGTCCTGGGACAGTGCGCCGAGGATCACGTTCCACGCGTCGACCATCGACGTGTCGTCTGCCATCTGTCTCCGGTCCTGGGTGCTGTCGCTGTGAAGTCGCTGCGGGATCGCCGTCTCCGCCGGACCCGTCGCCGCCCGCTGCAGGGGCGTCGCGGACCGGGCGCGGAGCCGGGTCTCGAGTGCCGCTCTCTCCACAGGGTTGTCCACCGGCCTCGAGCGATGCCTGTGCGGGCGCGGGAGGACGCGGATCCCACCTGTGGATAACTGCGGCTCAACACCGTAACGAACGGAGCCGACGGGAGACAAATCCACCACAGCGACACCCGCGTGTCAATGCGCGGAACCCCGTGTCGCGTGTGCATGATCGAGGTTTCGCGCCGTCCACATTTGACCGGTGGCGGAACAGGTCGTAGTTTAAATCAGTTGACGCCTGCCCGGTGTCGTCCGTGCGGCCCTCGCAGGCCGAGCGGATTCCGCAGCCGGGCACCCCTTCTTCCCGGAGGATCCGAGTCTCCGCCCGAGCGGGTGGTGCCGGTTCGCGCCGCGGAACACGTACGTGGAGATCTGATTATGAGCAAGCGAACCTTCCAGCCGAACAACCGTCGTCGCGCCAAGGTGCACGGCTTCCGTCTGCGCATGCGCACCCGTGCCGGCCGCGGCATCCTCAGCGCGCGCCGCGCCAAGGGGCGCACCGAGCTCTCCGCCTAGCAGCGAGCGGTACCGACCAGCGGTGCTGGCCAGAGCCAATCGCATCGTCCACGGAGGCGAGTACCGGACAGTCGTCCGTCGCGGTGTGCGGTCCACAGGACCGCACACCGTCACGTATGTCCGCCGGTCCTCCGCGGGCGATCCGGCGCGGTTCGGGTTCATCGTCGCCAAGACGGTCGGCACCGCGGTAACGCGCAACACCGTCCGCCGCCGGCTCAAGGCCGTGGCGTTCGAGCTCGTCCCCGAGATCGACCCCGGCACCCAGGTCGTCGTCCGCGCGCTGCCCGGCAGCGCCGACGCCCCCTGGTCGGAGCTGCGCTCCGAGGTGTGGTCCGCGATGGCGCGAGCCGCGCGGAAGAGCGGGGCGTCCTCGTGACCGCCGTGCTCCCCCGCCGGGAGGCGCCGTTCGCCCGGCTCGGGTGGGCGATCCTTCTGCTGCCGCGGAACATCGGCGTCCTGCTCCTGATCGTCTACCGGGCGGTCGTGTCCCCTCTCTACGGGGACGTCTGCCGTTACTACCCCTCATGCTCCGCGTACGCGCTCCAGGCGGTCCAGCTCCACGGGCTCGTCCTCGGCTCCGTCCTCGCGGCCCGCCGTCTGCTCCGCTGCCACCCGTGGGCGGCCGGCGGCATCGACGACGTCCCGACCTCGATCCCCCTGCACCGACCGGCTTCCGGCCGGACCCGCTTCGCCGTGACGCGAGCCGGGTTCGTCGTGGGCCCTCGAAAGGACTGACCCCACTCCATGGACCTCCTCGGCACGATCCTCTGGCCCCTCAAGTGGGTGGTCGAGCTGCTCCTCGTCGCCTTCCACCAGCTGCTGACCTTCACCGGCATGGAGGCGGCCGCGGGAATCACCTGGGTCCTCTCGATCGTCGGCCTGGTCATCGTCATCCGCGCCGCGCTCATCCCGATCTTCGTCAAGCAGATCAAGAGCCAGCGCCGGATGCTCGAGGTCGCGCCCCAGCTCAAGAAGATCCAGGACAAGTACAAGGGCAAGCGCGACCAGCTGTCCCGCGAGGCGATGTCCCGCGAGACCATGGAGCTCTACAAGAAGACGGGCACCAACCCGCTCGCCTCCTGCCTGCCCCTGCTGATCCAGATGCCGATCTTCTTCAGCCTGTTCTCGGTGCTGAACGCGGCGCAGCACAGCCAGAAGGGCGTGGGCCCGCTCGACGAGACGCTCGCCCGCCAGTTCGGCGAGGCGAACCTCTTCGGCGTGGCACCGCTGCACCAGTCGATCCAGGGCGCACTCGCCGAGGGCGGCCAGGAGCCGGTCATCATCATCGCGGTGATCATGGTCGTCCTGATGACGGCGTCGCAGTTCATCACGCAGCTGCAGATCGTGTCGAAGAACATGTCGCCCGAGGCGAAGGCCTCGCCGACGTTCAAGCAGCAGCGGATCCTGCTCTACATCCTCCCCCTCGTCTTCGCCTTCTCGGGCTTCGCCTTCCCCCTCGGCGTGATGTTCTACTGGCTGACCTCGAACATCTGGACGATGATCCAGCAGTTCATCGTCATCCGGAACATGCCGACCCCGGGCAGCGAGGCCGCCAAGGCCCGCGAGGAGCGCCTGCGCCGCAAGGGCAAGCTGGTCGAGGAGACCACGGCCGCCGGCGACGTCACCCTCGTCGAGAAGAAGGCCGTGCAGCGCACGCAGCCCGTGAGCAAGAACCGCTCCAAGAAGCAAGCCGGAAAGAAGTAGAGCCGCCATGACCGATCCGATGCAGACCATCACCGACGACGCGTCCGCACCCGCGGACGTGGACGTGGACGCGTCCGCCGTCGACGAGGCGCCCGAGTCCACGCTCTCGCAGCTCGAGGACGAGGGGGACGTCGCCGCCGACTACATCGAGGAGTTCCTCGACATCTGCGACCTCGACGGCGACATCGACATCGAGGTCCGCAACGGCCGCGCCTACCTCTCGGTCACCGCCTCCGGCGACACGAACCTCCGGGTGCTCTCCCGCCCCGACGCCGTCCAGGCACTGCAGGAGCTGACGCGCCTGGCGGTCCAGACGAAGACCGGCGCGTTCTCCCGCCTCATCCTCGACATCGGCGGCTCCCGCGACGCCCGCGAGGCTGAGCTCGCCCAGCTGGTCGACCGCGCGATCGAGCGGATCGAGGACGGCGCCACGTCGGCCTCGCTCCCGCCCATGTCGTCGTACGAGCGCAAGCTGGTCCACGACATGGTGGGCGAGCGCGGCTTCGTGTCGGAGTCGCGCGGCGAGGCGCGCGAGCGCCACACCGTCATCACCCGCGGCTGAACGGCGTGGAGTCGACCCTCGAGGCCGAGCCCGCAGCCGCTGCGGCGATCGCCGGCGACCGCCTGCCCCTCCTGCGGCGGTTCACGGAAGCTCTCGCTGACCAGGGTGAGGAGCGCGGCCTGATCGGGCCCTTGGAGCTCCCCCGTCTCTGGACGCGGCACGTGCTCAACAGCGCCCTGGTGGCCCCTCTCCTGCGTCCGGGACTGGTGGGTGATGTCGGCAGTGGCGCGGGCCTTCCCGGGCTCGTCCTCGCCATCGTGCGGCCCGACGTCCGCTTCGTGCTCATCGAGCCGATGGAGCGTCGCGTCGTCTGGCTTCAGGAGCAGGTGGACGGACTCGGACTCGAGAATGTCTCAGTTCTTCGAGCCCGTGCTGAAGAGGCGGAGCTCGCGGAGCCTCTCGACCAGGTGACCGCTCGGGCGGTCAGCGCCCTCTCGAAGCTGATCCCGCTGACCGCGCCGCTGCTGCGGCCCGGAGGCGAGCTGGTCCTGCTGAAGGGCATCAACGCCGAGAAGGAGATCGAGGCGGCGGCCAAGCAGATCCGTCGTTTCCGGCTCTCCCCGCCCGAGGTCGTCGTGCTCGGCGACGGCGTGCTCTCCGAGGTGACGAGGGTCGTCCGGGCTACAGTGGGTTGATCGCCACGACGCCGCAGTGAGCCCCCGACTCCTCGTCCGTCGACTCCTCGGTGCTGATGTCCGTCCCACTCGCTGAGCGAAGGTTTCACGTGAAACAAACCGATTCCGCCGGTCTGACCGGAGGCTTCGATTCCTCGACTCCCCTGGCCCGGGAGATCGCGGACATGACCCGTCGGCGCGCACTGCTGAACGCCCAGCCGCTGCCCAAGCCCGAGTCGACGCGCGTCATCACGATCTCGAACCAGAAGGGCGGCGTCGGCAAGACGACGACGACCGTCAACCTCGCCGCCGGGCTCGCCCGCGGTGAGGCGAAGGTGCTCGTCATCGACCTCGATCCGCAGGGCAACGCGTCGACGGCCCTGGGCATCGAGCACCGCGCCGAGACGGCCAGCGTGTACGACGTGATCGTCAACGACACTCCCCTCGCGGACGTCGTGCAGAAGAGCCCGGAGTTCGCCTCGCTCTACGGTGTGCCGGCGACCATCCACCTGGCCGGCGCCGAGATCGAGCTGGTCTCGCTCGTCGCACGCGAGCAGCGTCTCCGCCGTGCGCTCGACCGCATGCTCGACACCATGGACGAGCCGTTCGACTACGTCTTCATCGACTGCCCGCCGTCGCTCGGTCTGCTGACCATCAACGCGTTCGTCGCCGCTCGCGAGGTGCTCATCCCGATCCAGTGCGAGTACTACGCGCTCGAGGGGCTCAGCCAGCTGCTCAAGAACATCGATTTGATCGAGCGGCACCTCAATCCGAACCTCGGTGTCTCGACGATCCTCCTGACGATGTACGACGGCCGCACGAACCTCTCCCAGCAGGTGGCAGCGGATGTCCGAGAGCATTTCCCGAAGGAGGTGCTGCGCGCGGTGATCCCGCGCAACGTGAGGATCTCGGAGGCGCCGAGCTACGGACAGAGCGTGATCAGCTACGACCCGCAGTCGTCCGGTTCGCTGGCGTATCTGGAGGCGGCCGCGGAGATCGCACGACGCGGAGCTCGGAAGACACCCGAGACGGCACACGAAGGAGAGGCACGCTGATGGCGACCAAGCGCACGGGACTCGGCCGGGGGATCGGCTCGCTCATCCCGACCAGCGACGAGTCGCGCTCCCGGCCTGTCGACGTCTTCTTCCCTGATCAGGTCGGCGATTCGGCCCGTGCCGAGGAGCTCCTCGAGGTCCCCGGAGCGCGCTTGGCGCGACTCCCCCTCGCCGACATCACCCCCAACACGGCGCAGCCGCGGTCGGTGTTCGACGAGGACGACCTCGCGGAACTCGTCCACAGCATCCGCGAGTTCGGAGTGCTGCAGCCGATCGTCGTCCGGCCCGTGACGGCTCGCGGCGGAGCGAAGTACGAGCTCGTCATGGGTGAGCGCCGGTTCCGCGCCTCGAAGGCCGCGGGACTGACCACCATCCCCGCGGTCGTCAAGGACACGGCCGACGAGAACATGCTCCGCGACGCGTTGCTGGAGAACCTGCACCGCGCCGACCTCAACCCGCTCGAGGAGGCGTCCGCCTACCAGCAGCTCCTCAGCGACTTCGGGATCACCCAGGAGGCCCTGGCGACGCGGCTCGGACGTTCGCGGCCGCAGATCTCGAACACGCTCCGCCTCCTGCGGCTCCCGGCCGATGTGCAGGCCCGCGTCGCTGCCGGCGTCCTGACCGCAGGACACGCGCGTGCGGTTCTGTCCCTCGACGACGTCGAGATGATGCGCCGCCTGGCCGACAAGATCGTCAACGAGGACCTGTCCGTCCGTGCCGCCGAGGCTGCCGCCGCGCAGATGAAGGCGCCGCGGACGACCGTGCGTCCCGTGGTGGAGGAGCAGGGCGGGCACTCCGGACACCTCTCGTCGATCGCGGATCACCTCGGCGACCGGTTGAACACGCGCGTCAAGGTCACCCTGGGCGCACGTAAGGGCCAGATGGTCATCGACTTCGCCACCATCCAGGACTTGAACCGCATCCTCGCCGAGATCGGCGAGCCGACCGAGGTGTCGCTCGCTCCGTAGAGGGCCGGCCTAGCGGCCGCCACTGATTCGCCGTGCGGCTGGCGTGCGCGTGCTCGCGCTGTGTTCTTGGCCGCAATCGCCGATGTGGCGGTATCCGCTCCCCTCGTCGGCACCGCGATCGCAGATCAGCACGCTTGGGGCGATCTTCGAGATGCCTTGTGAGCTGAGGATTCTCGGTTGTCGTCCTCTTTCTGATTGATAGGCCCTTCTGACCGGTACAGTCCGATGAAGTGGTTCCAGGTTCTGCGGGGCCCTGCTGACTCCGGTCCTGGTCGAGGATACGGCTGGTATTGCCGAACGGTGACGATCGCCGGGTATCTGGGGCATTGATCTCTGGATAGAGCAGCTCACGATGCGCCTCTATGGCGGTTGAGTAGGCGTGGAGCGCCGGATCTAGGGTTGGCTGAGTTCAGACCTCCTGACCTCCGGAGTTCATGTCCCTTTCAGTGACTCGCTGGCAGGCGCAGGAAGGGTACCTGGGCGGGTCGTACTCGGTGGCGCTCTCCGCTGCCCAGGGCGACGTCATGGTCGCCCATAGTCGCGTGCGCAATGTTTCACGTGAAACATTCCTACGTTGGCCGCTGAGATGAGGATCACCTCGGCTGTCCGTGCATCCCAAGTCGCCGGTGAGGAGCGCTTCCTCGGCCTCCAGAAATTGGCCAGCGGGGGGGCAGCCTTAGACGAAATGCAGTATCGCTTCGTTTTCGCGGATCGATGCAGATGTGATGACTGGGTTCGTCGAGGTTTGACGGAGGACTCCGTCGGCGGTCGCCCCAGAGAGCACTGAAAAAGGCGATGGAAGGGCCGTTTCACGTGAAACGGTCCGCTCTAGGGCGGCCTAGCCATTGAAGAGCTACGAGCTTGCCGTGTAGGAGAGGAGGCCCTCGTCGGCTCGACTCGCTCCAACGGGCGCAACATTTCGGATCGAAGTTGCTCAACGGCTGCGGAAGCGTTTCACGTCAAACGCCCCTGCCGAGAACATTGGACGCCCATGGGGATCGGCGTGGGACCGACTTCGACCGCAATGCTCGAAAGAGGTTGCTCGCATGACCAGCCGAATAGAGACACCACCCCCCGAGGCGAAGTTGAGGTCGGAGAACCAAGCTAAAGGGGTCCCTTCGGGCCGTGGGTCTCAGTACGTCGCGTTGTGGCTACTCGACCAGCACGGCGACGGGTGCCTGTAGTCGATCAGCGTCGATCGACCATGTTCTGTCTCCCCAGAGATGCGCGGGTGGCGATCGTGGTGAGCCTCGATTCGACGCACTACTGCTCTTCACCGGTGTGTCTGCGGATATGGCCAGACAGTGGGCGTGGATACATCCCTCCAGGCAACGCCCACCAGGTACCCACTGGGGGTGGCCGGGTCTCGATGCGCGGCAATGCGTCTACTCGACCAGCATGACGACGAGGACCAGGTGGCGATGGATGCCCGTGGGCCTGGTGAAAACGTGGCGGCGGGGGCGGGATATACCACGCTGATCTGCGGATAATCGACCGGCGCGGAGACAGATGTCTAACGTTGGTGGGAGTCGATACGCGGCCTCGGGTTCTTCCCCGAGTTGGCACTACTGGTCTGCTGATGAAGACGTGGACCCGTTATTGAGTGGCTACTCGACCCGCATTGTAGGGAGAAGGCGGCGATAGAGGGACCTGATCGGACGCGACGCTATTACTCGTCTGGCATGGATTCGAGCAGTCGTTCAGAACTCGGCAGCCACGTGATCAGGAGCGTACGCGCAGCGGACCGTTTCACGTGAAACGGTGAAGGTCAGGAGGCGGCGAGCTTCGCGAGAGTGGAGTAGACGTCGCCGAGGTAGCGGCCGGATGCCTCGATGGCCTGAGGAACGAGTGAGGTCTCGGTCATTCCGGGAAGGACGTTCGCGTCGAAGAACCAGGGGAGTCCGGCCTCGTCGATGATGAAGTCGAGGCGCGACAGATGGCGGAGCCCCAGCAGCTCGTGGATCGCGACGGCCACGCGGGACACTTCCTCCGTGATCTCCGGCGAGATCCGGGCCGGCGTGTAGAAGTGCGTCTCCCCCGCGTTGTAGCGCGCTTCGAAGGTGTACTGGCCCGCGACGGGTGCGATCTCGACGGGCGGCAGTGCGAAAGGTCCGTCGCCGAGGTCGAGAACACCGACGGAGACCTCGGTTCCCTGGATCTGCTGTTCGATGAGCACGACGTCGCCGTAGGTGTACGCCTCGACCATCGCTCGCGGGAGCTGCGACGACTCCGTCACGATGCTGACGCCCTGGGCTGAACCGCCCTGGGCGGGCTTCACCACGAGGGAGCCCGGCAGGTGCGCCTCGACCTGCTCCAGAATCCCGCCGGCTCCGAGCTCGCGGAAGGTCTCGCGGGGGAGGGTGACGGAGCGCGGGGTCGAGAAGCCCGCGCGAACGACGAGCGTCTTCGCGGTCGGCTTGAACCAGGCCAGGCGCGCCGCGTCCGTCTGCGAGCCGACGTAGGCGAAGCCAGCCGCCTCGAGGAGCCCGAGGAGCGCACCGTCCTCACCGCTCGCCCCGTGCACCGCGGGCCAGACGACGTCCGGACGCTTCTGCAGGAGCGTCGAGAGGAGGCCGGCGTCCGGTTCGTGCAGGGAGACGCGGTGGCCCATCGCGGAGAGACGATCCGCCACGCGACGGCCCGACCGCAAGGAGACGTCGCGCTCGTGGCTGATGCCACCGCTGATGACGACGATGTCGAGTGTACGGTCGAGCACAGAGAAATCGGTCATGACCAGGGCTTTCTTATCGAAGGAGCGGTGTCAGGAGACGTTCGGCGGCAGGACGGCGTCACGCTTGCTCGCGTCGGCGCTGCTCAGCCGGCCCGTGCCCGCGAAGGTCGACAGCAGATCGAGCTCCCCGTTGATGACCGTGGCGAGGCGGCGGATGCCGTCACCGATGCGCTCCGGCGTCGGGTAGCAGAACGAGAGGCGGATGTTCTGACGTCCGTCTCCGTTACCGTAGAACGCAGTGCCCGGCGTGTACGCGACGAGCTCCTTCACTGCGCGCGGCAGCATCGCCTTGGAGTCGAGCTCCTCGGGCAGCGTGACCCAGACGTAGAAGCCGCCGTTCGGGTTCGTCCAGCTGAGGCCGGGCAGATGGGTCTGCAGGCCCTTCAGCATCGCTTCCTTCCGCTCGCGATAGACGCCGCGGAAGGTGTCGATCTGTCCGCGCCAGTCGGCCGTCTCGAGGTACTTCGAGATGACCAGCTGGCTGAAGGACGACGGACTGAGGACGGCCGCCTCGTTGGCGAGGATCAGCCGCTCGCGGATCGCGTGCGGAGCGAGAGCCCAGCCCACCCGGAAGCCGGGAGCGAGCGTCTTCGAGAACGTCCCGAGGTAGATCACCCCGTCCTCCTCCAGCGAGCGCATCGCCTTCGGCGGGACATCCTCGAAGTAGAGGAGGCCGTAGGGGTTGTCCTCGAGCACGAGGATTCCCTCGGACTTGCAGATCTCGAGGATCTCGACGCGGCGCTCCCAGCTGAGGGTCACGCCTGCGGGGTTGTGGAAGGTGGGGATCGTGTACAGGAACTTGATCGTCTTCCCGGCGGCGCGCACGCGGGCGATGTGCTCGCGGAGGGCCGCGGGGATGAGCCCGTGCTCGTCCATGGGGACGTGCTCGACGTCGGCCTGGTACGACCGGAAGATGACCATCGCCGTGACGTAGCTGGGGCCCTCGGAGAGGACGACATCCCCCGGGTCCAGGAACAGCTTTGAGACGAGCTCCAGGGCGTGCTGAGAGCCCGTGGTGACCACGATGTCGTCCGCGCTGGCGGAGATGCCCTCAAGAGCCATGACGTCGAGGATCTGCTCGCGCAGGACGGGGACGCCCTGCCCCGACCCGTACTGCAGCGCGACGGGTCCCTGCTCCCGCATCACGGTGTCGATGGCGCCGGTCACCAGGTCCTGGGGGAGCGCGGACACGAACGGCATGCCGCCGGCGAGCGAGACCACTTCGGGGCGTGACGCGACGGCGAACAGGGCTCGGACCTCGCTGGCGGCCAGACCGGCCGTGCGCTCCGCGTAGGAGTTGTACCAGGGGTCGAGGTTGGTGCCGCGGTTGGTCACGATGGTTCCGCTTCGCTCGGTGGACAGGGTCTCTCCGGCCGGAGCCGGGTGGATCCACAGTACCGGCCGGTCCTGTGCTGCGGCGGGGCGGTCGGGCGCCACTGCAGGGATCGTGGCCTGCGCCAAAGCAGGGCTGTTTCACGTGAAACAGCCCTGCACGAGGAGAGCCCCCGTCACGACGTGACAGGGGCTCTCGGAGACCGCAGGGCGGTCAGGAGTGCGAACTCAGAGGAACGCGGCCAGGTCGGCCTCGAGGGCCGGCTTCGGCTTGGCGCCGATGACGGTCTTCACGACCTCACCCTTCTGGTACACCTTCATCGCCGGGATCGACGTGATCTGGTACTTCGCGGCGGTCTGCGGGTTCTCGTCGACGTTCAGCTTGACGATCTCGATCTTGTCGCCGTGCTCGGCCGAGATCTGGTCGAGGATCGGCGCGACCATGCGGCAGGGGCCGCACCACTCGGCCCAGAAGTCGACCAGGACGGTCTTCTCGGAGTCGAGGACGTCGGACTGGAACGATGCGTCGGTGACGCTCTTCGCGGTGGACATGGTGTTCTCTCCTTCACGAGTCGGCGGGCTGCCGGCTCCGATGTGCGATGACCGGACGGTCAGCGGGTGATGAGCTCGGCCCGGGGTGAGCCTTCGGTGTGGGCGGTGCCATCGGCGAGCGAAGCGAGGTAGTGCTCCGCGTCGAGGGCGGCGACCGTTCCGGATGCCGCGGCGGTGACGGCCTGACGGTAGGTCGGGTCGATCACGTCGCCCGCGGCGAAGACGCCGGGAACGGAGGTCTGGGAGGAGCGGCCGACCACCGAGATGGTGCCCTCGGTGGTGAGGTCGAGCTTGCCGTGCACGACGTGCGTGCGCGGGTCGTTGCCGATCGCGATGAACAGGCCGTCGAGGTCGAGGTGGGACTCGGTGCCGTCGACCGTGTCGCGCAGCTTCACGCCGTCGACGTGGTTCTCGCCGGTGATGCCGGTGACCTCGGCGTTCCAGATGAACTCGATCCTGTCGTTGTCGAAGGCGCGCTTCTGCATGACCTTCGAGGCGCGGAGCGAGTCCTTGCGGTGGATCACATAGACCTTCGCGGCGTGCTTGGTGAGGAAGGTCGCCTCCTCCATGGCGGAGTCGCCCCCGCCGACGACGGCGATGGTCTTGCCCTTGAAGAAGAATCCGTCGCAGGTGGCGCACCACGAGACACCATGTCCCGACAGGCGGTCCTCGTCGTGGAGGCCCAGCTTGCGGTACGCGGATCCGGTCGCGACGACGACGGTCTTCGCCTCGATGCTCTCGCCGGAGCCGAGGTGGACGGTCTTGACCTCGCCCTCGAGATCGAGGGAGGTGACGTCGTCGTAGAAGGTCTCGGCGCCGAACTTCTCGGCCTGCGCCTGCATCGAGGTCATCAGCTCGGGGCCGAGGACGCCGTCGGGGAAGCCGGGGAAGTTCTCGACGTCCGTCGTGTTCATCAGGTCGCCGCCGATCTCGACCGACGAGGCCACGACCACCGGGTGCAGCTCGGCGCGCGCCGCGTAGATGGCGGCGGTCCAGCCGGCGGGGCCGGATCCGATGATGACGATGTCGCGCACGGCAACTCCTCGGGGTCTGTACGAGCGGTGACGGGTGGGGCGGGAGCCGAGCACCCGGAGCCGGTCGCTCGAATCGTTCCGCGGCTCCGTGGGCTACAACACATCCTAGGCGGGCACTATTCCGCGGGCCCGGGAGCGTGGGCAGCGCTACGGTCCGGTCGACTCAGCAGAACCAGAAAAAGCCTCTGTCCAGGCTTTTACCGGAGCAGCATCAGCGGCCCAGTCGGCGGAGCACCGGAGCGAGGACGGCGCGCAGCTCCGGCACCCGGAGGAACCAGAGGACCGCGAAGTAGACGAGCGCCATCACGGTGCCGATCGCGGCCATCGAGAGCAGCGGCTCCACGTAGTTCGAGACGGCGAAACCGCCCGCGCGCGTGCCGCCGAGGGCGACCAGGACGCCGTAGCCGGCGGCGGCGGAGGGCACCGCGGCGAGGACGAACTGCGCGAGCCTGACGAGGATCCGCCTGCCTCCGCGGCCGCCGAGCCGGCGGCGCAGGAGGAGGGCCGCCACGAGGGCCTGCACGCAGATGCCGAGCGAGGTCGCAGCGGCGATGCCGACAGCGGTGCGGTCGGCGGGGAGCCGGAGCACGATCAGGTACCCGGCGACCGCCACGACGACCTGCACCAGGGTGAACAGGAACGGCCGCGCTCCGTCGCTCAGGGCGTAGAACGCGCGCTGCATGATGGCGATCGAGGAGAACAGCGGCAGGGCGATCACGTAGGCCACGGCGATCGCTCCGATGGCCTGCGCGTCCGCGAACGAGTCGGTGAAGACGGAGCCGAACGGCACTGCGACCACGACGATCGCGGCGGCGGCGAAGACGAGCATCATCAGCACCAGGCGGAGCGAGGTGGAGACGTCCGAGCGGAACTCCTTCATCTCCCCCCGTGCGGTGTGGCCGCTCATCTTGGTGAAGTAGGCCATGGCGATCGAGATCGCGATGACCGAGTGGGGCAGCATGAAGATCAGCCACGCCTTCTGCAGCGCCGCGGCCGAGGGCCCCTCGCCGGACGCGGTGGAGGAGACCTGGCTCTCGACGATGCCGGCGACGATGGTCAGCAGCACCGTGGCGAACGACCACAGCGACATCCGCCCGGCCGTGCCGAGGCCGACGCCCCGGAAGCGGAAGTCGGGGCGGTAGCTGAGGCCGACCCTCCGCCAGAAGAGCATCAGGAACAGCGACTGGACGACGATGCCCAGTGTCGCGCTCCCGCCGAGGAGGGTGACCATCGCCGGGGACCACGAGTCGACCGGACGGTTCCCCTCCGGATCGGCGCCGAACAGCACCATGAAGGCGACGAGCCCAGCGATCACCACGACGTTGTTCAGCACGGGCGCCCAGGTGAAGGGGCCGAACGAGCCGCGGGCGTTGAGCACCTCGCCGAGGATGGTGAAGAGGCCGTAGAAGAAGACCTGCGGCAGGCACCAGAACGCGAAGGCGACGGCCAGCTGGTACTGCTCCGGTCCGTAGCCGGGCGCGTAGAGGCGCACGAGCAGGGGAGCGAGGACCGTGGCGGCGATCGTGGTCACCAGGAGCAGGCCGAGCGCCAGGGTCAGCAGGCGGTTGATGTAGCCGCGGCCGCCGTCGGCGTCGAGGCCCGCCCGCACGATCTGCGGGACGAGGACGGCGTTCAGAGCGCCGCCCGCGATGATCGAGTAGATCGTGTTGGGCAGCAGGTTCGCCGTCGTGAAGGCGTCCGCGCCCGGCGCGACCGCGGCTCCGATCGTGTTCGCCATGACGATCGACATGACGAAGCCGAGGATCCGCGAGACCATCGTGCCGGAGGCGAGGACGGCGCTCGCGCGTCCGAGGGAGAAGCTAGCCACGCGGGTCCGATCGCTGGTCGTCGAGGTCGGGCTGGACCTCGAGCACGGCGTTCGGGTCCTCCTCGTCCTCAGGGGTGTCGCCTCGACGGCGACGGCGGATGTTGCGGAGGATGCCGGCTCCGAAGACGACGACGAGCGCGATCCCGATGACCAGGGTGCCGACGGTCTCCCAGTCGGCGCGGACGCTGGTCGTCATGCCCGTGGGGGTGCCGATGGGGACGCCCTGCGCCGAGGTCAACTGCAGGCCGAGGCTCGTCTCTCCGTTGCCGACCCGGGCCTTCACGGGGATGAGGACGCGGCCCTGCGAGCGGGCGTCGATCTCGGTGGTCTCGATCGCCTCCTCGTCGATGTCGAGGACGGCGTTCGAGGTCGAGGCCTGGATGCGGACGGCGATCGGCCAGGGGAGCTCGTTGCGGACGTACACGGGGATGCTCGAGTCGCGGGAGACCTGCAGGATGCTGCCGGTCGCGTCGATCGACACCAGCGAGAGCGTCCGGTCGGCCTCGGTCATGGCCGCGCCGACGGCGTCGCCCCAGCCGCTGCTGTCTCCGCGCCAGGTCACCGAGAGCAGCGCCAGCACGTCGTTGCGGCTCTTGCCCGACAGCAGCTCCGGCTCCTGCAGCACGGAGGAGAACGCCTCGACCTCGGAGCCGGCGTCGAGCAGGTCGCGCACCCGGTCGAGGCGCGACTCCGACTCCGGCGAGTCGACGACGCTGGCGCCCTCGGTCGCGGGGACGGCGAGGGCGGTGGAGAGGGCGACTCCGCGGGCCCAGGGCAGCGACTCGATCGCGTCGAGGGTCTCGGAGAGGCGCGCGGCGCCGATCGCGGAGCCGCGGCCGAGGGTGAGCACGACGTCCGGCGCGGTCCCCTCCTCCTGCACCTCGGCGAGATCGGTGGCGATCTCGGACATGCGGGCGCGCCACTCGGTGTCGTCGGTGGCAGTTGCGGCCGCGTCGAACGCCTCGGTGAGGCGCGAGTCGGCCACGACCAGGTCCGAGTCGCCGACGGTGGCGCGCGAGGTCGTGGTCACCTCCTCCGGCAGCAGGAGACCGGAGGAGGGGACGACCGTGCGGTTCATGCCGCTGGCCGCGTAGACGTCGAGGTCCGACCCGCGGAGGGTGCCCTCGTCGGGCCAGGCGACGCTGCCGAGGGAGGTGCTCCAGTCGGAGGCGAGCAGCGACTCGGTGCTCGGACGCGCCGGCAGGTCCTCGGCCGGCTGGTCGGAGTCGACGGCGACCGTGGGCGCCGGGCTGGCGGTGCCGGGGACCGCGGCGAAGCGGGTGTCGTCGATCGCGTACTCGAAGGAGGTGGGAGAGAGGAGCGCGGAGAGCCCGGCCTGAGCCTGGGCCGAGACGTCGGCGTCGGCGTACGGCAGTGCGAAGCGCTCGTTCGGCACGGACTGCAGCCGGTCGAGCCAGTCGAGGGCCGACTCCGGAGCGGCGCTGCCGAGGATCCGGATCGAGGCGAGGATGCGCGGGTCGACCCCGATCGTGACGCCCTTCCCCGCGACCGCGTCGAGCTGTTGGGTGAGGGTCCCCGTGCCGTCGGTGTAGTCGGCGAGGGCCTCGGCCGAGAGCAGGCCGTCGGCCGTGTCCGGGACGGTGAGCGGGACGAGGACGCTGACCCCGGTCTCTCTCTCCGGGACCGCCGCGTCGTCGGTCAGCTCGACGGCCGTGCGGGCGGTCGAGACGACACCACCCGGACCGGTGACCGTGACGAGGACGGCGTGGGTGCCGAGTGCGGTCCGGTCGTTGGAGAAGGGGATCTGGTCGACCGGCACGGTGAGGCCGGCCTCGGCGGTGCTGGAGGGCAGCAGGCGCAGCTGGGCGGTCGCACGGACCGGGTCGGTGTCGTTGTCGGCCTCGGCGTCGAGCCAGTCGTGCAGCTCCGCGCGGGTGTCGAGGGTGGCGTAGGAGAGGGCGACCGTCACGTCGGCGCTGTCGATCGCCTCGGTGGTGCCGTTGCGCACGGCGATCGAGAGCTCGAGGTCCTGGCCGGGCCGCAGGACGCCGTCGCTGCCGGCCCCCGCGGTCGTGGTGACGGTGCCGGGAGCGGGCGTCGAGGTCGCCGTCGCGGCGGCGACCGGGGCCGCGAGGGCGGGGGAGGCCACGCCGGTCAGGCCGAGCGCGAGGGCGGCGGCACCTGCCGAGCGAAGCAGGAGGAGGGCCGCCCGCGAGCGGCGGGAGCGGAGGGAGGGGTCGCGCCGATGCATCGGACTCACTCGGCCTCCATGCGGGTGATTCTACGGGCAGCCCTCCTCGGGGCAGGCGGTGCGTCCGCTGTGCACGCGGATCCCCCTGTAACCCCCTGGCACGGTCACCCGCTGACGGGACACCCCCCGCCACTAGGATCGTGCGAATGCACAGCGTCCAGACCGCTCTCGTGACCCTCCGCGCGCTCGCGGGGACGCCCACGGTGGCGCGGCTGGCGGAGGCGTTCGCAGCCCAGGGCCACGAGCTCGCGCTGGTCGGCGGCCCGGTCCGCGACGCCTTCCTCGGCCACGGCGTGCACGACCTCGACTTCACCACCTCCGCGCGCCCCGACGACATCGTGCGGATCGTCGCTCCGATCGCCGAGGCGCACTGGGACATCGGCCGGGCCTTCGGCACGATCGGCGCTCGCGTGGCCGGCGAGACGGTCGAGATCACGACCTACCGCAGCGACAGCTACGACGGGGTGAGCCGCAAGCCCGAGGTCGAGTTCGGCGACTCGCTCGAGGGCGACCTGGTGCGGCGCGACTTCACGGTCAACGCGATGGCGCTGCGGCTCCCGGAGGTCGTCCTCGTCGATCCCTCGGGAGGAGTGGAGGACCTGCTCGCCGGCCGGCTGCGCACCCCCTCCCCCGCCGACCTCTCCTTCGGCGACGATCCGCTCCGGATGCTCCGCGGCGCGCGCTTCACCTCACAGCTCGGCTTCCGCACCACCGACGAGGTCGAGTGGGCCATGGCCGAGCTCGCCGGCCGGATCGACGACGTCTCGGCGGAGCGCGTGCAGGAGGAGCTGCGGAAGCTCCTCGCGACCGCCTCGCCCCGCGCCGGCCTGGAGCTGCTGGTCGACACCGGTCTGGCCGGTCGCTTCCTCCCGGAGCTGCCCGCGCTGCGCCTGGAGCAGGACGAGCACCACCACCACAAGGACGTCTACACCCACAGCCTCACCGTGCTGGAGCAGGCGATCGCGCTGGAGGAGTCGCGGCACCCTGGAGCCGCGCCCGACGTCGTGCTGCGGCTCGCCGCCCTCCTGCACGACATCGGCAAGCCGGCCACGCGGCGGCTCGAGCCGGCCGGAGCGGTGAGCTTCCACCACCACGACCTGGTCGGCTCCAAGCTCGCGATCAAGCGGATGCGCGCCCTGAAGTTCGACAACCAGACGACGAAGGACGTGGCCCGCCTCATCGAGCTGCACCTGCGCTTCTTCGGGTACACGGACGGCGCGTGGACCGACTCCGCGGTGCGCCGCTACGTGACCGACGCGGGGCCGCTGCTCGAGCGTCTGCACATCCTCACCCGCGCCGACGTGACCACGCGCAACCGCCGCAAGGCCGACCGGCTCGCGCACGCCTACGACGACCTCGAGGCGCGCATAGCCGAGCTCGCCGAGAAGGAGGAGCTCGCCTCCAAGCGCCCCGACCTCGACGGCACGCGGATCATGGAGATCCTCGGCCTCGCCCCGGGCCCCGAGGTCGGGCAGGCGTACCGGTTCCTGCTGGAGCTGCGGCTCGAGGAGGGTCCGCTCGGCGAGGAGGTCGCGACGCAGCGGCTCCGCGAATGGTGGGCGTCGCGCTGAGGCGCTGAGCCGGGCCCCGTGCTCGCCCCGCCCTGCGCCCGGGATGGTGCGCCTCGAGCGGATCCGTCCGGCGCGTCGCGGCGGTCCTGTTGTAGTCTGTACAGGTTGTCCACGACCAGACGCACTCGCGTCCGCGGGAGTGGGCAGATGCTACATACCCTCCTGTCACGGAAATACCGTGGCCGTTCAGTCCGAAGGAGGTGGGTTAGTGACGCATCAGTACGAGATCATGGTCATCCTGGACCCCGAGATCGATGAGCGCACCGTCGCTCCGAGTCTCGACAAGTTCCTCAACGTCATCCGCACCGATGGTGGATCCATCGACAAGGTCGACGTCTGGGGCCGCCGTCGTCTGGCGTACGAGATCAACAAGAAGTCCGAGGGCATCTACGCCGTCGTCGACTTCACGTCGACCTCCGCCGCAGCGAACGAGCTCGACCGTCAGCTGAAGCTGTCCGAGGCCGTCATGCGCACCAAGGTGCTGCGGGCCGAAGAGGGCATCGCCCAGGTCGCGGCCGCCGCGAAGCTCGCCGACGAGAAGGCCGCCCGCAAGGCTGCCAAGGCCTCGGCCGCTCCCAAGGCGTAGCGCTCATGGCCGGCGAGACGATCATCACCGTGGTGGGGAACCTCACCGCCGACCCCGAGCTGCGCTACACGCAGGGCGGGCTCGCGGTCGCGAACTTCACCATCGCCTCCACGCCGCGCACCTTCGACCGTCAGGCGAACGACTGGAAGGACGGCGAAGCGCTGTTCCTCCGCGCCTCCGTCTGGCGCGAGTTCGCCGAGAACGTCGCAGGAACGCTGACCAAGGGCAGCCGCGTCATCGCGACCGGCCGCCTGAAGCAGCGCTCCTACGAGACGAAGGAAGGCGAGAAGCGCACCAGCATCGAGCTCGAGATCGACGAGATCGGGCCCTCGCTGCGCTACGCGACCGCGCAGGTCACGCGCGCCTCCGGTGGAGGCGGACGCGGCCAGGCCGGTGGCGGCCAGGGCAACGGCGGTCAGATCGGCGGCGGCCAGGGCGGCTTCGGCGGCGGCGGTCAGGGGGGCTCCGGCAACGCCGGCGGCAACCGTGGCGGTCAGGCCGAGGAGCCGTGGGCGCCGAGCGCTCCCGCCGGTGGCGACGTGTGGAGCACGCCGGGCAGCTACAACGACGAGACGCCGTTCTGAGCCTCGGCTCGGACGCTCTCCTCACCTGAATCACGCCTCCCCCGCACCGCGATCGCTCGCGGCGGGGCAGGGGCGAACCAGAATCTAAGGAAACCACTATGGCTGGAAAGAGCAGCGGCGACCGCCGCAAGCCGATCCGCGGCAAGGGCGCGAAGAACGCGGCCCCCGCGAAGTCGGTCCGCGTGGGTGTCATCGACTACAAGGACGTCGCGACCCTCCGCAAGTTCATCTCGGAGCGCGGGAAGATCCGCGCCCGTCGTATCACCGGCGTCTCCGTTCAGGAGCAGCGCCTCATCGCCCGTGCCGTCAAGAACGCCCGCGAGATGGCGCTCCTGCCCTACGCCGGCAGCGGAAGGTAGGTAACGGTATGTCCAAGGTCATCCTGACCCACGAGGTCGACGGACTCGGCTCGGCCGGCGACGTCGTCGACGTGAAGAACGGGTTCGCCCGCAACTACCTCATCCCGCAGGGCTTCGGCGTCGCGTGGACCCGCGGTGGCGAGAAGCAGGTCGAGCAGATCAAGTCGGCGCGAGCCGCTCGTGAGCACAAGACCATCGAAGAGGCCCAGCACACCAAGCAGGTCCTCGAGGCCAACCGCGTGAAGCTGACGGTCAAGGCCGGCAAGGACGGCCGCCTGTTCGGCTCGGTGAAGACCTCCGACATCGCGAACGCGGTGGCGGCGGCAGGATTCGGCGAGCTCGACAAGCGCAAGATCGTCATCTCGAACGCGATCAAGCACGTCGGCGAGCACGAGGCCGTGGTGCGTCTGCGCGACGACATCCAGGCCACTGTGAAGCTGCAGGTGGTCGCGGCCAAGTAAGGCCGCGAGAACGCCGCGGAGGGCGGTGCGACGGGACTTCCGAGTCCCCTCGCACCGCCCTTCGTCGTTCCCGTTCTCCACAGCTCCATCCACATACACCCTCCGGCGGGACCAACCTTCACTGTGGTCTTGAGACTCTTTTCCCCACACACCTGTGGAAAGCAGGAAATGCCTGGTCAAGAGCCGGAAAAAACTTGCTGAGGGCCGCCGATCCCACAGGGTTGTCCACACGTTGCCCACAGTGGGCCCGGCGTTTCCCCTCGGTTCTGCACAGCTCTCTCCACAGGGCGGTTTGCGTGCCGCGGGCGGCGGTCCGTAGGGTGGCGCAGCGCCCCGCGAGGGGTGCGGGCAGGCGCCCGTGCGCCGCTGTCGGAGGTCGCTGGTAGACCGGATCCCGGCACCGGCTCGACCGGACGCGCAGCACCCGACAGGAGGAGGCGAAGGCATGACGATCGCGCACCTGGCGGTACCCGGCTCGGACGGACGGGACGGTCGCGGTGACCGCGGCGAGTCGCGCGGGAACGAGCGGACCCCTCCGCACGACCTCCTCGCCGAGCAGTCGGCGCTGGGCGGCATGCTGCTCTCGAAGGACGCGGTCGCCGATGTCGTCGAGAGCGTCAAGGGCACCGACTTCTACATCCCCAAGCACGAGATCGTCTTCGACGCGATCCTCGCCCTCTACTCGCACGGCGAGCCGACCGACGTCATCGCGGTCACCGACGAGCTCACGAAGCAGGGCGAGCTGCAGCGGGCCGGCGGCGCCGACTACCTGCACACGCTCACCTCGATGGTCCCCACCGCGGCCAACGCCGGGTACTACGCCTCCATCGTCGCCGAGCGCGCTCTGCTGCGCCGCCTCGTCGAGGCGGGCACCCGCATCGCGCAGATGGGCTACCAGGGCGAGGGCGAGGTGCTCGACCTGGTCAACACGGCGCAGGCCGAGATCTACAACGTCACCGGCTCCGAGACGGCGGAGGACTACGTCCCGCTGACCGACGCGGTGACCGTCGCGATCGACGAGATCGAGGCGGCCGCTCACAAGGACGGCAGCTTCACCGGCGTCCCCACCGGCTTCGCCGACCTCGACGACCTGACCAACGGCTTCCACGCCGGGCAGATGATCATCGTCGCCGCGCGCCCCGCGCTCGGAAAGTCGACGCTGGCGCTCGACTTCGCCCGTGCCGCCGCGATCAAGCACAACATGGCCACGATCTTCTTCTCCCTCGAGATGGGGCGCAGCGAGATCGCGATGCGCCTCCTCTCGGCCGAGGCGTCCGTGCCGCTGCAGCACATGCGGAAGGGCACGGTCGACCAGCGCGACTGGACGACCATCGCCTCCACCCGCGGCCGGATCAACGACGCGCCGCTCTACATCGACGACTCGCCCAACATGACCCTCGTCGAGATCCGGGCGAAGTGCCGCCGGCTCAAGCAGCGGGTCGGGCTCAAGATGGTCGTCATCGACTACCTGCAGCTGATGACCTCCGGCAAGAAGGTCGAGAGCCGCCAGCAGGAGGTCTCGGAGTTCTCGCGTGCCCTCAAGCTCCTCGCGAAGGAGCTGCAGGTGCCGGTCATCGCGCTCTCGCAGCTGAACCGAGGCCCCGAGCAGCGCGCCGACAAGCTCCCCGCCATCTCGGACCTCCGCGAGTCCGGCTCGATCGAGCAGGACGCCGACATGGTGATCCTCCTGCACCGCGAGAGCGCCTACGAGAAGGACAACCCGCGCGCGGGCGAGGCCGACCTCATCGTCGCCAAGCACCGCAACGGCCCGACCCGCACGGTGACCGTGGGCTTCCACGGCCACTTCTCGCGCTTCGCCGACATCCCGGCGGTCTGACGTGTGCTACCGACAGGGGCGAATCCCGGTCATGATCTTCCCAATTTGACCTACTCAGTGCGAGGTGCATGTAAGGGCACCGAGGCAAGACCGAACTGCGGCTGGAACCGTACTGTTCAGCGTTCCGTGCAATAGCATCGATGACGGCAGACTGCTTCCGATCGCGTCCGAATACAATCGGCGTCGGATCGATCTCGGCCACTCCCCACACTTGCCGGTGAGCCAATTGCCGAAGCGCTCTCCTTGCATCGAAATTGTCGGCGCTCCTCAGCGGGAATGCCATCATCGGACACGCCGCCTCACCGGAACAGCAGGTGAACGCCAGCCGCGCCGTGCTCTGAACGGATCCGAACCGGTTGTCGAGAATCCGAGATGTCGCGTCACTCGATCAATAGGTCAAGGGCGCTCCTGGCAACATCGATGAACTTCGATCGATAGAGCTCCAGTGGATCACCGGGTTGTTCGGATACGCCCAGGGCAACCACGGAATAGACGGCACCGTCGCTCCCCACGGCAACCAGCGTGACCGCCACGACGCCCGGCGAGCTTCCGATCTTCTCCGAGAGTGTCACCAACCCGCGTTCTACAAACGGCGAAGAAGACGCGATCTCGGGTGACCGGAGGATCTGCGACATGCAAACCAAACATGTACGGTGCTTTGTTTCTAGGCGCGAAAATTGGCGCGACGACCGACGGCGCGAACGACGATATACAACCGTGCATGTATGTTTGGTTCATGGTCTTCGGAGTGCTCGTCCTCGTGTTCGCTGCTGCTGCCGTCGTCGCAGCCGTCGAATGCGCCGCCCGAGGGCGACTCGGCCCGAACAACCTGGTCGGGATCAGAGCAGCCTCGGTCATGGCTTCCGATGAAGCCTGGCAGCGGGGCCATCAGGCAGCCCGACCCTGCGTGTGGATCGGCGCATTCTTGGCAGTCACGGGGGGCTCGCTCAGCCTCGTGGTCGACCCCACGCACTCGAACGCGTTCGTGCTCGCAGGCCTGTCGGCGTTTCTGATCTTCGTGCTGCTCGGAAGCGCGATCGCCGTGCGCGCGGCACGCCAGGTCCCCCCGCCGGGCGTCGACGACGACCGGCGAGCAGCGCCCCTCCCCTAGCGTCCAGCACGATGCACTCCGGGAGAGCACCATCCCTGTCGATCCGGTGACACCTTGGCTGATCTACGGCACGGGCTCGGTTGCAGCGGAACTCGCGATGCAGGCAAGGCGCCGGGGCATGCCGTTCCTCCTCGCCGGGCGCGACGGCGCGAGTCTCGACATGCTGGCTGACCGGTACGGCGTCGCGAGGATGCAGCTCGACCTCCGGCAGCGTGCGAGCTCCCTGACGCAACACGTCGACGGCGTCAGCGGGGTGATCAACGCAGCCGGACCATAGTCCTCCACCGCGCAGCCGCTCATGGAGGCCAGCGCGGAAGGTTGCGTCTCCTACGCTGACCTGTCGAATGAGGGCCGCACACACGAGTACGCGTGGAAACGGGATGCCCACTGGCGAGAATGCGGCATCGCCGTGGTACCCGGCGCGGGGTTCGGCACGTATCTGGCCGAAGTGCTCGCCGAGCATGCGCTCCGAACGATAGACCAGCCGCAGAAGGTCAGCCTGACGAGCCTCGCGAGTGGCAGGACTTCGAAGTCACCAGGCGTCACAGCTTCGTCGCAGGCAGTTCTCGCTTCAGGAAGCTGGCGCTTCCGGTCCGGGACGCTGGTCAGGCTGAGAGGTGGAAGAGCAGGTGAGACCTCTGAGACGAGCTCTCACCTGACACTGCACACCGGCGACCTGTTCGCTCTGCGGAGGACGACGGCGGCGACCGACATCCAGGTGTTCGCCGAGCTCGGGTTGCCTCGCGGCCAGCTCCTCCTGCTACTCCCGCTCCTGCGAGTGCTGTCTTCGCTGCACCGAGTTCGCCCTCTCAGGCTTCCATCACATCGGCGAACGCGGCCTCGGATGCTCACGTCGACCGCGAGCACCATCATCAAGCCTCGTCTCCGAGTCACCGTGGAAGGCAGCGCCGGCGATCGTGCATCGTTCGTTCTGACTGCTGGGTCTGGAACAGCCTTTGCGGCTGCGATCTGCCTGGTAGTACCGGCAGCCCTCGCAGCCGAGGCACGGTCCGGGTGCATGACGCCGCTCGAGATCCTGGGATCGAATCCGGCGAGACACCTTCCAGGCGTGCACATATCACCAGACCGATCAGAAGATCCGAAGGGACGAGATGCACCACTTTGATGGGCGGCCTTTAAAGGAGATACTCGGCAAGGAGTCCGGCCGATACTTCGGTTCGGGTCATCGACACATCAGGCATACCGTCAGCCAGGTGGCCGAACACGTCGACGGTGACAGGATCCGACTTTCGGCTGTTAAGCAGGCGATCTATCCGCCCCGCTGGTCGCTGGACGCGGCAGGAGATCCCCGCGAGGTGCATCTCAGTTCTATCGATGCGATCAGCCTGGCGCTGAAGACCATCAGCCTGTGTGAGAACACGAATCGCGGCGCTTGGTGGGAAGGGCCGTTCGATGTCACAGGGTTCTCAGTCGTCGCCGGACGTGTGGCGACGACTGATGTGGGCTCTGTCCCCATCGGCATCACGACCGATCACGGCGGACCGCTCGTCAGCACCAAGTCATTGCGGGCTCGTATCGGCGGACTGAACGTCGACTTGGAGTGCGCCCCGAGCCGAGCCCGACCGGGCGCAGCCGAGGCGGCACCCGGCCTCACCCATGCGGCAGCAGGCGACTCGATCCAGATGTCGTCCCACGTCGATCGCGTGGACCTCGTCGATGGACACCTCGAGACGTCCCATTCCGTCACATCATCCCAGGCAGGGTACTCAGCCGCCCCGCCCCGCCTTGACGCCGTCGATGAACTCGTCATGTTCGGTCAGTTGGCGCAAGTCCTCATCGACGCCGTCAATGACACCAGCCGCTCCGCTGTACCGAACCTCTGGCTCAGGCGCGCCTCCGTCTCTCGGACGCCCGCTCCGTCCGGCGGCCAGGCTCGATTCTCCGCTCGCACGTCCGTGCGCAGGAACGCCGAGGTCGTCATCGGCGGCCGAACCCTCCGCGACGTGAGGTTGGTCTCGACATCCGAGCACGGTGCGAGCGCCAGCGCGGCGTTCGGCTACTCAGCGTGAACCCTCCCGAACGGGGACCAGACGGCAGAGACGCTGAACCATGGGCCGATAGAGTGGCTTTGGGATCAGTCGGAGGTGCGCGTGGCACAACAGGAACGCGGGATCGCCACACGAGAGGCGATTGTTCTCGGTGGGGCGAAGGTGTTTGCGCGCCTGCACTACTCGACCGCTCGCGTCGCCGATATCCTAGAAGCCGCATCCGTCACGCAGGGTGGTTTCTACTTTCATTTCCGCAGGGGCAAGATCGAGGTGGCGGAGGAGATCATCCGCCGCCAGGACCAGGGCTTCATCCTCCTCCGGGATTCGATTCTGGAGTCGGGCGACGACGGCCTCGCTTCACTGCTCACGCTGTCCCGGTCCCTCGCGAGAGCAGTGCAGCACGATCCAACGGCGCAAGCAGGCCTGCGTCTCGTCGCACACGCCTCATCTGAATTCCCCGGCGTTGCGAAGTTGCCGGATCCAGTCTGGCTCGACGCGATAGCGTTGTTTCTCGAACAGGCACGAGCTGAAGGCAATCTTCGCGCCGAGGTCGATATCCCGACTGCCGCTCGAGCCGTCGTCTATATGTTCACCGGCGCGCAGACGAGCTCGTTCGTCTCGAACGGTTGGCGACACCTGGAGGCGAGCCTCGAGGCGACACATTGGTTCTCCATGCAAGCGCTCGCCACGCCGGAGTACCTGGCGACCACGAAGAACGCCCTCTAGTGCTTCGCCCGCAGGCATGCATGCGAAACAGCCGCACCGACATCGCCCTGACGCCTCGCTTGTTGCGGCTTTTCCGGCAGCCAGCCCGTTCGAGCAGGCCGCGCAGGGCGGCAGCTCCGACGCCGACCGCGACGCCGAGGAAGGCTTCGTGGAGACTGAACCCGAAGTCTGTGCCAACCCGACCTCGTATGGCCGCCGGGCACTTCCTGCGCGGCGAGGGGCCACCGAATGACCCCATCGAGGCCTCAGATCCGCGGAATCACGCGGGCATGTTCGGAGCGACACGTTGTGCTGGAAACTGCGGCGACACTTACGTGGGAAACCCGCTGATCCAGGGGGCCTGCGGCGATATTTCGCGGGCGCGTTCACAGACGTGAAGGGCGCCGCTGCCGTCCCCGAGCCCGTCGACGTCCCGCTGGGCGGCGGGTCGATCCGCCTGGGCCAGTTCCTCAAGTTCGCGGGGATCCTCTCGGGCGGCGAGGCCAAGGAGGCGGTCGCCGAGGGGATGGTGACCGTCAATGGCGAAGTGGATCTGCGCCGCGGGCGCCAGCTCGTCGTCGGCGACGTCGTCGGGTTCGACCGGAACCGCTTCCGCGTCTGCGAGTGAGCGCGGCCGCGCCTCGGCGGGTGCGATCGGCCGAGACGCCGCGGAACGGATGAGACGCCGCTCAGAGGCGGGCGCGTCGGCGTGTTGAGTGGTGGCTCGGCGCACACTGGCTCCTGGACATCCCGGGACGACAGGAGACGCGCGTGCAGCTCGGCATTCACTTCATGAACTTCACTCTGCCTGGGGGGAGCGCGCAGATCGCGCCGATCCTCGGAGCGACCGCGCAGACGGCCGAGGACGTCGGCTGCGCCTGGTTCACGCTGATGGACCACTACTTCCAGATGGAGCACTTCGCGACGAGCGAGGATCCGATGCTCGAGGGCTACACCTCGCTCGGCTTCGTCGCCGGCCGGACGGAGCGGATGCGGCTGGGTCTCCTCGTCACCGGCGTGACGTACCGCCATCCGGGACTGCTCGCGAAGATCGTCACCACCCTCGACGTGCTCTCCGCCGGACGCGCGATGCTCGGCATCGGGGCCGCCTGGTACGAGCGCGAGCACCTCGGGCTCGGCGTGCCGTACCCGCCGCTGAAGGAGCGGTTCGAGCGGCTGGAGGAGACGCTGCGGATCTGCCGTCAGATGTGGAGCGACGACGACGGGCCGTTCGAGGGGACGCACTACCGGCTCGCCGAGACGCTGAACCACCCGGCGCCGATCCAGCAGCCCGGCCCGCCCATCCTCATCGGCGGCGGCGGCGAGAGGAAGACGCTGCGGCTGGTCGCGCAGTACGGCGACGCCTGCAACCTGTTCGGCACCGGCGCGGACGACGTGGCGCACAAGCTCGACGTGCTGAAGCGGCACTGCGACGACCTCGGGCGCGACTACGCGACGATCACGAAGACCATCACCGGGGGCGGCGATCCGATCGGCGACCCCGACGGCTTCGTCCGCGCGATGGAGGAGTACGCGGCGCTGGGGATCGACCACGTGCAGCTGGCCCCGGCCGGGGCGGATCCGGAGGGGTACGTCGCCCGGCTGGGCGAGGGCGTGATCGAGCGGGTGGCGGCTCTCGGCTGAGGGCTCCCGGGCAGCCGCGCGGCACTCCGACCGGTTCGGGTGCCGCGGGCGTCACCGCTGATCCGCTCCGCCGGCCGGGTCCGCCGTCACCGGCGCGAGGACTCCGGTGGCGAGGATGTCCCGGGTCGGGGGACGTCGTCGGCGGATCCTGCCCCCCGTCAGGGTCGCGGCATAGACGCGGGCGAGGAGCGCGACCTACGGTTCGAGCCTCCCACCTCGGGTTGTTGAGCTCACGCTGACGCGGGCAGATCGCTGGCCTCGTGCCGCACGTGTCCTCTCGCACCTCGCTCCGCCGTCATCGGCAGAACCGCAGAAGAGGGGCGATCGGGACGGGTGTCGTCCTCGCCGTCGTCGGCGCCGCGCTCTTCGCCGGCGTCTCGGCGCAGGCGGCCACGGCTCCGGACCTCGGCACGGCGGAGGACTACTCGGTCCTGGCCGCGTCGACCGTGACGAACACGGGGTCGAGCGTCCTGGACCAGAGCGTCGGGGTCAGCCCGCTGACCGCCGTCACCGGGTTCCCGCCCGGACGGACGGACGGAGTGATCCACCGCGGAGACGCGGAGGCGGCTCAGGCCCAGGCCGACGTGGGCAAGGCCTACGGACAGCTCGCCTCGCAGGCGACGACCGCGCAGATCGGCGCCGAGATCGGCGGCAGCACGCTGAAGCCCGGGGTCTACACCGCGGCCGGACCGGTCGGAGTGACGGGGACGCTCACGCTCGACGCCGAGGGCGTCAACGAGGCGGTCTTCGTGATCCGCGCCGCGTCGACGCTGACGACGGCCTCGTCGAGCACGGTGGCCCTGATCAACGGAGCGCAGGCCTGCAACGTCTACTGGCAGATCGGCAGCTCCGCGACGCTCGGCACCGACTCGGACTTCGTGGGCTCCGTGCTCGCCTCGGCCTCGATCACGGTGACGACGGGCGTCTCCGTCGAGGGCCGCGCACTGGCCCGCACGGGAGCGGTCACGCTCGACTCCAACGACTTCACCGAGCCGGGCTGCGAGCCCTCCGACGGCGGACCGTCGCCGACGGCTACGCCGACCATCACGCCGACCGTGACGCCGACCGTGACCCCGACGGTGACGCCGACCGTGACGCCGACCGTGACCCCGACGGTCACGCCGACCGTGACGCCGACCGTGACCCCGACGGTCACGCCGACCGTGACGCCGACCGTGACCCCGACGGTCACGCCCGCCGTGACGCCGACGGTCACGCCGACAGTCACGCCGACCGTGACCCCCACGGTCACGCCGACCGTGACGCCCACGGTCACGCCGACGGTGACCCCGACCATCACTCCGACCGTGACCCCGACGGTGACCCCCACCGTCACGCCGACCGTGACCCCCACCGTCACGCCGACCGTGACGCCGACGGTCACACCCACTGTCACGCCGACCGTGACTCCCACCGTCACCCCGACGGTGACTCCCACCGTCGTGCCGACGGTGACTCCGACGATCGCGCCCACCGTGGCTCCGACGGTCACGCCGACGACCACGCCGACGGCGACCCCGACCGTGGCTCCGACGGCGACCCCCACCCCCACGCCGACCGCGACGCCCACGGCCTCGCCCACTCCGACCGCGACCACAGCGCCGCGACCGGCGCCCTCCCACGCCGCGGTCGTTCCCGTGTCCGGGTCGAACGGTCCCCGCGGTCCGGCTCTCGCCTCGACCGGAGTGGACGCCGCAGCGACGGCGACCGCCGGAGTGCTGGGCCTGCTCGCCCTGCTCGGCGGCGGTCTGATGCTCCTCACCCTCCGACGCCGCGGTGAACGCACCGGGAGCTGATCCCGGCTGATCACCGGCAGCTGATCACCGCCAGGCCGTGCGCCGGACTCCCGAGGGGTCCGGCGCACGTCTGCGCCCACGATCGCGCTCCGCCCGTCCCTCCGGTGTCCTCGCCGATGCGCGCTGGCCCGCTCGTGCGTCGAGACGCCGCTCCGAGCGTCGGGACACCGCTGAGCAGGCGGTGTCCTCCGCGTTCTCGCGGAGGGCGGGGGCGTCAGCCGGAGGACTCGCGCGGCACGAAGCGGACGGGCATGGCCTGCACGCCCGCGGTCGGACGTCCGTGGATCGCGTTCGAGAGCTCCTCCGCGGCGGCGCGGCCGAGCGTGTCGAGCATCATGTCGATGCTCGAGAGCGGCGGGCGGGCGGCCTCGACGAGGAGGTCCCAGTTGTCGAAGCCGACGACGGCCACGTCCTGCGGCACCCGCCGGCCGGTCTCGCGCAGGTGGTCGAGGGTGCCGCGGGCGATCTGGTCGCTCGCGCAGATGATCGCGTCGAGGTCCGGATGCGCGCGCAGCAGCGTCTCTGCGCACTGGCGGCCCCAGCTCTCGGACCACTGCCCGAAGAGGACGCCGCCGCCGACCAGCGGGAGCCCCGCCTCCGTCAGCGCCTGCTCGACGCCCCGGGCGCGGTCGTGCGCGGCGGTGTAGCTCGGCTCGCCGTTGACGAGGGCGATCCTCGTCCGTCCGCGCTCGATCAGGTGGCGGGCGGCGAGGACGCCGGCCTGCACGTTGTCGGGCGTGAAGGAGGAGTCGCGCGGATCCTCCGAGGGCGCATAGGCGTAGACGACCGGCACCGGGATGGTGCGGGTGATCGAAGGGCGCGGGTTCGTCGTCCGGCCGAGCACCACGATCCCGTCGACGCGCTTGGCGAGCAGGTTCTTGATGTGGTGCTGCTCGCGGATCGAGTCGCCGCGGGCGTCGCAGAGGAGCACCGACGTCGATCCGGCGCCGAACGCGTCCTCGGCGCCGAGCAGCACGGGGAGCACGAAACGGTTGTCGAGGTCGTTCGTGAGCATCCCGATAGTGCCCGTGCGCCGGGAGTTGAGGGCCTGCGCGAACGGGTTCGGGGTGAAGGAGAGGGCCTCGGCGGCGTCCAGCACGCGCTGGCGGGTCTCGGCGCGCACCTGGTCGCGGCCGTTGAGCGCCTTGGAGGCTGTGGCGATCGAGACGCCGGCGGCGGCCGCCACGTCGGTGAGCGTGATGGTGCCGGTGGGCTTGCGTGGTGGCACCGCGCCTCCGTTCCGGGCCCGGCGGGCCGCCGCGTCGATCCTCGCACGACTCCGGCGAAAAACCGAAAAGACCGAAAAGGTCGCATCTCTTGACGCGCTGACCGCCCCTGCTTAGGTTTACCCGACAGAAAGTAGTTTCGGCCCGGCGTAGACGATCGGGACGACTGCCGAGGAATCCATCAACGACGAAGGGATCATCCGTGAAGACGAGGAAGCACGCTCGGGGCCTCGCCGCCGCCGTCCTGCTGGGGACGGCCGCCGCCGCACTGACCGGCTGCGCGAGCGGCTCCGGGGGAGACTCCGGCTCCGCCGCGGGAGGCAGCTACACGTTCTGGGACCCGTACCCCCAGTTCGACGAGTCGTCCGACTGGGCGAAGCTCATCGACTCCTGCGGGACCGAGGCCGGCGTCACCGTCGAGCGCACCGGCTACGACACCACCGACCTGACCAACAAGGCGCTGCTCGCCGGCCAGCAGGGCAACTCGCCCGACCTCCTGCTCGTCGACAACCCCGTGGTCTCGACGCTCGCGGAGTCGGGCATCCTGACCACGACCGCCGAGTCCGGGCTCTCCACCGACGGGATCGACGCGAACATCCTCGCGGCCGGCCAGACCGGCAGCGACACCTTCGGCGTGCCGATCGGCGCCAACACGCTCGCGCTGTACTACAACAAGGCCGTGCTCGAGAAGGCCGGCGTGGACGCCGCCTCCATCACCGACTGGGCCGGGCTGACCGACGCGCTCGAGAAGGTCACCGCCTCCGGCGGCAAGGGCATCACGTTCTCCGGCATCGGCACGGAGGAGGGGACCTTCCAGTTCCTGCCGTGGTTCTGGGGCTCCGGCGCCGAGCTGACCGACCTCGACTCGCCCGCCGCGGTCGACGCCGTCTCGCTCTGGAGCGACTGGCTGGAGAAGGGCTACGCGCCCAACTCCGTGATCGGCAACACGCAGACCACGAGCTGGCAGGAGTTCGAGACCGGCGAGTACGCGTTCGGCGAGAACGGCACCTGGCAGCTGGCCAACGCGAAGGCCTCGGGCATCGACTACGGCGTCCTGACCATCCCGTCGAAGGACGGCGGAGCGGCCCCCGCACCGACCGGAGGCGAGTTCCTCACCCTCCCGGTGCAGTCGGACACGGCGCGCTACGAGACCTCGAAGAAGATCGCCGAGTGCCTGACCTCGACGGAGAGCCTGGTCACGACCGACAACACGCTCTCGTACATCGCGCCGACGGCCGAGGCGCAGCAGGAGCAGGTCGCCGGCAACGCCGACCTCGAGCCGTGGGTCACCGCCGTGCAGGCCGCGAAGGGCCGCACCTCGGACGACCTCGGCACGAAGTACCCGAAGATCTCGGAGCAGCTGTGGGGCGCGGTGCAGACCGTGCTCAGCGGCTCGCAGTCTCCCGAGGACGCCCTGAAGGCCGCCCAGTCGGCCGCCGAATCCGCCACGAAGTAGGACGACCGGGGGCTCCCGCTCCCCGAACGAGGTCCCTCCGGCCGGTGCTCCGCGCACCGGCCGGAGGGACGGGAGAGACCATGACCACTGCCACCGAGACCGCCCGCCTCCTGCGGCGCGGCACCGAGCCGCCGGCCCCGCCCGCCCCGGCCGCCGAGAGCCGTCGGCGCCGCCGGCGCCCCGAGGGCGGCCGCCTGGTCGCGTGGGCGTTCCTCGCCCCGCTCGTCGCCTACCTGCTCGTCTTCTACGCGTTCCCGCTCTACCGCAACCTCGAGCTGAGCCTGAAGGACTACACGGTCCGCTCGTTCGTGCAGGGGAACGCGCCCTTCGTCTGGTTCGACAACTACGTCCAGGTGTTCCAGGACGCGACCTTCGGCCCGGCGCTGCTGCACACGGCGGTCTTCACCGGCGTCTCGCTCCTCTTCCAGTTCACGCTGGGGCTGGCGCTCGCCGTGTTCTTCTACCGCCGCTTCCCGCTCGCGAGCACGCTCCGGGCGCTGTTCCTGGTGCCGTGGCTCCTGCCGCTGATCGTCTCGGCCTCGACCTGGTCGTGGATGCTCAACAGCGACTCCGGCATCGTGAACGCGTTCCTGGAGTCGTTCGGGATCGGCCAGATCAACTGGCTCACCTCGCCGACCACCTCGCTGATCGCGGTCCTGATCGCGAACATCTGGATCGGCATCCCGTTCAACCTGGTGATCCTCTACTCCGGCCTGCAGAACATCTCGCAGGACCTCTACGAGGCGGCCTCGCTCGACGGCGCGACCGGCGCCCAGCAGTTCTGGCGGATCACGCTGCCGCTGCTGCGGCCGGTGTCGGCGATCACGATCCTGCTCGGCCTCGTCTACACGCTGAAGGTGTTCGACATCATCTGGATCATGACGAAGGGCGGCCCCGCCGACTCCTCGACCACGCTCGCCACCTGGACGTACCAGCTCGGCTTCGGCTCGATGCTGCCCGATTTCGGACCGGCCGCGGCCGTCGGCAACCTGCTGATCATCCTGGCCCTCGTCTTCGGTCTCGTGTACATCCGGGTCCAGCGGAAGCAGGCCGACTCGTGACCGCCCGACGCCCCTGGTACCTGACGGTGGTCGGGATCGCCCTCACGGCGGTCATGCTGTTCCCCGTCTACTGGATGATCAACGTCTCCCTCACTCCGACCGGCTCGATGCGGAAGGATCCGCCGGACTGGTTCCCGTTCTCGCCCACGTTCACCGGCTACCAGGCGGTGCTGAGCGAGCAGCTGCCCTACCTGGGCACCAGCCTCGTCGTCGGCCTCGGCACGGTGCTGCTGACCGTGGCGATCGCCGCTCCCGCCGCCTACTCGCTGGCGAAGCTGCGGCCCCGCGGCGGGCAGGCGCTCTCGTTCGTGCTGCTGATCGCGCAGATGATCCCGGCGATCATCATGGCGATGGGCTTCTACGCCATCTACCTCAACCTGGGGCTGCTCAACTCGATCCCGGGCCTGATCGTGGCCGACTCCACCATCGCGGTGCCGTTCGGCGTGCTGATCTTCACGGCCTTCATGTCGGGGATCCCCGACGAGCTCACCCAGGCGGCGCGGATGGACGGAGCGAGCGCCTGGCGCACCTTCACCTCGGTGATCATGCCGATCAGCCGCAACTCCGTCGTCACCGTCTCGCTGTTCGCGTTCCTCTGGGCCTGGTCGGACTTCATCTTCGCCTCGACGCTCGACAGCGGCGGGAAGCTCCAGCCGATCACCCTCGGCATCTACAAGTACATCGGCAACAACAACCAGGAGTGGAACTCGATCATGGCGACCGCCGTGGTCGCCTCGCTCCCGGCCGCCGTCCTCCTCGTCGTCGCCCAGCGGTACGTCTCGGCGGGAGTCACCGCCGGCGCCGTCAAGGACTGACCCGTCCCTCCAAGGAGACACCGTGACCCTCACCGCCCCCACCGCCACCGCCCTCGGCGGCCCGGTCGCCCCCTCGCGGAGCGTGCTCCGGCCGCTGCGCCAGGACGAGATCCTCCTCACCGGCGGCTTCTGGAAGCACTACCAGGACCTCAACTCCTCCGCCGTCATCGAGCACTGCCGCTCGTGGATCGAGCGCGTCGGCTGGGCCGGCAACTTCGACCGCGCGGCCGACGGCTCGATCTCGTCCGCCGAGGGCGGCGACGCGCACGCGGGCATCGAGTTCGTGGACTCCGAGGTCTACAAGCTCCTCGAGGCCATGGCCTGGGAGCTCGGCCGGAGCGACGACGCCGGGCTGCAGGAGCGGTACGACGACCTCGTCGCGCGGGTCGCCTCCGCCCAGGACCCGGACGGGTACCTGCACACGAGCTTCGGCCGGCCCGGCCAGCGTGCGCGCTACTCCGACCTGGAGTGGGGCCACGAGCTGTACAGCTTCGGGCACCTGATCCAGGCCGCCGTGGCGCGGCTGCGCACCGGGCACGACGACCTCCTGCCGCAGGTCGCCCGGCGCCTCGCCGACCACGTGCACCGCGAGTTCGGGCCCGAGGGGAGGGTCGCCGTGTGCGGCCACCCCGAGATCGAGCCGGCGCTCGCCGAGCTGGCGCGGGCGACGGGGGAGGAGCGCTACCTCGAGCTGGCCCGCCTCTTCGTGGAGCGGCGCGGGACGGGGACGCTGAAGCCGATCGCGTTCGGCGCCGAGTACTTCCAGGACGACGTGCCCGTGCGCGACGCGGAGGTGCTGCGCGGCCACGCGGTGCGGGCCCTCTACCTCGCCTCCGGGGCTCTCGATGTCGCGGTCGAGACCGGCGACGCCGAGCTGGAGGAGGCGGTCCGCCGCCAGTGGGAGGCGACCGTCGAGCGGCGCACCTACGTCACGGGCGGGATGGGCTCGCACCACCAGGACGAGGCGTTCGGCGCCGACTACGAGCTGCCGCCGGATCGCGCCTATGCCGAGACCTGCGCGGCGATCGGCTCCACGATGCTCAGCTGGCGGCTCCTGCTCGGCTCGAACGAGCACCGCTACGCGGACCTGATGGAGCGGACGCTGCTGAACGCGGTGCTCCCCGCCACCCGCGACGACGGCCGCGCCTTCTTCTACACGAACACGCTGCAGCAGCGCGCCGACGGAGTGGCGCCGGACGAGTCGCGCGAGACCGACCGCGCGCAGTCCAGCCTCCGCGCGCCCTGGTTCTGGGTCTCGTGCTGCCCGACCAACACCGCCCGCACCCTCGCGAGCGTCGAGCTCGGCTTCGCGACCGCCACCGACGACGGGGTGCAGCTCCACCAGTACGGCGCGTACGAGGTGCGCACCGGAGGCGTCGCGCTGCGCGTCGAGACGGAGTACCCGGCAGACGGCGAGATCGTCGTGCGGATCCTCGAGGACGCGGAGTTCGCGCTGACGCTGCGGGTGCCGCCGTTCGCGCGGGGCTCGGCGCTGCTCGACGGCGAGCCGGTCTCGACGCCGACCGTCACCGTCCGCCGGGCGTTCTCCGCCGGCGACACCGTGCGGCTCTCGCTGCCGATGACGGCCCGCTTCGTCGCCCCGCACCCCCGGATCGACGCGGTGCGCGGCCAGGTCGCCCTCGAGCGCGGGCCGTTCGTGCTCGCGATCGAGTCGCTCGACCTGCCCGAGGGCCTGGACACCGAGCACATCGCGGTCGACGCCTCGGTGCCGCCCGTCGTGACGGCGGAGGGAGCGCGCGTGTCCCTCGTGGCGCGGGAGGCGGCTCCCGGCTGGCCCTACGGCTCCGTGCCGGTGGAGGAGGGGCGCCGCTTCGAGGCGGAGTTCCGGCCGTACCACCGCTGGGCGAACCGCGGGCCGTCGACGATGCGGATCTGGACGCCGACGGCCTGACCAGGCGGCGCTCGCGAGAACGCAGAAGTCGTCGCACTCGTGTGTGAGTGCGACGACTTCTGCATAGTGGCTGCCGTTGCGGCGCCTCCGCTCAGATCCAGCCGCGCTCACGGGCCTCGATCACCGCGCGCTGGCGGGTGTCGACGTCGAGCTTGCGGAGGATCGACGAGACGTGGTTGCGGACGGTGCCGGAGGAGAGGTGCAGCGCCGCGCCGATCTCGCCGATCGTCTCGCCGCGGGAGCCGGCGCTGAGCACGTCGAGCTCGCGGTCGGTCAGCGGGCTGCGCGTGCTCGCCAGGGCGTCGGCGGCGATCTCCGGATCGACGTAGCGGCGTCCGCTCGCGACCTGGCGGATCACCTCGGCGACGTCCTCGACCCGGCGCGACTTCGGCAGGAAGCCGCTGACGCCCGCTCCGAGCGCTCGCCGCAGGACCCCCGGCCGCGCGTGCCGGGTGACGACCACGACCCGCGTCGCCGAGACCCGGCGCAGCCGCTCCGCCGCCTCGATCCCGTCGAGCCCGGGCATCTCGACGTCGAACAGGCACACGTCGGGCTGCAGGCGCAGCGCCTCCGCGACCGCCTGCTCGCCGTCGCGGCACTCGCCCACGATCTCGAGGTCCTCCTCGAGGCGGAGGAGCGCGGCCAGCGCCGTGCGGATCATGTCCTCGTCGTCGGCGATCAGCACCCGGATCACGAGTCGCTCCCCACCGGCAGGCGCGCGTCCAGCTCGAAGGAGCGGCGGACCGCCCCGGCGCGCAGCGTCCCGCCCGCGCGCTCGACCCGCTCCGCCATGCCGAGGACGCCCGAGCCGGTCCCGTCCGCCTCCTCCGCGTCCGGTGCCAGGTCGTTCACCGCCTCGAACCGCCACTCGTCCCGCTCCCGCGCGAGCCGCAGCCGCGCGCTGGAGCCGCCGCCGTGCTTGAGGATGTTCGTCGTCGTCTCGCGGACCACCGGCCCGAGCGTCTCGGCCGGCGCGTGAGCCGCCGCCGGGTCGACCTCGAGCTCGACGCGGAGCCCGGCCGAGCGGAGCAGGTCGGCGGCGTTGGCCAGCTCGTCGGCGAGCGGGACGCTGCGGAAGCGCGTCGCCAGCTCGCGGGTGCCGGTGCGGGCGCCGTCGACCGAGCGCTGGGCGGCGCGCAGCTGCTCGAGAGCGGCCTCGGGGTCGCTGCCGAGGAGGCGCTCGGCGAGCTCGAGCTGCAGCGCGATGACCTGGAGGTGGTGGCCCTGGAGGTCGTGCACGTCGCCGGCGAGCAGCAGGCGCTCCTGCGCGGCGGCGAGCCGGCCCTCGGCGGCGCGCGCCCGGTCGAGCTCGCGGACGATGTCCCACCACCACAGCGCGCTGACGACCGTCAGGGGCAGCAGTGTCGCGAACAGCAGGAGGGTCGAGAGCGCGGCCGACGCGTCCGGCGCCGCGCGCGTCTGCTCGAGCACCGCCGCGACCGCGAGGACGATCGTGCAGAGCACCATCACCCGGAGCCGCACGCCGCTCTGCCAGGGCAGCACGGCGACCAGGGTCGCGGCGAGCGAGAGCCCGAGCGCGAGGCTCCCGGCGGCCGTGCCGGTGAGCGCGGCGGCCGCCACTCCGAGGCAGAAGACCAGGGTCGGCGCGGCCCGGAGGCGCACCGGGCCCTCGCGGTCGGCGCGCCGGTACGCGAGCGCGGTCGGCGAGAACACCGCGACCCAGGCGGCCGCGCCCAGGAAGTAGGCCGCCTTCCGCCACTCCTCGGCCTCGGCGCTCAGCACCGCCACGGACCAGACGGCCAGGACGACCACCACGAAGGAGGCGGCCGACGCGAGGGTGTACCACCAGGTCACGGCGACGCCGCGGCCTGCGCGCACGGGCGGATCCGCCTCGGTCGTGTTCACCATGCGGCCCAGGCTACGACCATGACACTTGTCACCCCTCGGGCCGTCGATCCTCCCGGGACGCGGTGATCCGGCGGCACTGCCGCAGCGGGTGCGGACACGGTCGGATGGAGGAGTCCCGAGAGCCGGGGCCACGTACCGGAAGGCACGACCATGACGATCATCAGCGACGCGATCCTCGGATTCCAGGACCTGATCGGCCGCGTTCCCGAGCTCGTGCAGCCCCTCGTCGTCGCCGCGGCCGGGGCCGTCCCCTTCATCGAGGGCGAGGGGGCGGCGAGCATCGGGATCATCGGCGGCATCCACCCGGTCGTCGCCGGGCTTGCGGGGGCGATCGGCAACTTCGTCTGCGTGGCGCTGCTCGTGCTGCTGGGCACCGGCGTCCGCTCGGCGATCACGGGCCGCTCGGAGGCGAAGCGGACGACTCCGCGGCGCGAGAAGTTCCAGCGGGCCTTCACCCGCTACGGCGTCCCGGGCGTGAGCCTGCTGGGGCCGCTGCTGCTCCCGACGCACTTCACCGCGGTGATGCTGGCGGGCGCCGGAGTCGGCCGCGGGCGGATCCTGCTCTGGCAGGGCGTCGCGATCGCGCTGTGGACGACGGTGCTCACGGTGATCGTCGGGCTCGCGGTCTCGGGCGCGACGCAGGCGGGCTGAGCGGGCCGGACACGGTCCTGAAGCGTGCGACCCCGGTCGCGCAGAGGCGTCCGCGCCATCGGTCAGCGCCGGATGCGCCGTCCCGGTCCGCCGTCCGGGTCCGCCGGGCCGGCGGACTGCAGGTGGGTGTGCAGGCGGATGAGGGTGTCGCGCAGCCGGGTCTTGACGGTGCCGAGCGGGATCGACAGCTCCTCCGCGATCTCGGAGTGGCTGTACCCGCGGACGTAGGCGAGGTAGAGGACGTCGTGGTGGATGGCGGCGAGCTGCCGGATCGCGCCGGCCGCGGGCGCCAGGGCCAGCCGGACGTCCGAGCGCTCCCACTCGTGATCGCGCGGCCGGTCGAGGACCGTGTACTGCAGCTCCCGGCGCCGCGCCGACCGGTCCGCCCGGGCGCGGTCCACGGCACGGCGGTGCGCGACCTGGGCCAGGAAGGCGAGCACGGGACGGCCCGGGTCGAGCGAGCGCGCGGTGCGCCAGAGCTCGAGGTAGACCTCCTGCGCGACCTCCTCGGCGGCGGCGCGGTCGTCGAGCACGGCGTCCGCTACGGAGACGACCCGGCCCGCGGTGAGCGAGTAGAGCTGCCGGAAGGCGGTCCGGTCGCCCGCGCAGACCCGCAGCAGCAGGGCAGCCGACCGTGCAGGGCCGTCCCCGGGCTCACGCCGCTTGCCCGTCATCGTCGACACAGGGCTCAGCCTGGCACCGCGGACGCGCTCCTCCCGGGGTCGTGCCCCGAGAGGTGGCCCCCGTTAGAGGCTCACTTCTGCTCGCGTCCGCTGATGTGCGCCGCCCGACCCCCACTCTGCCCAGGGCCGGCCGTTCGCAACCGAGGCCCGGAGCGTCCGACAGTGGCCATCAGGCCGGTGCCGGGCCGCTCGACCTCGGTTGCGGACGGGCTCAGACGGCGACGCGCGCGTTCGACTGCGCGAGGAGCGCGACCGAGCGCAGGCGCGCCTCCGTCTGCAGCGACGCGTGGGCGACGATGACCTCGTCGGCGTCGGCGGAGCGGGCGAAGTCGGCGGTGTAGTCGGCCACCTGGTCGCCGGTGCCGACACCGGTGTAGGTGGTCATGCTCGCGACGTGGGCGCCGATCGGGGCGCTGAGCAGGGCGTCGAGCTCCTCGTCGTCGAAGGTCTGGCCGACGGGGATCTGCCCGCTCTGGCGCAGAAGCATCATCAGGCGGGCGCGCTTCATCTGCCCGAACTGCTCCTGTGCGTCCTCCTCGGTGTCGGCGGCGATGGCGTTCATCCCGGCGATCACGTAGGGCGCGTCGAGCTGCTCGGAGGGGCGGAAGCCGCGACGGTACTCCGCGACGGCCTGGTGCAGCGCGTCCGGAGCGAAGTGCGAGGCGAACGCGTACGGCAGGCCCAGCGCGGCCGCGAGCTGCGCGCCGAAGAGCGAGGAGCCGAGGATGTAGAGGGGGACGCGGGTGCCGGCACCGGGCGTCGCGCTCACTCCGGGGATGCGGGACTCGCCGGCGAGGAAGGCCTGCAGCTCCAGCACGTCCTGCGGGAAGCGCTCGGAGGAGTCGGGGTCGCGGCGGAGCGCGCGGAAGGTCGCCTGGTCGCTGCCGGGGGCGCGGCCGAGTCCGAGGTCGATCCGGCCCGGGTGCAGCGTCTCGAGGGTGCCGAACTGCTCGGCGATGGTGAGCGGGGAGTGGTTCGGCAGCATGACGCCGCCGGAGCCGAGGCGGATCGTGGAGGTCTGCGAGGCGACGTGCGCGATGAGCACCGAGGTCGCGCTGGAGGCGATGCTCGCCATGTTGTGGTGCTCGGCGTACCAGACGCGTCGGTAGCCGTTCCGCTCGGCCTCCTGGGCCAGGGCGACGGAGGCGGCGAAGCTGTCGCGAGCGGTCTCACCGGGGGCGATGGGGGCGAGGTCGAGGATGGAGAGGGGAACGCTCATGGTGAGGGCAACGCCCGCGACGGCTCCGGTGTTCCCGTCGCGGGCGCCGTCCTCACGCCTCGGGGATGTCGCGGCCGTACGCCTCCAGCGTCACGGCCTCGGGCTCCGGTCCGCCGCGCACGCCGGCCTCGAGGGCGTCGATCCGGGCGAGCTCCGAGCCGGAGAGCGCGAAGTCGAACACGTCGATGTTCTCGGCGATGCGCTCGGGGCGGGTCGACTTGGGGATGACCTGGCGGCCCTCCTGCAGGTGCCAGCGCAGCATCACCTGCGCGGCCGTCTTCCCGTACTTGGCGCCGAGCTCGAGGAGCACCGGGTCGTCGAAGCTGCGGCGCGGGGAGTCGCGGTAGGCGGTGATGCCGCCGATCGGCGACCAGGCCTGGGTGAGGATGTCGTTCTCGCAGCCGAAGCGCTCGACCCGCCGCTGCTGGAAGTACGGGTGAACCTCGAGCTGGTTCACCGCGGGGACGACGTCGGTCTCGGCGAGCAGGCGGGTGAGGTGCTCGACCATGAAGTTGCTCACGCCGATCGCCCGCACCCTCCCGTCGGCGAGCAGCCGCTCGAGCGCCCGGTAGGCGTCGAGGGTGCGGTCGAAGGCCTCGGGCAGGGCCTGGTGCAGGATCAGCAGGTCGATCCGCTCGACGCCGAGCTTGCCCGCGCTCTTGTCGAAGGCGTGCAGCGTCTCGTCGTAGCCGTAGTCGCTGATCCACACCTTCGTCTCGAGGAAGACGTCGTCGCGGCCGGCGATCGCCTCGCCCACCTCGCGCTCGTTGCCGTAGGCCGCCGCCGTGTCGATGTGCCGGTACCCCGCGTCGAGCGCGGCGGCGACGGCGGCGCGGGTCTCGTCGGGCGGAGTCTGGAAGACGCCGAGTCCGAGGGCGGGGATCTCGACACCGTTGTGGAGAGTGAACGTGTTCATGAGCCCACGCTACGTCCGCAGACGCCGAGTCGCCCGAGAAGCCGCGCGCGACTCCTCAGGCGACCCCGTCGCTCCGGCCCTGCTCAGCCGTCGATCGGCAGCAGGATCCCCTTCACCGTCTCGTCCGTGGCGAGGAACTCCTGCACGGCCGGGTCCTGGAAGGCCTGGACGAGCTTCCTCACGTTCTCGGTGTCGCGGTACTTCGAGCCGATGGTGAGCTGCCCGGCGAAGTCGTCGGGGGCCTGCGGGGCGAAGATCTGCTGCTCGATCGGGATGCCGGCGGCGAGGTAGTACTCGGTGTACCCGACGGCCGCGTCGAGGTCCGGCAGGGCGCGCGACTGGGCGGCGAAGTCGAGCAGCGTGAACTGAAGGTTCTTCGGGTTCTCGGCGATGTCGTCCTGGGTCGCGGTGCCCGGCTCCGTGCCCGGCTTCAGCGTGATCAGGCCGGCGTTCTGCAGCAGCCAGAGGCCCTGCGCCTCGTTGGCGGGATCGGAGTAGAGCGAGACCGTGCCGCCGTCGGGGATCTGGGAGACGTCGGAGTACTTGTCGCTCCAGAGCCCGAAGCCCCAGCGGAAGACGGGGGTGGCCGCCTCCTCCTCGAAGTCGGGGTTGGCCTCGAGCACCTGTCCCAGCCATAGCTTGTGCTGGTACACCGTGGCCGCGACCTCGCCCTCGCTCACCGCGCGGTTGATGGTGTTGCTGTCCGAGAGCCCCTTGAAGGCGACGGTGATGCCGTAGCGCGGCGCCACCTCCCTCGCGACGAAGTCGACCAGGGCCTGCTCGGAGGCATTGCCCTCGGCGGTCGCGACGTAGAGCGTCGCTCCCTCCTGCTCGTTGGCCGAGACGGCGGGGGAGAGGAGCGGGACGGCGATCGCGGAGGCGACGCCGACCACGACGACGGCCGCTCCGGCGATCCAGGGCCAGCGGCGCTTCTTCTTGAGATCGAATCCGAGGTCGTCGGGAGTGGACATGGCGGTGCCTTTCGAAGAGGGGGTGCGCGGGCGCGCGGGAGGGGCGCCCGAGGGCGCAGGAGGAGGAGTGGTGGTTCTAGACGGCGGCCGCGACCCGGGGCGCTCGCCGCGAGCGGGAGGCGCCGGGCGTGGTCGCGCGGACGAGGGCGTCGCCGGTGAGCTGCACGGTCGCGACGGTGGCGACCAGGATCACGATGGTGGCGAGCATGACGGTGGTGTCGAAGCGCTGGTAGCCGTAGGTCACCGCGACGTAGCCGATGCCGCCGGCGCCGATCGTGCCGGCGATCGCCGAGTACTCGATCATCGCGATCGTGTTGATCGTCAGGCCGCCGATGATCTGCGGCACCGCCTCGCTGAGCTGGGCGGTCCGCACCACCTGCAGCCGCGACGCTCCGGAGGCGCGGGCGACGCGGGTGAGCGAGAGCGGCACGCTGCGCAGCGCGTTCTCGACGATGCGGGTGAAGAAGGCGATCCCCGCGATCGACATCGGCACGACGGCGGCCGCGATCCCGATGTTGGTGCCGGTGATCAGGCGCGTGAACGGCATGATCGACGCCATCAGGATGAGGAACGGCAGCGAGCGGCCGACGCTGATGACGGCGCTGAGCACCTGGTGGGCGGCCCGGTTCTCGGCCAGCCCGCCCGGAGCGAGGTTGTGCACGAGAGCGCCCAGCGGCACGCCGACCAGCACCACGATCGCCATGACGATGCCGACCATGATCAGCGTCTCGCCGAGCGCCGGCAGCACCAGCGCGGGGATCTGCTCGAGCGGAACCTTGTTGTCGAGGTGGAGGATCATGCCGCCACCTCCTCGGCGAGGACGCGCACGCCGGCGGGCCGGACCGACAGGCCGAGCTCGGCCGCCGCACGGGTGAGCCGCGCCTCGTCGACCGGGCCGAGCCCGATCGTCGCGTGGCCGACCGCCTGCCCGTCCACCGTCTCGATCGCCGCGCCGAGCAGCGCGACCGGGCCGACCGCCTCCGCGAGCCGGGTGACCCAGTCGGTCGGCACTCCGGAGCGGGAGTAGCCCACCACCCATTCGCCCAGACCCGGGCCGGGCGCGACGGAGGGGCGCACCGGGTTGAGGGCGAGGCCGAGCGGGGACGCGGGGTCGCGCAGCAGGTCGACGAGGCGCCCCGACTCCACGATGCGGCCGTGGTCGAGGCGGGCGACGGAGTCGGCCACCTGGCGCACCGTCTCCATCTCGTGGGTGATGAAGAGGATCGAGAGGCCCAGGTCGTCGCGCAGCTCCTTCAGGAGCGTGGTGATCGCGGTGGTCGAGGCGGGGTCGAGGCCCGAGGTGGCCTCGTCCGAGAGCAGCACCGAGGGGCGGAGGGCGAGAGCGCGGGCGATGCCGACGCGCTGGCGCTGACCGCCGGAGAGCTGGTGCGGGTAGTAGCGCGCGCGGTCCGAGAGGCCGACGCGCTCGAGCAGCTCCGCGACGCGCCGCTTCGTCTCGGCGGCGGTGACGCCGAGGTACTCCAGCGGCAGGGCCACGTTCTGCTCGGCCGTGCGGCGGCTGAAGAGTCCGTCGGACTGGAAGACGGTGCCGATGCGGCGGCGGGCGACGCGCAGCCGCTCCTCCGAGAGCTGCGAGAGCGCCTCCCCGTTGACGACGACCGTGCCCGAGGTGGGCCGCTCGAGGAGGTTCACGCAGGCGGCGAGCGTGCTCTTGCCCGCACCGCTCGGGCCGACGACGGCGAAGATCTCGCCGGTCGCGACCGAGAAGTCGAGGCGGTCGAGCACGGTCGCCGGACCGTACGACTTGCTGAGCTGCTCGAGCCGGATCATCGCGTTCCTTCGGACGGGTCGGGCGGCCGCGGCCTCTCCGCGTCGTCCCGGACACGATGATGGAGCACCGCGGGCCCGCCCGTCCCGGCCCGCGTCGCCCGGCGTAACCCTTCGTCGCCGGGCGTAACAGTGCGCGGGGCGGAGGGGGTCGCGGCCGCGAGACGCGACAGGACCGCCGCGGCCGGCAGCACGCGGGCTACCGTGACCGGATGCAGCCGAAGTGGGAGTCGACGACCATCGAGCGCGCCTTCGACGAGGGGTGGTCGGACGAGCCGATGGGGACGAAGGAGAAGTTCTGGCTCGTCGCCGACGGCGATCTGTGGCTCTTCAAGTTCGCCCGCCAGCGAGGAGACGAGACCCGCGGTGAGGACTGGGCGGAGTGGGTGTCGTTCCATCTCGCGCGGATGCTCGACGTCCCGTGCGCGGAGATCCGACCTGCGACGGTGGGCGGTCGGCGCGGAATCATGTCGAGGAACGTCATCGAGCGCGAGCAGATCCAGAGCCTCGAGATCGGGAACAGCCTGCTGCGCCACTCCGATCGCCACTACGACCACGCTCGGAGGCGGCCCAACGACCGCTACACCGTCGATGCGGTGAGACGTGCTCTCGACGGCGTCGACGCTCCTGCAGGCTTCGACGCCGTCGCCGGACTGAGCGGTTTCGACGTGTGGGCGGGCTACCTGCTGTTCGATGCCTGGGTAGCTGGACGGGATCGACACGACGAGAACTGGGCCGTCATCGCCGGACGCGGTCATCGGACCCTCTCGCCCTCGTTCGATCACGGCAACGCCCTCGGGTTCCAGGAGACCGAGGAGAAGCGCGCCGCCTGCCTCGCCGATGAGGCTCTCTTCGACCGGTGGGTGCGGAGAGGAAGGAGTCACCATTTCGCCGGGAGACCGCTGCTGGTCGACCTCGCAGCGGAGGCCCTCGCGGCGGCCTCTCCGGAGGCGCAGGCGTTCTGGCCTGCTCGGCTCCGAGCGGTCGATCCCTCTGCGGTCCGCGAGGTCCTCGCGGCGGTTCCTCCGACCCTGATGTCGGAGACGTGCGCTAGTTTCACGGAAGGACTGCTGGCAGCGACACGGAGGAGGATCCTCGATGACTCTCCTCGTTGATCGACCGGCGCCGCGTCCGACCCCTGGTGTCCGCGAGCTGCTGCTCGTCTGGCAGAACCCTCGTACTCGCCGGTTCCTCCGCGCGGCGGTGCTGTCCGTCGGGGTCGACGGCTTCCTCTTCCGGTACGAGCCGGCGGCTGTCGCCGACGAGGACTTCTTCCCGCTCGCGGAGTTCCCCCGTGTGGACGCGGAGTACCGGAGCTCGTCCCTTCCGCCGTTCTTCGCCAACAGGGTGATGTCGTCCGAGCGCGGCTCGTACGAGGAGTACCTGGGGTGGCTCGGTCTCGAGGCGGCGTCCCCCGACCTCCCCGTCGAGATCATGGTCCGGACCGGCGCGGCGCGAGCGACCGACACCTTCCATGTCGTGGAGAAGCCTCTCCGCACCGCGCAGACCCTCATCAGTCGTTTCTTCGTGGCGGGAGTCCGCCATCGGGCCGAGCTCCCGCTTCCGGTGCTGCCTCTCGAGCAGGGCGACGGGCTGGTCCTCGTGCCCGACGCCTCGAACCTCCGCAACCCGGAGGCCTACGAGGTGGCCTCGGTGTCCGGCGAGCGGATCGGATGGGTGCCGGACTGGCTGTGCGGTGAGGTCGCCGCGCTCATGGCGTCCGGATGGGAGGTCGAGGCGGTCGCCGAGAAGGTGAACCCCGAGGCCCCGTCCCACGTCCAGGTGCTCTGCCGGATCACCGCGACCCTGCGTCACTGAACCCGCTCCCGCTCAGCTCGCGGCGGCCGCCGCGCGGGGGCTCTCGGCGCTCGCCTCGCGGTCGAAGCGCTCGCGGCTGAAGACCTGGTCGGCGGTCGTCAGAGCGAGGCCGATCACGCCGGCCAGCTCGCCCAGGTCCGATGTGTGGATGGTCAGGTGCCGCGTGGCGAGCGGGTGGGTGCGCAGGTAGACGCGCTCGCGCAGGCCCGACATCAGCACCTCGCCGCAGTCGCCGAGCTGACCCGAGATCACGATGGTCCGCGGGTTGAGGATGTTGACGAGGTCGGCGACCGCCTCGCCGAGGACGCGGCCGGCCTGGCGCACGGCCTGGGTGGCGCGCATGTCGCCTCGGAGCACGCGGGCCGTGACGTCGGCGACGTGCTTGATCGAGGGGTCGTCGGCCGAGAGGTCGCGGACGAGGGCCCAGCCGCTCGCGTACGCCTCCACGCAGCCGGCGTTGCCGCAGCGGCAGGGCAGCGGATCCGCGTCAACCGTGCCCGTGACCGCGCGGGTGTGGCCGATGTCGCCGGCCGCGCCGACGGCTCCGCGGATCGTCGCTCCGTTGAAGACGAGGCCCGAGCCGATGCCGGTGCCGAGCTTCAGGCTGATCAGGTTGTCGGAGCCGTGGTGGCGCGACTCGGCGAGGGCGCGGGCGTTCGCGTCGTTCTCGATGACGACCTGCACGCCCTCGTACGGCTCGGCGAAGTAGCCGGCGATGTCGAAGTCGTCCCAGCCGGTCATGATCGGCGGGTTGCGCACGCGCCCGGCGGCGAACTCGACCGGCCCCGGGACTCCGACGCCGATGCCGGCGACCGCGTCGCCCTGCTGCAGCCGCTCGAACGCGGCGAGCACCAGCGAGAGCACGGCGTCCGGTCCCTCCCAGACGTCGACGACGCCGCTCTCGTGCCGGAGGGGGGTGCCGCGGAGGTCGCAGGCGGCGGCGACGAATCCGCTCGCCCCGATGTCGGCGGTGAGGAACACCGTGCCGACCAGGTTCATCGCGAACATGCTCGAGGGGCGCCCGCCGGTCGACTCGCCGCCGGTGGTGGGGGCGATCAGGCCGAGCTCCACGAGGGTCGCGAGGCGCTGGTTGACGGTGGAGCGGGAGAGCCCCGTCTGCTCCATCACCGCGTTGCGCGAGACCTCGCCCTGCTCGCGGAACAGCGCGAGGACGTCGGCCACGTGCGAACCGGCCTCGCCGGTGGAGTACCCCGTCATCGCTCCCCCTCTTGTCACGGTCAGCGTACATGCCTGCCGACGGGAACCCTGAAGTTCCCCGACTTTCGTATTGCGGTAACGCGAAAGCCCCGGTAGTTTTCACACACCGGCACGCAGTGGTGCCACTGATCCTCAAGGATGACGATGAACCGCACAGCACGCCGCCTCCTCCCGGTTCTCGCACCGGTCGGCGCCCTCGCACTCCTCCTCACCGGCTGCGCCTCGGGTGGCGACACGGCCGCCGGCGGCTCCGGATCGACCAAGGTCGCCGCGGTCATCAAGGGCCTCGACAACCCCTTCTTCCAGGCGATGGAGAACGGCATCGAGGACACCGCGAAGGACGACTCCGTGGACGTCTCGGTGCAGGCCGCCGCCGACATCGGCGACACCACCGGCCAGGCCGACAAGCTCACCACCGTCGCCGGCCAGGACTTCGGCTGCCTCATCGTCAACCCGATCAGCGGCACGAACCTGGTGCAGGCCCTCGCCTCCGCCACCGGCAAGACGATCGTCAACATCGACAGCCCGCTCGACCCCGACGCGGTCGAGGCCGCGAACCTCGACGTCACCACCTACATCGGCACCGACAACGAGGCCGCCGGCGGCAAGGCCGGCGACTTCCTCCTGCAGCAGCTGCCCGCCGGCTCCGAGGTCGCCGTCATCGGCGGAGTCTCGGGAGACGTCACCAGCGCCGCCCGCGTCGACGGCTTCACCGCCGCGATCGGCTCCGACCTCACCGTCGTCCAGGAGGCCGCGGCCGACTGGAAGCGCGAGGTCGCGCTGACCAAGGCGACCGACATCCTCGCCGCGAACCCCGACGTGAAGGCGTTCTTCGCCGCGAACGACGACATGGGCCTCGGCATCGTCAAGGCCGTCGAGAACGCGGGCCTCACCGGCTCCGTCCAGGTGGTCAGCGTCGACGGCAACGAGGACGCGCTGCAGTCCGTGAAGGACGGCGGCCTCACCGCCACCGTCGCCCAGTACCCCTACGCGATCGGCCAGCTCGGCGTGCAGGCGTGCGAGGCCGTCGGCGCCGGCGAGGAGATCCCCGCCGAGATCGAGTCGCCCACCGCACTCGTGACCTCCGAGACCGCGGAGCAGGCCCTCGGCGCCTTCCCCCAGCCGTTCGAGGAGTTCGACAACCCGCTCGCCGCGCTCGTCCCCAGCAAGTAGGACCTCCCGCCCATGGCAACCCAGGAAGCGACCATGACCTTAGTCACCGCCCGACCCCCGGCCAGCGCCTCCCCGCTGCTGGCGAACCTCCGTCAGCTCAGCTTCTGGGCTGAGAACGCCGCACCGATCGGGCTCGTCGCCCTGGTGATCGTGTTCTCGATCGCGACGCCGACGTTCCTCAGCCTCGGCAACATCAAGGCGATGCTCGTCGCCGCCGCGATCCTGGTCATCCTCTCGATCGGCCAGTCCTTCGTCATCACCACCGGCGGCATCGACCTCTCGATCTCGGCGACGATGACCGTCGGAGCGGTCGGCTTCGGCATCGGCTGGAGCGCCGGCTGGGGCTTCTGGCTCTCGGCGCTCGCGGCCCTGCTCTTCGCGGGGCTGATCGGAGTGATCAACGGCTTCCTGATCGCGAAGGGCAAGGTCACCGACTTCATCGCGACACTGGGCACGCTCTCGGTGGCGACCGGCCTCGCGCTGATCGTCTCCGACGGCAAGCCGATCACGGTCGGCAGCCCCGAGCTGCTCCGCCTCACCACCGGCTCGATCGGGATCATCGGCTACCCGATCATCCTGGCCGCGGTCATCGGAGTCGTCGCCTGGGTCGTCATGTTCCGAACCCGCTTCGGCCTGCACGTGCAGGCGGTCGGCGGCAACGAGGAGAGCGCGGTCGCCAACGGCATCAAGGCCGGACGCGTGCGCATCGCGGTGTACATCATCGCCGCCGTCCTCGCCGGAGTCGGCTCGCTCCTCCTCGTCGCCCGCGTCGGCGCCGCGGAGCCGGCCATCAACACGCAGTACCTGCTCAACTCCATCGCGGCCGTCGTGCTCGGCGGAGTGAGCCTCACCGGCGGCAAGGCCAAGATCGTCGGCCCGATCATCGGAGCGTTCCTCCTGACCGCGCTGACCAACGGCCTGACCCTGCTCGGCGTCTCGCAGTTCTACCAGCCCCTCGCCGTCGGCCTGGTGGTCGTGCTCGCCGCCCTCATCACCCGCTACCAGAAGAAGTGAGCCCAGCCATGACCAGCGACATCCTGCTCGAAGCGCGGGACATCAAGAAGTCCTTCGGCGGCGTCCACGCTCTCAAGGGAGCGTCGATGTCGATGCGCCGCGGCGAGATCACCGCCCTGATCGGCGACAACGGCGCGGGCAAGTCCACCCTCGTCCGCTGCCTCTCCGGAGTGCACCCCGCCGACTCCGGCACCATCACCCTGGACGGCGACGTGGTGCACTTCACCACTCCGCTCGGCGCCCGGGACGGCGGCATCGAGACGGTGCACCAGACCCTCGCCCTGGTCGAGGACCTGACCGTGTGGCAGAACTTCTTCCTCGGCCGGGAGCTCACCAAGGGCGTGCCCGGGGTGCGGTTCCTCGACCGGACGCAGATGAAGAAGACGGCCCAGGAGCTTCTCGGCGACCTCGCCGTGAACGTCCCGCCGGTCACCAGCAAGGTCCGCCGCCTCTCGGGCGGCCAGCGCCAGGCGGTCGCGATCGCCCGGGCCGCGGGCTGGGGCAGCAAGATCGTGATCATGGACGAGCCGACCGCGGCGCTCGGCGTCCAGGAGACGGCGCGCGTCGAGAAGATCATCCTCAAGCTGCGCGACGCCGGAGTGGCCGTGCTGCTGATCAGCCACAACTTCGACCAGGTGATGCGCCTGAGCGACCAGGTGTGGGTGATGCGCGCGGGCCTCGCCGTCGCCGGCCGCCGCACCGCCGAGAGCAGCGGCGACGAGCTCGTCTCGCTGATCACGGGCGCGAAGGCCGCCTGATGCACCCCGAGTTCCTGCACCGCGGGAGCACGGAGCGCTCGTCGCCGATCGGGGTCCACGCGGGCCTGCTCGTCGGCGACTGGACGCCGGAGTCGGGGCGCCGCGCGATCGGCGCCGCCGCCTCGATCGGCTTCGACCTGATCGAGATCCCGGCGCCCGACGACCCCGACGCCTCCGCGTGGACCGCCGACCTGCTCGACGAGCACGGGATCGACGCGGTCGTCTCGCTCGCGCTGGACGCCGACTCCGACATCACGGACCAGGCCACGGCCGGCCGCGGCGAGGAGCGGCTGCTGGCGGCCGTGCGGTTCGCCGAGGCGATCGGCGCGCGGTACGTCGGCGGAGTCACCTACTCGGCCATGCGCAAGTACGAGCACGCGGCCGACGCGGCTGCCCGCTCGCGCTCGCTCGACGTGCTGCGGAGGGTCGCCGCGGCCGCCGCTCCCGCCGACGTCGTCGTCGGCGCGGAGTACGTGAACCGCTACGAGAGCAATCTGCTGAACACGGCCGCCCAGACCGCCGCGTTCCTCCGCGACCTCGACGCGCCGAACGTGCTCCTGCACCTCGACACGTTCCACGCCCACCTCGAGGAGGTCGACCTCGCGAGCGCCGTCCGCGACGCCGGCGACCTGCTCGGCTACCTCCACGCCTCCGAGAACCACCGTGGAGAGCTGGGCACCGGGAGCACCGACTGGACCGGGCTCGCGGCGGCGCTCGCCGACTCCGGCTACCGCGGCCCGCTCACCCTCGAGAGCTTCTCGCCCGCCGTCCAGCCCCCGGCCTCGGCCGAGGGCATGGGCCTCTGGCGCGAGCTCTGGCACGACCCGGTCGCCCTCGCGACCTCCGGCCACGCGTTCCTCGCGGACCTGCTCGACACCGACCCCGCGGCCCGACGCCGCCCCTGAACCTCTCGAACCAAGGAGCACCACCATGACCACGAACCCTCTCGGAGTGCACGCCCTCGTCTTCGCCGGCGGCACCACCCCCGACGAAGTGACCGCGACGATCGAGCAGACCAAGGCGGCCGGATTCGACCTGCTGGAGCTCTCGCTGCACGACGTGCAGAACCTCGACACCGCCTCCGCCCGCGCCGCCCTCGAGGCGAACGACCTCGGCATCGTCTGCTCGCGCGGCCTCGCCTTCTCGGCCGACGTCTCCAGCGACGACCCGGAGGTGGTGGCGCGCGGCGCGAAGCTGCTCGCCGACTCCCTCGAGACCACGCACGCACTCGGTGGCACCCACTTCACCGGCGCCCTCTACAGCGCGCTCGGGAAGTACAGCGCGCCCCTCTCGGCCGCGGGCCGCGCGAACGTCGTCTCGGTGCTGGCCGACCTCGCCGCCGAGGCCTCGACGAAGGGCATGACCCTCGGCCTCGAGATCTGCAACCGCTACGAGACCAACGTCATCAACACCGCCGCGGACGCCCTGCGCCTCGCCGACGACATCGGCGCCGACAACGTCCTGATCCACCTGGACACGTACCACATGAACATCGAGGAGGACGACTTCTTCCGCCCGGTGCTGCTGGTCGGGGATCGTCTCGGGTATGTCCACATCGGCGAGAACCACCGCGGCTACCTCGGCAGCGGCCACCTCGACTTCACGACGTTCTTCCACGCCCTCGCCGCGATCGACTACCGCGGACCCATCACCTTCGAGTCGTTCTCGTCGGCCGTGGTCTCGCCGACCCTCTCGAACGACCTGGCCGTGTGGCGGAACCTCTGGAACGACGGCCCCGCGCTCGCCCGCCACGCCCACGGCTTCCTGGTGAACGCGCTGGAGAGCAGCCGTGGCGAGGCCTGAGACCGAGGTCGCGCCCGACGCGGTGCGGCCCGGCCTCGACGAGCTGGCCGGGCGCGCGCTCGCGCTGACCTCGCCGGGCCGCCGCGCGATCGTCGCGATCGCCGGCAGCCCCGGGGCCGGCAAGACCACGCTCGCCCGGGCGGTGGTCGCCCGCGCGAACGAGCTCGCGGGGGAGGGGACCGCCGCCTTCGTGCCGATGGACGGCTTCCACCTCGCCAACGCCACGCTCGACGAGCTCGGCCGCCACGACCGCAAGGGCGCCCTCGACACGTTCGACGGCTGGGGCTTCCTCGCCCTGGTGCGGAGGCTACGCGCCGAGACCGACCACGTCGTCTACGCGCCCACCTTCGAGCGCACCGTCGACGAGGGAGTGGCCGGCGCGCTGGCCGTGCACCCCTCCGCGTCGCTCGTCGTGCTGGAGGGCAACTACCTCCTCGTCGACGAGGGCCCGTGGGCGCTGCTGCGCGCCGAGTTCGACGAGGCCTGGTTCTGCGCGACTCCCGAGACCGAGCGCTTCGAGCGCCTGGTCGACCGCCACGTCTCCTTCGGCCGCGCCCCCGAGGCGGCCTCCGCCTGGGCCTCCGAGGTCGACGGGCGGAACGCGCTGCTGATCGAGGCCACTCGCGACCGCGCCGACCTGATCGTGTCGGGGACGGCGGCGGGGGTGGTCTGACGCCCGATGTGGCGGAGGAGCGGTCCGCTTCGGGGCGCGACGTGGGCTCTCGGGCGGGTCCGGCCGGTCGATCGGTCGGACGACGGAGGACCCGTCGCCCGGCGGATGCGGTCTCGACGGGTCGGGTGCCAGGCTCGAGGGATGGACGACTCGACACGGAACTCCACGGAACAGCCCTCTCCCACCACCCCGCCGGCCGCTGCGCTCCCCGGAGCCGGGCAGCCGCCCCTCCCCGTTGCTCTCCTCCTCCTGCTGCGGCGGAGCGACGGGCGGCCCGCGGCTTCGTCGGGCGCCCTCGACACCGTCCTGGCCGCCTCCGTCCTCGCGGAGCTCTCCCTCCGGCGGCGCGTCGAGGTGGACGCCGGAGTCGTCGCCCTCGGGCCGGAGCGGTCCGCGCTCGGGGACGCCGTGCTCGACGGGGCACTCGGGTGGATCGCAGCGGAGCGAGCACCGCGCAGCGTCTCCTGGTGGATCGCCCGCCTCACTCGGAGGGAGCTGCATGCCGCCCTCCTCGAGCGGGTCGCCGCCGTGGAGCCGGCGGAGGACGAGCGGCTGCGGATCCGGGTCGCCGAGGTCCTCGCGGCTCGGACGGCGCCCCTGCCGTCGGACGCGGCGCTCATCGGCCTGCTCGACGCGGCCGGAGCGCTCTCGCCGAGGCCCGGCATCCCGGACCGGCAGGCGATCCGGTCGCTCGCGGCGCAGCACTGGGCAGGGCCGGCGGCCGCCGCCGTCCTCGCGGGAACCGCCGCGAGCGTCACGGGAGCCGCGGTGATCGCCGCGACGACGACGGTCACGATCACCGGCATGTGATCCGACGCGTGCGGCTCGCTGAAGCCGCGCGCCCCTACTCCGCCGGGTAGTCGGGCGCGACGAAGACGCAGAACGGGTGGCCGGCCGGATCGGCGAGGACGTGGAGCGCCTCCTCCGGGTCCTCGCTCCTGTCCTCGATCAGCTCGGCACCGAGAGCGAGCGCCCGGGTCTTCTGCCGGTCGAGCTCGTCGGCGTCCGCGACCATGAAGTCGAGGTGCAGCTGCTGCGGGACGGGCCCCTCCGGCCAGGTCGCGCGCGGCAGGGCGGCCACCCGCTGGAACGTGAGCTTCGCGCCGTCGGCGGTGACGATCGCGACCCACCCCGCCTCGTCGTCCGAGCCGTCCGCGGGCGGCTCGTCGCCGGGGCGGTACTCGCCGCCGAGCAGGGCGAGGTAGAAGGCGGAGAGGGCGCGGGCGTCCTCCGTGTCGAGGACGACCTGGCGCAGGCGCATGCGGGCAGGGTACCGCCGGACGAGCACCGGAGGGGGGGATCACGTGCTGTGCGGAACGGCTGCGGCGGGCCGGGCGTCCGCGGGTCGCGCGCCGACGTCGGCTGAGAAGGGGCTCCCCGCCCCGACACGGCGGGCCGCCTCTCAGCGGAGGTCGTGCAGCTCTCTCGCTCCCGACCGCGCCGCCCTGCCACTCCGCGCCCGCTTCCTCAACCCCTCCCGGCTCCCGGCCTCGCGCCAGGGCCCGGCGCGTACTGTGGCCGCTGACTCACGACGGCTACGAGGGAGACACCATGACGGAGCAGATCGGAATCCCCGAGGCCGCGGCGCTGGGGAGCGAGCGGCGGAGCATCGCGATCCTCGGAGCGGGCGGCGACCTCACCGAGCGGCTGCTGCTGCCGGGCCTGGGCCGGGTGGCCGAGCTCGCGCGCGACCTCGAGCTCACGCTGATCGGGGCGGCGCGCACGCCGCAGACCGACGAGGAGTGGCAGGGCCTCGTCCGTCGCAGCCTCGAGGCGGCCGGAGTCGCCGCGCACACGGTCGAGGCGCTCGCGTCGCGCGCGCGCTTCGTCGCCACCGACGCCTCCGACCCGGAGCAGCTGAAGGCCCTCCTCGACGCCTGCCCGTCGACTCCGGTGCTCTACGTCGCCCTGCCGCCGGCGATGGGGCACAAGGTCGCCGCCTCGCTCGCCGAGCTCGACCTGCCCGAGGAGCTGGTCGTCGCCATCGAGAAGCCGTTCGGCGAGGACCTCGACGACGCGATCGCCCTCAACGCGGCGTTCGCGAAGGTCCTCCCCGAGAGCCGCCTCTGGCGCATCGACCACTTCCTCGGCAACGCGACCGTGCTGGGGATGCTGGGCCTGCGCTTCGGCAACAGCATGCTCGAGGCGAGCTGGAGCGCCGAGTGGATCGAGAAGGTCGAGATCGTCTACGACGAGACGCTCGGCATCGAGGGCCGCGCGGCCTTCTACGAGAAGACCGGCGCGCTGCGCGACATGCTGCAGAGCCACCTCCTGATGGTGCTCGCGCTGACCACGATGGAGCGCCCCGACGAGGTCGCGCCCGACGAGGTCCACGCGCGCATGGCCGAGGTGCTCGGCGCCGTGCGGCTCTGGCGCGACGACCCCTCCTCCGCCCGCCGCGCCCGCTACACCGAGGGCCGCATCGACGGCCGCTTCTTCCCCTCCTACGTCGACGAGCCCGACGTCGACCCCGAGACCGGCACCGAGACCCTCGCGCAGCTGCTGCTCCAGGTCGACACTCCGCGCTGGGCGGGCGTCCCCTTCGTCCTCCGCTCCGGCAAGGCGATCGGCGACCCGCGCCGGGAGGTGGCGATCCACTTCCGCGCCGCCACGCCCCCGCGCGGCCTGCAGGCGGCCGAGGGCGACGCCGGGACGGTCCTCCGGATCGGCCTCAAGGGCGGCGACGTCAGCCTCGACCTGGTCGTGAACAGCGCCGACGAGCTGACCGACCTCGAGCGCACCACCCTGACGGCGCAGCCCGGCGCGGCCACGCTCGACCCCTACGCGCAGGTCCTCGCCGGGATCCTGCAGGGCGACACCCTGCTCTCGGTCCCGGGCGACGTGGCCGAGCAGTGCTGGCGCATCATCACTCCGGTGCTCTCCGCCTGGGCCGCGGGCGACGCTCCACTGGACGAGTACGAGGCAGGGAGCGCGGGGCCCGAGGGCTGGTGAGCGCGCGGTGAGGCGGGCGGGCTGAGGCGGGGGCGCGTGGCGTGATGCGGGGTCGGGTCCGCCGACGCCGGTCGCGTCGCCTCCCGCCCGGCTCCGCTGCTAGCCGTCCCGCTGGTCGACCCGTCCCGCCGGTCGACCCTCCTGCCGGTCGACCTTGCCGCCCTTCGACCCTCCCGCCCATTGACCCTCCCGCTCGTTGACCCTCCCGCCGGGGGAGACGGGATGCTGGAGGCATGGTGGGCATCGGGGAGTACGCAGGCATCACGGGTCTGAGCGTGAAGGCGCTCCGGCACTACGACGAGAAGGGCGTGCTGGTCCCGGCGGAGGTCGACGAGCGGTCGTCGTACCGCCGGTACGCCGACGCGCAGGTCCGGGCCGGAGTCGTGATCGGCGCGCTCCGGAGCGCGGGGGTCCCGCTGCCCGAGGTCGCGGCGGCGACTCGAGCCGGCACCGCGGCGGAGGCGCTGCAGGCGCACAGGGAGCGCGTGCTCGCGGAGCGGGAGCAGGAGGACCGGGCGTTCGAGGCCGCCGAGGTGACGCTGCGGGCGCTCGCCGTGCCGGTCGAGGTCGCCGAGCGGACGATGCCGGCGCAGCCGTACGTCGGCCAGGTCCTCACGATCGCCCTGGACGAGGCCGACGGGCCGGGCGACGACGAGGCGAACGAGATCTTCGGCGCGCTCGCCACCCGAGTGCACGCGGCAGGGCTCGGGCCGACGGGACGTTTCTGGACGGCGCTCCGGGCGGGCGAGCCGGATTCGGCGGAGCTCGTCTGCTGCTGGCCGACGTCGGCGGAGGCGGAGGGCGACCTCGCCGATCTCGCCGCGATCCTCCCGGCGCGCACCGAGCTGGTCGCCACCTGGCGCCCCCGCGACGGGGAGGAACTGCCCGAGGGGACCCTGCATCCGGCGATCGTCGCGCTCTTCGACGCCGCCGGAGACCGCGGCCTGCGGCTCGACGGGGTCGAGGTGCGGCAGACGGTGCTGGGGGAGGGGCCGGAGGACGTGGCGGTCGAGGTGTCGCTGACCGTCGCGGGGTGAGCGGAGGGCGGGGCGTGCCTCAGGTGGGCCGGGTGCCAGCGCTCGAGGACCGGCTCGGCAGGACCGGCTCCTCAGGACCGAGCGGAGGCGGGTGTGGCGCCGTCCGGCCGATCCCGCGCCACTTCGTGCCGCGGTCCGGGCCGTCTCCGTAGGCTCCGACGCATGACGAGCGGAGTCGAGGCCGGAGTCCATCGCGGTGACGAGCGGACGGTCCTCCACCGTCGGTGGTTCGCGGTCGTGGCCTCCCTGGTCTTCGCCTTCAGCTGGCTGCTGATCCCCGGAATCGGCTGGCTGATCGGCGCCGTCGCCGTTCTCTGCAGCTCGGCGTGGACGCGGTCGGAGAAGGGATCGGCGCTGGCGATCCCGCTGGTCGCGGCCGCTCTGGTCGGCAGCGGGGTCGGGCTCTTCTACGGTCTGCTCGGCGCGCCGAGCTCCAGCCTGACGACGTGGACGGTGGTGGGGGCCGGGATGCTGGCGGGAGGCGCGGCGACTGCGCTTCTGGGGGTCCGGCTGTGCGCTCGGGCACTCCGCCGGCCGGAGGAGTCCGCTGGAGGCTCGCTCTCACCAGCTGCCCCGGCCTCGGGCGCGCACGACGTCGGCTGAGAGGAGGGGCGTGGGCTCCTGAGGGAGGCCGCCCTGTCTCAGCGGAGGTTGTGCGGCCGCTCGCCGGCCCCGCTCGCGTCGTAGCGGAGCCGCACCAGCTCAGAGTCCGGCAGAACCGTCGCGTCGAGGAGGCGCAGCCCGTGCTGCGGCGCTCCGGAGTAGAGCGGCGTCCCGCCGCCCGCGAGGCCTGCGCCGACGAGGACGATCAGCTCGTCCACCAGGCCCTGCTCGAGGAGCGGATTCCAGGTCGTGCCGCTGCCGAACATCAGCAGGTCACCCCGGTCGCCCTGCTTGAGCAGCTCGATCTCGGCCGGACCCTGCTTCCGCGGCACGATCCGGGTGGTGGCGGCCCACGGCGCCTCCGGGTCGGGAGACAGGGAGTCGCTGATCACCAGCGCGTCGAGCGACGTGACCAGCCGCGCGGTCTCGTGCTCCCGCTCGCCCGCCGTCCCGTCCGCGGCGACGGCGCTCCAGCTGTCCCAGTTGTCACGGAACCAGCCGCCGCCGTAGACGAGCGTGCCCGCGCGGCGCAGCAGCTCGAGGTTGTGGTCGTTGAACGCGTCCTCGAACGGCAGCGCCGAGAGGTCGTGCCCGGGCCCCTCGAAGCGGCCGTCGAGCGAGGTGAGGACGGAGACGACGAGCCTGCTCATGCGGGGGATGCTACTCAGGCGGGGGTGCCGGGTGAAGGGTTGCGCACCCCTCCTCACATCGCCGCCCCCAGCGCGTCCCGCAGCGTCACCCGCGCCCGCGCGTGCCGGCTCCGCACCGTCGCGGCGCGGAGGGACAGGATCTCGGCCGCCTCGGCGAGGGAGAAGCCGTCCCAGTAGACGAGGGTGATGATCTCCTGGTCGACGGGCTTCAGCTGCGCGATCGCGGCGCGGACGTCCTCGGCCGCGTCGTCGGCCGGCGCGGGCGGCGTGATGCGGAGCTCCTCCGCCAGCCGCTCGACGAGCGCGCTCCTCCGGGTCGCGGTGCGGCGCTGGCCCGAGAGCACCCGCCGCGCGACGCCGAACGCCCACATCCGCGCGCGCGTCTCGTCCTCGGGGATCGACCGCTCCTTCCGCCAGAGGATCAGGAGGGTGTCGCTGAGAAGGTCCGCGGCGTCCTCGGGGCTCGCCGTCCGCCGCGCGAAGTAGCGGAGCAGGTCCGGCGCCTCCCGCTCGACCAGGGCCGTGATCTCGGCCTCCCGGTCGCGCGCGGGGGAGCGGACGACGCTGCGCGCCATGGACGGCGCCGCCTCGCCGGCGCTCATCACAGCTCTCCCGTGCAGTCGGTGCTGCCGCCCAGGCCGCCGTCGCCCTCGACGATCACGCCCTCGGGGATCGTGTCGAGGATGTGGTCGTCCGCGGCGGTGATCCAGGCCCGCCAGCGGATCGTCTCCTCCGAGAGGCCGAGGCCGTCGCTGTTCATGTCCGAGGCCAGCCAGGCGGGATCGGTCGTGTAGGCGACCGCGTCGTCGTGGATCCGCTGGCCGACGCCGCTCCAGTCCTGCGCGCGGAGGTAGTCGGTCGCGGAGGTGGTGACCTCGCGGTAGTCGATCTCTCCGTTGAAGTAGTCGATCGAGCACGACACCGCTGCGCCGGAGTCGGTGGTGTAGCTGATCGGGATCGTGAAGTCGGGGACCGAGCGGACGTCGGTGCCGGCGCTGGTCGCCAGCACGAGACCCGGGACGAGGAGGACGGGAGCCGCCAGCCACCACCCCCTCGACCGCGCGGGACGGCGGGGCGCGCGTTCGCGGGTCTCGGCGATCACGCTGTGCAGGGCGGTGCGGACGCCGGGCGCCCGGTCGTCGGTCGCGGGGTCGCTGCGGGAGAGCAGGTCGTCGAGTGTGCGTCGCGTCATCGGGTCCATCCTTCGTCGGTCGGGCGTGTACCGAGTACGTGGCCGGGTGGGGCCCGAGCGTTGCACGGGACCTGACGGGAGGAGTGAGCCGAGCCGGTCGCGCGCGCTCACTTCTTAGAACTCCTTCGCGAGGACCCGTCAAAAGGCGCCATATTCGGCTTCACCCCGGTCCTTTTCTCATCGGTTATGGCCCCGACAAGGGGGGCTCACTTCTCTATGGCGAGAGGGAGGCCGACCTATACGTTCATCTTCGGAAGCCCGCGGGGAATGCGTGCTCCCCTCCGGAGTCTGGGGCCTCCGCACTCGCTGCGACATCCGTGTCGTTCGTCGTGTCGACGTTTCGCTCATCTCCACGATCGACAACACGACTGAGAAGCAGAACCATGGCTTTCACGACCCGGCGGCGCCGCCACTCACGGCACCGAGCGCCGTCGCGCCTCGGAATGCGGGCCGTCGTCTTCGCGACGATCGGCGCTCTCCTCGTCGGCTCGTGGGGGCTCGGCGACGTCTCCGCCTCGTCTCCCGCTCAGGCCGCGAACCAGGCGGATCCGGTCGCCGGCGACGCCCCCGCCCTTCTCCCGACGCCGGTCGCACCGACACCGCCGACAGCCCCCGAGGCCGATCCGGCACCCGCCCCCTCGGCACCCGCGCCCTCGGCGTCCGCCCCGTCGACCTCCGCTTCTCCCGCGCCCGCCGAGGCCGCGGAGTCCCCGACTGCCACGGCGGAGGAGCCCGCTCAGGACGAGCCCGATCCCGCAGCGCCCCGCGGCGCCGCAGAGACGGAGCAGCCCGTCGAGCCGGCGCCCACCGGGTCGGCGCCCGCTCCCACTGCGGCCTCGGACGACGACCAGGAGTCGGACCGCGGACCACCCGCGACGGCGCGAGCAGCGGGAGGCTTCTCCACACTCGCCGCCGGCGTCGCCGAGGCCCCGCGGCAGGTGTGGACGGAGACCTTCGAGCAGGGCCTGACCGCCACCCCGAGCGCGCTCACCGCCTACGCGAACGGCCGCTACACGGCAGCCACCGGCTGGTCGACCGCCACGAACTGCACCGGCGTCCTGGTCAACTACACGGCGCCGTACCCCAACGCCGCCTTCTGCCCGACCCGGCCCCTCCTCACCGTCGGCACGGGATCGTCGGCCGCACGCGAGACCCGCCGCATGGCGGACGTCCTCGGCCAGGTGGCGGCCGGAGTGCCGGGGTCCACCTCCAGCACCGCACCGGCCAACGGCTCGAACACCGGCACGCAGGCGAACCACGCCCTGGTCGAGTACCCGTACGCCACCATCACCGGCGGCACGACCGTCGCCCAGAGCGCCGCGGGGATCGGCGTCTCCGCTCCCGCCGCCCGCTACTACGCCGTCGGCATGAACGCCGCCGGCGGGCAGTGCGGGACGAACAACGCGTCCCTCTCCCTCAACCTGGTGTCCGGCGGGTCCACCGTGCTCACCGGATTCGCCGCACCGGTCGTGCCCTGCGCCGCGACCGGCAGCGTGTTCTACACGTCCCCGACCCTCCCGCTGGTCGGCGGGCTCGGCTCGCTCGTCGATCCCGCGCTCCCCGCCTCCGCTCGCGCCGCCGCCTACACCGGCACGAGCACCGCGCTCCTCACTCCGGCGCAGATCGCCGCGGCCCAGGTGCAGCTCGTGAACACGGTCACCGGCACGGGAAGCGCCTTCGCCGTCGACGACCTCCGCGTGCTCGACGTCACCCCCGCTCTCGATGCGGCCTTCACGCAGGCCGTGCCGACCGCGACGGTGCCGACCACGCTGACCTACACGGTCACCAACACCAGCGACCTCCTCGCGAAGGCGGACTGGCGCTTCTCGACCGCTCTCCCGGCCGGCCTCGTCGTGGCCCCGACGCCGGCTGTCGGCGGGTCCTGCACCGACGTCACCGGAACGGCGTTCGCCGTGACCGCGGCCGCCGGGTCCTCCTCCGTCTCGACCGTCGGCGGCGACCTCGCCGCGGGCGCTACCTCCTGCACGATCTCGGTGGACGTGGTGGCCGCCGCCGCCGGGACGTACAGCACCGGGACCACGACTCCCACCGGCCTCATCGCCTCCGCCCCGACGTCCGTGACGATCCAGGCCGCGACGACCCTCACCGTCCGGAAGAACCTGCCGGTGCGCAGCGCCACGGGCGACCAGTTCACGCTCTCGGTGCGCAGCGGCACGACGGTCCTCGCATCGGCGACCACCACGGGCACCGCCACCGGGATCCAGGCCGCGCAGATCAGCCGCCTCACCGTGCAGTCCGGAGCGACGTACACGATCGCCGAGGCGCAGACCGCGGGCGCGGGCCTGGGGTACTCCAACAGCTACGAGTGCTCGCGCGGCGGCACGGTCATCGCCTCCGGAGCATCCGCCGCCGGGTCGATCACGATCCCCAGCGAGGCGGGAGCGGAGGTGCTCTGCACCTTCACGAACACCGTGCAGACGCCGCGCCTGTTCTGCGACACCGGCCGCTTCTACTCCCTCACGGCGGCCGGCGCCCTGCAGCAGGCCGACATCGTCACGGGATCCCTGACCTCGATCGGCAGCTGGTCGGGGACCGCCGAGGCCAACGCGCTCGGCGTCGGCGCGAACGGCGCCTTCGCCTACGCGCTGGACCGCTCGTCCGACGCGACGGACGTCGACGCCGTCCTCAAGTGGACGCCGGAGGCCGGCTTCCAGAGGATCGCGAACAGCGCGTACACGACCGTGGCCGGCGGAGCGCAGGTGACCGGCAGCATCGTCGCCGGCGCGGTCGACCTCCGGACGGGCCGGTACCTGTTCGGCAGCTTCGCGAGCGGCCAGTTCTACATCTGGAGCTTCACGGAGGCGAACCCCGTCGCCACCCGGTTCGCCCTCGTCGGCTCCTTCCCCACCTCCGGAACCCCCAACGGCAACGGCGACATGGCGTTCGACGCTCGCGGCAACCTCTACGTCGTCGGCGCGGGCTCGGTCAACAACGCCAGCAGCGCCGCGATCTTCACCGTGCCGGCCGACGCCCTGGCCGCGGCGACCGGCGGCACCCTCCCGGTGAACACGTCGATCGCGAAGGCCGTGACGGGGACCGACGCCGCCTTCGCCAACATCAACGGCATCGCCTTCTCGCCGCGCGGAACCGTCTACCTCGCCAACGGCGACGTCGCCGCCGCGAACGGTGTCCCCGCCATCCCCGGCAGCGCCTACGAGTTCGACGCCACCACGTGGACCCGCGTCAGCGGCACGCCGCGCGTGAGCGTCAACGCCGTCGACCTCTCCGGCTGCTCCTCGCCGGCGACGATCACCGTGCAGAAGAGCGTGGTGGGGCGCCTGGCCGCGGCGGACCAGTTCCAGCTCGCGGCGGCGGCCGGCTCTCCGGCGTCGCCCTTCGCCACGGCCACCACTACCGGCGCCACCACCGGCCGCCAGACCGCGCAGATCGGCCCCTTCCCCACTCCGATCAACAGCACGGTGACGGTCTCGGAGGCGATGGCCGCGGGCTCCGCCTCCCCGATCACCGCCTACACGAGCATCTACGAGTGCTACGCGGACGGCGTGCGGGTGAGCACGGGCTCGAACCCGACCGGGACGGTCACCCTCCCGAACCGGCTCGGCGTCAACGTCACCTGCACCTTCTTCAACTCCCCGCGCCCCGCCTCGACGGTGCGCATCACCAAGACGATCCGGGACGCCTCCGGCACCACCCGCCCCGGCGTGGACTGGACCGTGGGCACGACCGCGACGGCCACGGCGGGCACCGTCGCCCTGCTGCCGGAGCAGTCGCCCCGCCAGCAGACGGACGCCGCGGGCCAGGCCGCCTGGACCGTCCTGTTCGGCACGGAGGCGTCGCGGGCGACGCTCACCGTCTCGGAGGTGCAGCAGACGGGCTTCGCGTTCGTCAGCGGCGCCTGCACGGTCAACGGCACCGCCCGGGCGACCACGTTCTCGCAGTCCGGGACCGTCATCAGCGCGAGCCTCACCGGCATCGCCTCCGCGGCGGTCGTCGAGTGCTCGATCGTGAACCGGCCCACGGCGTCCCTCACGCTCGTGAAGACGGTGAGCTCCGGCAGCGCGCTGCCCAGCGACTTCACGCTCAGCGCCACCGGCCCGACCGGCGCCCTGCCCGGCCCGACCGGCCGCGCGGGCTCCGCGGGCGTGTCGGCGATCCCCGTCACCCCGGGTGCCGCCTACCGGCTCGCCGAGACCGGCGGTTCCGCGACCTATGTGCAGACCGCACCCTGGCAGTGCCGCACCGACACCGGCGCCGTCCTCACCGTGAGCGCGGCCGGAGACGTGTTCCCGACGAACGGTGCCGCCGTCACCTGCACCGTGGACAACGCCAGCGCGACGATCACCCTGGTCAAGCAGGTCCTGCGCCCCCAGACCGGCTTTCAGGCCGCCGACTGGCGCGTCACCGCGACGCCCGCCGCACTGGCCGGAGGGACGCTCCCGACGGAGACCCGGGCCGGCGCGGAGTACGTCGCCGCGGGCAACCCGGCGAGCACCTTCGAGGTGCGACCGGGTCACGGCTACACGCTGTCCGAGGCGGCGACGGATCCGACCCGCCGCCTCGCCTACCAGGAACTGCGTCTCGAGCGCCTGACCGGGACGACGTGGTCCCCGGTCGCCTCGCGGACGATCACGGCCCCCACGGCCGGTCAGACGGCGGTCTACCGCTTCGTCAACGCCCCCGTGGACCCCACACGCCTGCCGCTGACCGGTGGCGCCAGCACCGACGCGTTCCTCCTGGGCGGGGGGTCGGTGCTCACTCTCGCACTCGGCCTCCTCCTCTGGGAGCGGCGCCGGAGGCTGCGAGGCCCCTCCCGGTGACGCCCCGACCGAGAGCCCCGGCGCTCTCCCGCAGACCCTTTCCCGCACACCTCCGACTCCACGACACCAGCACTCACGACCTCAGTAGGAGAGATCACATGTCCCGCTCACTCACCAGGCGGCTCGCCGCCGCAGCCGGCGTCCTCGCGCTGAGCGCTGCGGCGGTCTTCACCGCCGTCGCGCCGGCGTCAGCGGTCACGCTGCCCGGCAACATCGACCCGACCATCAGCCGCACCCTCACCGTGCACAAGCTCGCGCTGGGCTCCAACAACGGCCAGGCGATCGGCACCGGCCAGGAGATCACGGTCCCCGGTGACGCGCTGCCCGGAGCCGTGTTCACCGCCGCGCGCGTCCAGGGCGTCGACCTCACCACGCCCGACGGCTGGAACCAGGTCGCGAACCTGACCCCGGGCACCGCGGCGACCCGCGTCACCGCCGCCGACACCTTCACCGCCACCAGCGGCACGGACGGCGAGGCCGTGTTCAACAACGGCGCGAGCATGCCGCTCGGCCTCTACCTCGTGACCGAGACCCAGCTCCCCGCCGGAGCCACCAACGGCGCGGCGCCGTTCCTCGTCACCCTGCCGTTCCCGACGGGCCCGACCGGTGCGCCGGCGAACCAGTGGATCTACGACGTCCACGTCTACCCCAAGAACGCGGTCACGGAGCTCACCAAGACGCGCGTCCCCGCGGCGGCGAACTCGGTCGAGGCGCGCAACCCCGACCTCATCCGCTGGGCCATCGCCTCGGACGTGCCGGTGCTCGCCGCCGGTGACACGCTGGACGCGTTCACCCTCACCGACACGCTCCCCGCCGAGCTGACCTACCTGCCGACCGGCCCGGCCGGCGTCGCGCCCACCGGCATCACGGTGACCAGCGCCGCGGGCACCGCGCCCGCACCGGCGTTCATCGCCAATACCGACTACACGCTCGGCTACGACGCCGCGACCCGGAACGTGACGCTGAACTTCTTGCAGTCCGGCCTCACCAAGCTCCAGGGTCTGCAGGGCGGCGTCGTCACCCTCACGGTGCTCACCCGCGCCACCGCCATCCCGGCCAACGGCATCATCACCAACTCGGCGACGAGCGTCGTGAACGGGGCCACGGAGACGGTCACCGGCAGCACCCCGATCGGTCAGCTGACCGTGTACGCCTACCAGAACAACGGCGCCAACCGCGTGCCGCTCGCGGGTGCGGTCTACCAGGTGTTCCTCACCGAGAACGACGCCAACCTCGGCCAGAACCCGGTGTTCATCAACGGCAACCAGAACTGGACGACCGGAGCGAACGGCATCGTCGAGATCCCGATCATCACGCCGGGCAACTACTACGTCCGCGAGCTGACCCCGCCCGCCGGATTCCGTCTGCCCACCCCGGCCCAGGTGCTGACGCAGGTCGTCGCCGGACCGAGCTCGGCCACCGCGCCGATCCAGAACTACGTCGAGTTCCTCCACACCCAGGTGCCGGCGTTCGCCCTGCCCCTCACCGGTGGCGGCGCGCAGTGGTTCACCCTCGGTGGAGGCGCGCTCCTCGCCCTCGCGATCGGTTCGGGCCTGATCGCCTCGCGCCGCCGCACCGCGCTGGCTGCTCAGACCGCGGAGTAACGTCACACCATGACGAAGTCGAATGCGGGGCACCCGTCGGGTGCCCCGCATTCCTCTGTCTCCGACCAGTTCCCCAGCAGGCGGCTGATCCACCGCCGACCGCGGTGGCGGCTGCCGATCGCCCCGCTGGTCATCGCGCTCATCAGCCTCTCGGGAGTGGCGCTGCTGCTCTACCCCGTCGCCGCCAGCTGGCTGAGCGCCGTCGAGCAGGCGCGCGAGATCGACTCCCTCACGCAGGACATCACCGACCTCGGCGCCGAGACCCTCCGGCAGAACCTCGTCGAGGCCCGCGCCTACAACCAGAGCCTGAGCGGTGGCGGCGCGGCCGTCGCCGCGAACGAGCGCCTCCCCCTCGCCGACGACGAGCAGGTCGCCGACCGCGAGCGCTACTCCTCCCTCCTGCGCGGCGACGCCGAGGGACTGATGGCCCGGATCCGGATCCCCGCCATCGACGTGGACCTGCCGATCTTCCACGGCACGAGCGACGCCGTCCTCGAGCGCGGCGTCGGCCACCTCGAGGGCACCGCCCTGCCGGTCGGCGGCCCCTCCACCCACTCGGTGCTCACCGGCCACCGCGGCCTCGCCTCGGCCGAGCTCTTCACCCACCTCGACCGCGTCGACGTCGGCGACACCTTCACCATCGAGGTCTACGGCGAGGTGGTCACCTACCGCGTGCGCGAGACGCTGGTCGTCGAGCCGGAGGACACGCAGAGCCTCCTCGTGCAGCCCGGCCAGGACCTCCTGACCCTCGTCACCTGCACCCCGCTCGGGATCAACACCCACCGCATCCTCGTCACCGGCGAACGGGTGATCCCGACGCCGCAGTCGGACGTGGACGCGGCGGGGGAGTCCCCCGACGTCGCCGGGTTCCCGTGGTGGGCGGTCGCGGCCGGAGGCGCCGTGGTCGCCGCTGGGGTGTACGTGTGGTGGGCGGGGCGGCCGGCGCGCGGCGCGTGGGTGCCGGTGGTGGTCGCTGAGGGCGAGCGGGACAGGGTTCCTGCGGGTCTGTGAAGCGAGGGGGGTGCGGATCTGATCGATCCTGTAGGCCGTCGGTTATCTTGCCTCGACGGGATACCCGCTATGTAGGCCTAGTCAAGCAAGGCGCTACTCTTCGGCAGACTGGGTGCTGATCGACGTCTCGAGGCCGAACTCGACCCGTCATGGAGGAGGTGCGGGATAAGAGGCGAGTGCATCGCGCGAATGACTGCCGTGCCGGAACCGAAGCGCCAGACAACGAGGTCGCATCTCAAGGTCCACCAGCCGTATCACGAGGTCTTCAGGTGCGGCGTGGTGATTGGTTGGTGTCAGGGCAGGTCGATCCAACCGGGTTTGAAGTTTACTTTTCACGTAGGTTCAACTCGGGACGGATAATCAGCGAGCCGCTGGTCCCGAACCCTAAGAGTACGACGCGTTGGAATCGTGAATTACCGTCGAGCAGTTGAACACGGTAGCCAAAACCTCAGGTGGCCTACCGGTGGCGGTAAAAAGCCAGCTAATAGTACCCGTGACATATCTTGCATGGCGGGAGTACCATCTTGAACTAGATAAATATATCGAAACAGAATAAGTGAGCTAGTCATTCACGCCAAGTTCTGACAGAAGAGATCGGAGCCTCTCGAAAAGATAGTGCGAATCGTCTTGGGCAGGGTCTTCAGCCTTAAGCCAGCGCGGAGCAATCGTGTAGATTAGCCACTCTTGGATCGGTTCAAGTAGCTGCTCTTTGATTGCGGCTCGCTCGAAACCAGCGCTGTATAGGAAGGTTACAACCGCTTCCAACCTCTCCGCGATCGCATCTGCCCCTGCACGCGGATCGGCGCCAAGATCAGTAATTGCTTGCTGATGGGCACCAATCTGGTCCAGAACGACTCCGGCTTGTTCTTCCGTCGATAGTTTCATCAAAAATCACATCCGCTATTGGTAATACGCGCATAAGTCAAGCAGACCTCTTGACCAGAGAAAATTCGCACGGCCTCCTGCACTTCTAGGACGTGCGACACTTTCTCCTTTGTCCTCACTTTGGATTGCCGATGCTGGCGACTCTAACAGAGCCTCGTCGCAGATTGCTAGGCGCGAGATGGTGCTTAGAGACGTATTGAAGTACTCATAAGCCGGCCTTCCTCCAAGGCACTCCGGATCTGTAATCAGCAGGACGACACGACTGCCCGCGGACTAGGGACAAGACGTGCACTGACAAGCGGACTTTCAGCTGCGCGGCAGCTGTCTGACAAGACGAGCGGCACGGGGCCCCTAGACCGCCCCAGCCAGACCGTGCGGGCCAGGTGGGCGGGTGCTCATTCTCCGCATCCTGTTCGCCTGATTGGGGGTAGCGGCGAGTGGGGCAGTTGAGCGATCATGCGATGAGACACTGACCGGGAAGAGAGTTGCAAATGCCTACAGAGAGACGTAAAGAGCAGTTGCGAGATGATATCAAGAGTCTTGAGTCGGATCTGCAGCGCTTCCATGGCGCGGTCGCGAGAATCCGCTCGTACGATAACGAGAAAGCAAGAAGCGAGTTGTCTGGGTATCAGGACAATATCAAACACACAAAAATACAGATTGAGAATCTTCAGCGAGAGCTAAACGGTTAGTAGGCGCGTGTGGCGACCCGTATTTGTCGGGCTAATTGAGTCATAAGAGTTGCTCAGGCCTGTACGGGTCGTCGTCGCGTGGGGGAGAAGGTGCCTTCAAGTCTATGCAGCCGTCAGTACCGCGGGCTGACCCTCACCGCCCGGATCTCAAGCGCTCAATCAGTTTTTTGCCACCGCGGCGAAGAGGTATGAGGTCGGTCGTGCCGACGCGGGGTGACGAAAGAGGCGACGGCTCGCACCGCCAGAACGATCGGAGCGAAGCTCGGCCCCTTAAGGAATCAATCGGCGATTGCAACGCTAACGTCGGTGATCGGGATCAGCAGGGTCGCCCGAATGATTCTTCTGCCAGCCTTGCCCTTCAGGGTCCGGACCCTCGATGTAGCTCGGAGACGCGCGCCTTGTAGGTGAGGAGTGTATTCTCGAGCTTCCTCCCATCATTCGCCTCGGCGACAGCGAGCCGGACGTCTCCGAGGCCGTCGATGTACCGGGCGAGCAGCTTCTCCTTGCTCTGCCGAGAGGCCACAATGTCTTCGAGGGTCGCAGCCGGTTGCGGCTCGGGGATGTCGTAGAGGGTGAGGGCGAGAGCCCGCTGGTCGGTAGCGTCGTCGATCGGTAACAGCGCCTGTCAGGCCGTTGCGGTCGTGGCCACGCCGTACTGCCAGCCCTTCGCCTGGCAGAGTCGTCGGCCGCAGATCGCGAGGAGCCCGGGGCAAGGTTCTCCCTGCTTGCTCTGACCTCGGAGTCGTCGAGAAGCCGGCCTGAGGTAGTCGTTCGCGGGGAGCCAGGGCTCCAGTTCGTAGGAAAGCTTGCGGGCGAACAGCCTGTCGGACTGCTTCCAGTCGTCGGTCATGAAGGTGTACCGCTCTGCGGCGCGGATGCACTCGCGGACGGCCCGCTCTCGCGCGGGCTCGTTGAAGTCGTCGAGGCCAGCAGGGATCCACCAGCCTCGATCCTGCATCTCGGCGAGGGTCCAGGTCGGTGCGAATCGTCCCGGAGAGATCGTCGCGAACCGCCCGCTCAGCAACAGGGCCTTCTTCATCTCGGCCTCGGGCGGAACGATGAGCGGCGTCAGCAGGAGCGTGTCGTCGAGCGTGTGGCTCACGGGTTCTCGATCGTCTGGCCGGCGGAGGCTTCAGGCCACTCGTACCGAGATGCGCACTCCGGCGTCACTTCTGTCGCGAACGCACTCGACGGGGGCCAGGAGTAATCGCACCCTGCTTCTGGTCGATGCCGTGCGCATCTGCGGCCCTCGCCCTCCTTCTCGGGGTGTTGGTGGCCCTGAGAGTAGGCCCGATGCTCCGATCGGGATAGGGCCGGAATCGTCGGTCCTCAGGCGGGCCGCCACTCCTCGAGGAACTCGGCGACCGTCTTCGTCTCGAGGTCGAGTTCGACCTGCCCGAGGAGGTGGTTCGCATCGGTGAGATCGGCCTTCATGCGGATGATCTCGGCGCCGGTGTCGAGGCGGAGGACGACGAGGTCGTAGGGCGCGAGGAACCCGGTGCCCAGCGCCATGTCGATGGTCAGGCGGAGTCGGCCGAATCGCCGCAGCTGCAGCTCGGCGCGGAGGTGCTCGGCGGCGACCTCGGGGGTGTCGGGAGTGGGGTCGGGCATGGGGGAGACGGTACCGAATCCGTCGGAGGGGACACCGGGACGGAGATCGGGAATCGCCACATCAGGACGGTGCAATCGCCCGGCTCGGGCGGAAGCGCGGCCGGACGGGCGGGAGGCGGAGGCGCCACGTCCCTGGCGCCACCACGATCACTTCGCTGCTGCGGTCGGCGAAGCGGCGGCCGGGTCGACCTGTTTTCTCACCGCAGCGCTCATGGTTCGAGAGGAGCCCGGCGAAGACTTTTGGTGAAGTCTTGCAAGAGTCATGCGAGACGTGTTAGCTTTGTCTTGTCCGACTCCAACCCACCATGAAGAGGAAAAAATCATGTCTGACTATGTAATGGTCCCCGTCCCCGAGAGCCTCGTGATCCCCGTGATGCGCCTCATCGCCGAGCACGACTCCGCCGATGAGCGGCTGCGCGGTCGAGGATCAGCAAGAGTCGTGGATCACGACGCCACGGAGGCCGAGGATTCGCGAGAGTGGACCCTCGAGGAGTTCGAGGTTCTGCGATCCGGCGAAGCGAAGTCCATCAAGCTCTTCTGCGAGGTCCTCGACGTCCTCGCTGCGGCATCGCCGGCGGCGGTCGCCCTCGAGGACGTGGCGAAGGTGACCGGCGTCGAGCCGCTGACCATGCAGCGCGCGTTCGGCCGGGCAACGGTGTGGATGAAGAACCGGATGGGCGGCGACACCCGCTGGCCGATCTTCTGGCCCGGCGACGGCTGGGCGATGAGCGAGACCAACGCGTCGCTGTGGAAGTCGCTCACTGAGTGAGTGGGGGATGGAGGGGGTTCTCCTCCCGCAGGTACCAGAGGCTCGTGTCTGGGCGGCGAGAAGCGAGGAGCGGAGCAGGCCGGCCGCTTCTGGGCCGCGGAGCGAGGTCGGGCACAGCGCCCGAAGCAATCGCTATCACTTCTCCCGCCACGTCGGGGGCGGACCTGAGCACCGAGGAGCGGTACCGAAGCCATGGTGCGGACTCCCGGATGCGGCGAGTGGCGTCAGTGAAACTGCCGTCTTCACACGCCGGATCGGATCCGCTCCTCGAGCCGGCAGAGGATGATCCGTCGCCAGATCATTCGCTACTGCCTATGCGCGCATTGTCATACGCCACGAGCTCACTCATGAACCACTCGAGCACTTCGACGAGTTGCAGCCGAGCAGTCCGGTCGGCGAGGACTTCGAGGTCGAACGAGGGTCGCTTCTCCAAACGGCCCTCCGGCAGGTCGATACCGTTGACAGCGTTGAGACGATTGAGCAGCTCTTCTCGGAGCGCGACCGAGTCGAACGGCGGTCGGCTCCGCATGTGCTGGAAGACGACTTCGACACTGCCGCTCGGGTAGAGGGTCAGCGGCCAGATGCTCTTCGAGGCCGGAGCGGAGCCGCGCGCGACGAGGAAACACGACTTCTCCTCCGCGGCGCCGAAGTCCAGAATCCCTCCGAGACGCTCCCACTCGTCGAGGAGCTCGACGACGCCGTGGACGGTCGACGGGGCCTGCCGGTCGGCGACACCGGCGAGGAAGTCGGCTCGCTCGCTGTTCCCCTCGTCGGGGACGGAGTCGATGTCGGAGTGGATCGAGAGCCCCACGAGCTCCGCGAGTTCCGGCACCGCCAGCTTCTGTCCGAGATCAGCACGGCCCGCGGAGTCGAAGGTCACCCCCTCCGACGTCAGCAGCTCCTCAGGAGCGATTTCGGCATGTGGGCTGTCCGCCTCCCAGACGAAGCCCGGCGAGATCTGACCGGACTGCTTGAGGACGCGGTACGCGTTCGGCACCGGATTGTGGGTCAGGTACTGCCCGAGGGGAACGGGATGGGTTCCGGCGACTGTCGCGATGTCGCCGTAACTGGCCCACCGGCCCGCAGGGATCGCCGCCACCAGGTCGAGGACGAGCCTCCAGGAGACCCCGGAATCGCGGGTCTCCGTGTCAGCGAGCGGTGCGGCCCACGTAGAGATGATCCTGTCGGCGATCACGGAGCCGCGCTCGACGATCTGACGGCGAGTCCAGGCTGTCTGGCCGGCGATCTCGCGATTGAGGCGGAAGCTCGACGTATCGAGGAGCTGCCGCTTCTCTGAGAACGGGCGATTGCTGAGCTCGGAGTTGTACGAGGTCAGAGTCAGGTTCGCGAGCGTGTGCACATAGGACTCGTGCATCTCGTCGACGGTGTCGAAAGGTTCGAGGTCGCCGGCAAGCGCCTCGCGCCAGGTCTGACTGAGCTTCTGCGGCATGACGTGCTCGATGGTGGCCGCGCTGGGATCCGTGTGCTCCTTCGCGGTGACGTCTCTGTCGCGCCATTCGATCGGAGTCACGTCCTCGAGCCAGGCGAGGATCATCTTCCGTTGCGCGGGTCGGCCCTGGTAGTAGAAGGGCTTCGAGAGGACGGCTTCGCGGATCTGCGCGTCGGTTGCGAAGAATTTCCGCCCGACGGAGAAGTAGCGGTGGAGGGTCGACGCGACGTCCGACTCCCCGACTTCGAGAGGTGCGCGATAGAGGATCCGTGACAGAGCCGCACTGCTCGCGCCGATGATGACTCGGCGCACCATGAACGACTCGAGCAGTCGCAACGACTCGGCGACCTCGGAGGAGCTGACCGAGCCCGCGTCGCGCAGCCGGAGCAGGTGGAGGACGAGCGCGTCGGTCGCCGAGAGCCCCCACTGCCCATTGCGCTGCAGCGCGGCACGGACGTCCGGGTCCGGCTCGTTCTCGGGATTCCGGATCACCGCCAGCAACTGGGCGAGTCCGCTGTACCGGCGGACCTCGGCGACGATCTGATCCTCAGTGAGCGACCGCATCCGATCGACCTGCAGCGAGTAGATGTCTCCCTGCTTCGCATCGGGTGTGGACCAGATCAGGTCGATCCAGAACAGCGCCTCGAGATCGGCCGGTGAGAGGGCCTTCTGCAGGGGCAGCCACCAGCTGTCGTAGATCTCCTCGCTGCGCGATCCGAGCCGCATGAAGATGTAGTTGCGCAGCAGATCGCCCTGGGTGAGCTTGAGGCCGGTGTTGTTGAGCGACTCGAAGATCCGGTACACGTTGTCGTGGGCGTGCGCCGTGATGGAGACGAAGACCAGACCGTTCAGAACTGCCGACTCGATGCGATCCATGTCGTAGGCGTCGTCGGGATCATCGGCGCCGTGCAGCTTCGTGCGGAAGAACCGGTAGGCGTCGAGCACGCCGGACGCCACGGACTGATCGATGTTCCCGTCGACGATCGCCCGGAACGCCTGCCTGTCGGCTTGCGTGGGCAGGACCTTCAACCGATCATCGCCGCGCTTGAACCGGTCGAACAGGTACGTCTCTTCGAGCCGCTGCACCTTCTCGGGGTACTCCGGCTCCGTCTCCGCGTAGTGGTCGCGCAGGGCGCAGATGAACAGGCTGAGGGTGGTGAGGCGCTGCTGCCCATCAACGACGAGGAACTGCGACCCTGCCGGCCCGATCTCGCCCAGCGAGAGGACGAGGGAGCCGGTGAAGTGAGTGGCGCCCGGACTATTGACGCGCTGCTCGGCGAGGTCGACGACGTCCGACCAGAGCCGATCGAGCTGCTTCGCGGTCCAGGAGTACGGGCGCTGGTACAGCGGCACGCGGTACTGCTTGGCGCCCTCCAGGACCTGCTGGAGTCGGGTCTCTTGCACGTCCATGAGCGGCTGGTCCTGTTCTTCGGGAGAGCGGTGTCCTCAGGGTACGGGCGATCCCTGATCGGGATGGGGGTCGGAGGAGCTGAAGGATTGCATGCGCACCACTCCTCCCGGAGTTGAATGTGAGAAGGCGTGGGTCTTCAGCTAGTGCGCCCGACGACTACGTAGCTCGGGCTGGAGCCGTCGTGAGGGAGCAGCAGGCGACTCGCCGTCGAGATGCAGGTCGGTTGGTCGTTCCCGCTCGAGCTGGTCACGAAGTACGGGTGGCCTGGTTCATTGAGTTCCAGAGCCTGACCTAGTGAGCCAGGACCTAGGCTTGGACCGCATTCGCCACGGTGGCCGACCGCCGCGAAGCAACCGTCCACCTCTTGGAGACGTCACTGTGGTTCTACCCCTCATCCCACTCGCAATCGTCGTTGCGACTACCGTCTCCGGCGCGGGAGGCGGCGCGGCGGGCATCTGGGGTGGAGCTCAGATCAAGAAGGCGAGAGCCGACAGAAAAGCGCACCAAGCCGCTTACGAGGCACGACACGAAATTCACGTCGCAGCAGTAGAGGAGACGAATCAGTGCCTTCGGGCTCTGGGAAGTACCCAGGAACGCGCCCACCGGGAGGTCATTCTCCGGATGAAGGCTTTTCTTGTTCGGCACAACAAGCAGGTACGCGCGAGCGAGCATCTGATTCTCGATGGGATAGACGGAGCAGATCAGCAGGTTTTGGGGCTCGCCAAGCTCGACGCGGACGTCGCGGGATGGGTGCGGGGAGTCGTCGGTTCGACCATCGCCGGGGTTGCTGCTCCGATCGTGATGCGCACCGGCGTTGCTTCTTTCGCGGCGGCAGGCACGGGAACGGCGATATCCGGACTGGGTGGAGCGGCTGCGACAAGCGCGACGCTGGCCTGGCTGGGAGGAGGTTCGCTAGCGGCCGGGGGCGGCGGGATGGCGCTAGGTGCGACGATGCTCAACGTCGCAGTGATTGGACCGACGGCGCTGATCGCGGGCTTGACGGTCAAGAATCGAGGAACCAGAGAGAAAAGTGCCGCGGCTGCGTATCAGACCCAGATCGAGATTGGAATCGCTCAGCTGGACGCCCGCAATGGGCTTCTACTCGCGGTCCAGGAGAGAGTGGGCGAGGTCGACTCGATTCTGGCTAGGCTCATTTCAGAGTCTGCGGCCGCGATCGATCTGCTCGAATCCGAACCGTTCGAGGTCGAGCGTCATGCGGAGAGATTCCAGAAGGCGGTCGTGCTTGTGAAGGCTGTTCGGGACGTCGCTACGGCGCCGATCATCGACGAAGACGTCGATCTTGACGAAAGGACAAGTGAACTGGTGCTTAAGTATCGCGAGGAGGACGAGGTGATTCGCAATGACCGATGAGGCGAAGAAGACGACTCCCGTGCCGTCGAGGACGAGCAGAGCAGTCTCCGCCGCTGCCGGCAAGTTCACTGCCGCTGACGCACTCGGTGCGCTGACTCAACTTATCGACGCCAGCCGTGAAGCCGTTCATATCCACGAGACGGAGAGCACGAAGCGCGAGAAGCTGCGAACCTATCGCGAGACTGAAGTGGCGCGCATCGAGGCCTCGGAGCGGGTACTGAAGAAATACTTCGATCAGATCTTCGCGGAGCGACGTGAGACGCATCAGAGGCTTTTCGCAGGCCTCGACGTCGCCCTGCAGTCAGGGGACGTGGAGGCGCTCCGCGTCGTTGTGGGGGGCATCGTCGAGGTGGCCCGCACTTCCCCTCTCGCCGACCTCGGGAACCTCGCGGAGCTTCGGGCCGCATGGGATGATCCGGACACGGTGTTCGAATTCTGATGCCCGCTGAGTGGTCCGCCCTCGGTGAGGTCGGGACCACGGCAGTGGATACCGCCTCCTCATTCGCCGAGAACGAGCGCCCTGGTGAAGACCTAGCCGTCGGTCGCAGCCCTCGACACGATGGGTTCACGAGCCACCGTCGCTGCATGGACTCGGTCGACGAACCGCTCAGCCAGGGTCGCGCGCGCGAAGTCCGGTGGCAGCGCCGCCGAGAACTTCAATCCGGAGACGGCGTCCGGCGAGATAAAAGGCAGCGCAGTATCCAGGACGGCCTCTCGGAGAACCGAGACGTCGAATCCAGAAGCGAAACGCATCGACTCGTTTGTTGATCGCGCCTCGAACGCTGGTGGCAATGCTGCAGCAAGCGTCTCGTGCGCCTTGAGGCCGGCCAGGCTCCAGAGCTCGACGTGAGCGGAGCCGCGAGTCAGCACGAGTCCCGCAGCGTCCAACCGGCTCGACCAGCCCTCTCGACCCGTGGCTAACGCCTTCTGGGCACGCTCCGACAGTTGGACGGGTGGCTCGGCGCCGAGAAGAACCTCTCTGCGGGCGCGGACCATGTCGAACGACTCGGGCAGCGCGCCTGACGACCACCGCACATTGCCGCGGCTGATCTCCGGCTCGACCTCGATGCGGTGTCGACCCCAGTCGACGGAGACCACCCTCCACGCGTTCCCGGCCAGCAGCAACGGCTTCTCGCCGCGGATGATCGTGGCACTCAGAGAGATCGGCGCCACTCCACCGATCTCCTTCCGCCCGTGGACGACCGTCAGTTCGAGATCTGCCACGAAGGTGCTCAGGAGCTCGAGGAAGTTCTTGCCTCCGAACTTCTTCTCGGCGGTCGGTCCAATGAAGACCCAGCCACCGTCGCTGGCGAGGAAGCCTTCCTCGACGAGGTAGTCGAGCACCTCCTGGCCGTCGGCCATCACCAGGCTTCCCGCCCACCACTCATGCCAGGAGTCCCGAGCGAATCGGCCTTCTTGAAGAGCGAGGGCCAGAAACTGCTGCGCCGCGAGGTGCCGAGGGGAGGGCGGCGGAGTGATCGGCTCCACGAAGCCCGTCCCCCACAGGTGGAGCAATCCGGCTGCACGCAGGAAGGTCTCGTGCTCGGTGGTGAGGAACAGCGCGTTCCTCGCTGCGCCGGCCCGCCGTCCGGTCCGGCCGAGTCGCTGCAGGAACGACCCGACCGATCGCGGTGAATCGAGCTGGATCATGCGGTCGAGGTCACCGATGTCGATCCCGAGCTCGAGGGTCGACGTCGAGACGATGACGCAGTCACGGCTCTCGGCGAACGCCTGTTCGCTTCGTCGGCGTTCGTCCAGGGAGAGGGAGGAGTGCGAGATGAACGTGGTGACGCCGCGATCTCGCAGTTCGTAGGCGAGCTCCTCCGCCTGTTTCCTGGATTCACAGAAGGCGAGCCGCTTCTCGCCGGGGTGCAGCGCGGCTATGACAACTGCGGCGTTCTCGGTCGAGCCGACGTAATCGAGTGTGACATCCGGAGGCATCGGTGGATCGCCGGCAGTCACCACCCGGCTCGCGATGCCCGCACTCAGATTCGATCCCTGGAACCAGGCGAGGACGTCGCTCGGATTCCCGAGCGTCGCGGACAGTCCGATGCGCTGGATACGGTGCTCCGCGATGCGCTGGATCCGCTCCAGGACCGCGAGCAGGTGCCATCCGCGGTCACCGGCCGCGAACGAGTGGATCTCATCGGCGACGACGACCCGGAGTCCGCGGAACAGCAGCCGGTGGTCCACTCGTCGAGAGACGAGCAGCGCTTCGAGCGACTCCGGGGTCGTGAGAAGGATGTCCGGTGGTTCGCTGAGGATCTCCCGACGGGGGCCGTCTCCGATGTCTCCGTGCCAGAGCGCGACCCGTCGGCCGAGCCACGCGGTGTACTGCTCGAGCCGAGGGAGGAGGTTATTCAACAGAGCCTTCAGAGGAGCGACGTAGACGACGCTGAATCCACTCCATCCTTCGTCCACCATCCGGGACAGGAGGGGGAACACCGCCGCCTCTGTCTTCCCTCCGGCAGTCGGGGCGATGAGAAGGCAGTCGGCGCCGGAGCGCACGGGCTCGATCGCCGCCCGCTGCAGCGGCCGCAGGTCATGCCAGCCGAGCGTGTTCGCGACGTGATACTCGAGCGCGCCCGCCAGTTCGGCGCCGTCAGACATCGAGCTGGATTGCGTCGAGTCCGCCGGCCGCTGCGCGCTCGTCCTCATTCAGCTCCGCTGAAGACACGGTGACGGACGAAGCCTCCGTCGGCACGTAATCGGGGAACTGCTCGACCTTGTCGAGAATGTCGACGAGCTTCCGGAGATAGAGCCGTGGGGCTATCCCGACCTTGCCCCCGAGCCGACCGGCCACAGTCTGCGCGAGCGCCTCGAGGTAGTCATCGGTGACGAGTGCCGCGATCCGATCGGCCTCGGCACTGCCCGAGATGTAGATGCCACGAACGCGCGTGCCCAGCTCCAGGAGACTGTCGCGCTGGAACCCGAGGAGCCGCACCTGCGGCGCCCGGGGGTTGTCCCATCGAGGATCCCCGCTGAAGTCGACTCCGAGCCGAGCAGCGAGTGGAGGGAGACGTTGCACCCCCTGTGCCCCGTCGAAGAACGCAGGCGTACCGGTAATGAGCACGTAGAGGCCAGGGAAGCGTCCCGCGTCGATCTCGTCGAGAAGCTGCCGGAGCGCGTTGAGGGATTTCTCGCGCACGTCGCTGCGCACTCTCTGCAGGGTCTCGACCTCATCCAGAACCAGCACGAGGCCGCGGTAATCCGAGTCGCGGAGAACGGCGAGGAGACCTTGGAGGAATCCGAACGCGCCGAAATGGTCGAGGTCACCGCGCACACCCGCGACGCGTCGGACGGACGCCGCGACGTGAGGCTGCCCGGCGAGCCATGCGGCGAGCCCGTCAGCGGTCTCGATATCTCCCGCGACGGTCGCGACGTGGTATCCCCGAAGGGCGGCAGCGAAAGCGGGAGCCGTGCTGGACACCGCAGCCAGACGCCGTTCCAGCAACGACTCGGTGAGCCGCGTGACCTCGCTGCGGTCGACGGAAGAGGCACCCGAGGCGATCGCATCCTCCTCGAGGACCCGAAGCCATCCGTCCACGACCTCGCGGAAGGCACTCGGCGGGGTCGCCTCGGTCGAGAGGTTCTCGGTCACTCTGCGGTAGATCGTCTCGAGACGGTGCAACGGTGTCTCCGTCTCCGAGATCTGCACTTCCGCAGTCGCGAATCCTCGCTGCTTCGCGGTCTCCGTCAGCCACCGCGCGAAGAAGGTCTTGCCCGCTCCGTATTCGCCGCGAACGGCCTTGAAGACCGCACCGCCGTCCGAGACGCTGTCCAGCTCGTCGATCACCGAGGCCTCGAAGCGGTCGAGACCGACGGCCATGACATCCAGTCCGCGCTGAGGGACCGTGCCGCGGCGCAGGGCATCGATGATCTCGCGGCGCCGACGCGGGCTGACGGCCGTCATGATCCAGTACCCAACTCGAACTGCTCCTTGAGAAGCGCGAGGTCGAGAACCACAGTGACCCCGTCTGAATCCGTGTCGATGACCAGGTAGCCGTCCCGGTTGAGGACCCGGCGGAACGCCGCGAGGAGACCGGGCATCTTCGCACCCGGAACGGCAGCCCGGACGGCCAGGGTGTCGCGATGCGCGCGACCGCCGCCTGCCTGAAGAGCCGCGACGATCGCGCTTGCGACGCTGTCCTCGATCGGGTGACGACCGGCCATCTTGCGGCGTGCTCGATAGATGTCGCTCGCGACAAGCTGCTCGGCGGTGCTCCGCCGAGATATGGGAGCCTCCTCCGCGGTCGGCTCGATCTCGAACAGCGTCGAGCCGACGGTCGCCGCAGGCTCCTTCGTCTTCGTCGCCCTGCGCTTGGGCGATGCAGGGGGCGGAGCCGTCGGCGCCCTGAGGGTTTCGTTCCACCACAACGGCTCCTGAGGGGGAGCCTCCACCCAACCGGCCGGGTCACCAGCACCGCGGGGCTTGGCGACGAGGATCGGAATGGTCAGCTCGGCGAGGGCTGCGCCTCCGTGGTAGCCCGCCTTCTTCGAGGCGTAGCGGAGGCCGTCGGAAACGGCGAGCACCGCGCTGCCGCCGGGGGCGAGGACGCGCGGGCCGCTGACGAGGACTTCGTCGGCCAGTGCGGTCCCCGTGGTGACCTCGCGCCACCGCGCCGGCGACTGCGGGACACTCCGGAGCTCACTGCCGCGCTCGACGATGTGCCCGTGATCGGACGTGAGGATGACGGTTCGTCGGGCTTCGAGCGCGGCGTCAAGAACCGCTTCGAGGTGCGCTATCGAGCGCAGACTCCAGCGGAGTGAATCGACATCGGCGCTCGCCAATGCATCATCGATCGTGTTCAGCACGATGCCGACGATCTTTCGACCGGAGTCGGCGATCGCGTCGCTGACGGCCGGCGGTAGCGCGTGTCCGGGCTCTGAACGCAGATCGTCTTTGTGGAACACCACTCCATCGACCGCGGTGGCGAACTGCGCCTTCTCGAGCTGCTGCGTTCCCTTGCGCAATGCTCCGGAGAAGAGCGAGGTGCGTGAGTACTCCGTCACGGTCGGCAGAGCTGCGAGGGCGGCACCGCGTCGCAGAGACGTCTTCCGGACGACCTCCGTCCAGCCCCGAGAGGGGAGGTCGGTCGCCAGTTCCACCGCCGAGGGCACGCTCATGCCGTCCAGAACGATGAGGAGGACCGGGCCGTGCGTGCTGAGCGGTACGACGAGGCGTGAAAGCATGCTCTCCACGGGGAGCACGGAGTCATCCGTCGACAGATCGCCGGTGAGTGCCCGTGCAGCGGTGGCGTCCGCGAGACGACGCTGGGTCTGCACCGCGTAGGCGAGCGCGCGGTACGCGCCGGCGAGGCTTCGATCGGTGTCACCGTCCCAGAGGTCTCCGAGGGCCCGCTCCGCCCAGGAGCCGTCCGCCGCGTAGGCGAGAATCGCGGAACTCAGGCCTACGGAGGAGGCGCGAGAGCCGCTCAGCCACCGGACGAGGCGCGCCGCCATGAGGGCGGTGGAACGGGACCGCTCGAAGGAGGAGCGCGCGCCATGCGATTCGATCCGCGAGAGCGCATCGTCGACGGCGAGAGATGCACGGGCACTCGGGACGGCTGCCGCGGCTTCGACCGCTTCCGCGAAGACCGAGACGCGGGCGCGAAGGCCGGCGGGGAGGAAACCGGACGCCGCCGCGCCCTCGGCCCAGCCGACGTCTCCGCAGAGCGCCTCAGCCTGGTCGAGGACGGAACGAGCGTGCTCGTTGCCGTCGGCGAGCCATCGCTGGGCGATGAGCTTCGCGGAGGCGCCGTAGCGCTGCGCAGCCGATGCGCTCGGCGCCGTCCCCACGTACCTCTCGACTCTCACGCGGGCGGCGGCGACGGCGGTGTCCGATGCGACGGGTCCGGAGGCCCACAGCTCACCGACGACGAGTCCCACCGCGACGGAGGAGACCCCACCAGGGGCGGACGCGGCGCGCAGCGCCATTGCCAGGTGCTGCTCGACATGGATGGCGGTCGCCCTGATCAGACCAGCGCGTGACTCCTGATCCAGGTTCACAAGACGGGACTTCACTCCGGGGTCATCGAGAGTCGCGAGCGCGGTCGATGCAGCGAGAGCGTCGACGCGGTCGACGCCGAGCATCGCCACGAGCATCGACTGGACGACGTGCTGAGCAGAGAGCACTCCACCCGGAGCCGGCATGAACCCGCGTTCTCGGCGGAGGGAGACGAGGAGTCGCGGCACCCAGGACCCGAGCGCGCGGACGGGCTGGGCGGGATACTCGCGCGCGCCGAACAGCGCCGGCACGATGTTCCACTCGTCCAAGTCCGTGACCTTCTGCCTCTCGGCATCGAGCACGACCGCCGTGCCCAGCTCGACTTCGGACAGCGAGGTGAGCACGGCGATGAACTCGTCCTCGCCCGCGGAGCGCATCGCGTCGAGCGCGGCGAGCCCCGAGACGCCCTCGACCACACGTACGGTGGCGTCGCCGAAGGTGAGCGTCTCTGCTCCCGACCACGTCGGCTGTGCACGGACGAGGATCGTCCTCGCGCGTCGGCGCTCGCTCGAGAGCCAGGCAGTGAGGTGCTGACGAAGGGCAGGCTCGGTCACGGTCGGTGCGGGCATGCTCAGTCGACCTGCCAGGTGATCGTGACGCTGCCGTCTATGCCGACCTCCTGCTCGATCTCGGTGCGGAGTGTGTCGAACGCCTTATCGAGGTCGGTGACAGTGGTTCGGCGTCGGTGAATGGCCTGCGTCGGCGGGTCGATCGGAGGGAGGGGAGGACGGATAACAGGAGGGTCCAGGGTGATGACGAGTTTCCGAGCTTTCGCGGCAGCGTCTTTCAAGCGTGGTTCCAGTGACGCGACGGACTCGTCCACCGCCGCGGCCTCCCGCAGCTGCGCGAGCGATTCGGTGAACGCGGAGTCGTGCTTGGCCTGTGCCGCAGCGATCATGTCCCAGTCGAGGCCGTCGAGTTCCCGGGCGAGCCGCTCGGCGGAGCCGTGAGCGCTGCCAAAGGAGCTGAGCTCTGTCGGCAGGTCGAACGTCGATAGCGTCTCGATCAGCGCCTTGTCTCCGATCGTGGCGGACAGCGCCCCGGTCAGCTCCGCCATTCGCCGCGCTGTGGCCAAGCGGCCAGTCGCCGCGGCCACGTCGATGCCGAGCACCTCCGCGTGCAGCTCGAGCGCCGCGCAGAAAGTCGTCACCCGGCTGCCGGCGACGGCGGCTCGAAGAGCGGTAGCGAATCGGCCGACCGCGCGCGGAGTGAGGTTCACCTCCGAAACCGTCTCGAAGATCGATCCGGCTCTCTGCTGCGCGAGATCCCAGTCCTCCTGGCTCGGCAGGTTCGCCTTCCGAGGGCTCGCTCCGTCAGGCAGGGAGCCGATCGTCGGAACGCCGCCGCCGAACTCCCAGTTGCCGAGCAGCGCCCAGGTGATGAGGACTGCGTCCTCCATCCCCCGCGTCATGCCCCACGACGCGAGCTTCCCGCGGAGAGCGCCGACGGTCATCGCAGGAGCGAGCTCGCCCTCCCAGCGTGCGAAGCGCGGGCCCCAGACGAAGTTTGTGGCGTCGATGACCAGCACGTTCTCGTTCTGCGCACCGAGCCCCAAGGGAGCGATGATGTCCCGCGCGAGGCGCTGCTCGGCGGCGGCGAGCCCCTGGCGGCGCCCGCCCAGCTCGACCGTCGAGGTGATGAGGCCGAGGGCCTCCGCAAGTCGCCTATCGGTGACCTCCTCACCCCCGAGATCAGGGTGATCCGGGAACTCGTCTCGCCAGACGGTCTCGAGAGCGTGCCGCAGACCAGCAAGAAGGGTGCCGGTCGGGGGCGGAGTGATGGGGACACCGGGCGCGAGCGCGGAGAAGATCTCGTTGCCGGCGAGGTCGCTGCCGACGTTCGTCTCGTCCGGAGCGTTCACCCCGTACGCCTGTCTTAGCGCGGTCGTGAGGACGTCGCGGAGAGTCCGCCGCTGCGACTCCAGTGTCTGACGAGCGGGTCCGCGGTCGGCCTGCGCGAGGTGATCGGCGTTCTGGTCGAAGCGGCTCCCCGTCAAGAGGTACTCGAGCAGGACGAGCTTGCCGAGATCGGCCTGGCGTGCCTCCGACAGGAAGTTGGGGATCCACGCGATGGTGTTCGACCCCCGCGTGCCCTCGCGGAGCTTCCGTAGTCGCGCCACATCGTCGGCGGGAGAGTGCGTTCCGCTGTCGTAGGGGAAGTCGATGACCGCCCGCCACTCGGGATCGCTGTGCAGGAGATCGCTGTCGAGCACGTCCGTGTCGTCTCGGACGTTGCCGAACTTGACGGTGACGACTCGCTTGTGACCCCGCCAGACGTGCGTCAGACGCTTCCCGACGAGCGTGTCGTCCGGCGGAAGCTGCAGCTCGGCCGCGATCAACTTGCGGACGATCTCGCGTCGGGTGTGCAGGTTGTCCTCGGTCCGGACTCGGTCGAGGATCGAGTCGTAGTCGACGCCGCTGAGAGTCGCGGCGATGATCGGGTCCGGGCCGTCGCCGACGCTGATCTCGCCGAACTCGCTCGACCATCCACGGACGAGGGAGAGCACCTGCTCGGCCTCCGTGCCGGGAATGAAAGCGTCGATCGTTCCCCAGTTCAACGCGGCGAGTTTTGCGGCGGTGAGGTTCGCGAGCGAGGCGGCGTTCGGTGCGAGGGAGGCAATGAGCACGGTCTTCGCGAGGCGGTCTTCCGTGATGATCGCATGGCCGCGGGGCAGCCCCGCGATGGCACTCTCCGTAAGCCCGTGCTTGCGCAGCAGGTAGGGCTTCATCTTTGACTCGTAGAAGCGTCGCGAGATCGCGAACAGCTGCTTCATCTCCTCGGAGAGCGGCTGTGATCCGCCGAGAACGACCGGCGCGTACAGGTCGCCGACCGGGATCACATCGCGCACCAGCAACACGTCGCGCCCGTCGCTGAGCAGCTCGGCCATGAGTTTGAGCGCGGTTCGCTCGCGCTGCATGAGACTCGACAGAGCGACCATCGTGTCGACGAGCGCCGGACTGAACGGGTAGACGTCGGCGAAGGCGCGCTCGTCGGAGTTCGCGTCGTCGCTGAGCAGGTAGCCCCAGGATGCGTAGTCGCGCTTCACCTCGGTCAGGGCACGGCTGAGAGTGGTCGCGGCATCGGTCGAGATCGGCTGGAGGAGGCGCTGCTTGACGATCCTGGGTAGATCGGCGGCCTGGAGTGTGATCTTCGAGAACCGATCCTCCCAGTACTGGAAGAGCTGCCCTTGCGCCGCGCGCTCGGCACCCGCAATGTGCGATCCCAGGAAGTCGCGGAGGTCGCGCTGCCGAGCGAGGAAGGACGCAATGGGGACAGGGAGATTCGCGGCGGCGTTCTCGGCGAGTTGCACGACCTTCTCGATCTCGCCCTGCACCCACGCCTGATCGGCGAGGTGCTGGCCGAGCCAGAGCACGATCTCATCGATCAGGAAGACGAGGCCCTGATAGCCGAGCGACTTCGCGTGTGAGGAGAGGGCCCGCAGCCCGTCCTTCATGGGCAGCCATTCGCCCGACCGCGCGTATCCGGCGAAGTAAGCGGAGACGAGGTCGCCGACGAGGCGATCGCGGTCCGCGGTTCCGGGTGCCTGCTCGGCCGCAGCGTCGAAGGTCCGCGCATCCCACGATGCGCCGAAGTCACCCCAGGCCGCATAGCCACCCCCGAGACCATCAAAGAAGGCGGCGTCGCCCAGGCGGGCGCGAAGCCCTCGAGCGTCGGCGAGGAGTGAGTCGCTCGCGTGCAGCACAGGTGCCGGCGCGTCGGGATGCTTGGTCGCCACGGTGTCGAGGTAGCCGCCGAAGATCGCATCCTCGAAGGAGCGTGCGCCGAGCAGGTTGAAGTCGAGGACGAGTAGCTTGCGCTCGAGGGTCTCCTGGCGGTTGGCGATGACGGGTGCGAGCCCAGGGATCTGCCTGGCCGCGATGCTGCCCGACAGCAGGAGGTGGAGCACCGCCATGTAGTGAGACTTTCCGGAGCCGAAGGACCCGTCGAGGAACGAGCCGCGCGACGATTGACTGCGCAGGGCGCTCGTGACGAGATCGAGTCCATCCGCGAGCGCGCCGGCGATCGCCTCGGTGACCACGTAGTCCTTGATGGTCTGCTCATGCCGGGCGACACCCTCGTCGAGCTTGATCACGAAGTCGGCCGCTTCGACCCGTTCCGGGAGCCGGATCAGGTCTCGCAGGGGAGAGTTCAGGGAGTAGTCGGTCACGAAGCGCTCCTTCTTCCGCGCGTTGGCGCGGGCGGTCGCCAGGCGGCGATGTCGTCTCTGCCGAGACCCAGGCGGTCGAGCAGCGTAGTGATGAGTCCGGAGATGGCGACGGCAGGGCTTACACCGCTGCGGGCGTCGAGCTCATCGTGCCACTGCTTCAGCCAGGGCTCGAGCTCGACCAGGGCGCCGACGAGAGGGATGACCTGCTCGTCCGGTGCGCCCGCGCGGGACAGCTCGTTCGTCAGACGGGCGATCGCCTGCCCGCGCTCCGCGTGGTCCCAGCCGGCCCAGCCGAAGAGAGCTGTCGAATCGTCTGGGAGCGTGCTGCCGGGAAAAGAGAGGAACCGCTCTTTGGGGACGTCGAGCTTCCCGCGGGCGGACCAGTAATTGGTCTTGAGGAAATCGGCCGGCTTGTACTTCGGCGGCACCGGCACGTCGACGAGCTCGCCCCGGTCTTCAGCGCGCTGAAGCTGCCAGACCCGCTCCCACTCCCGAAACTTTTCGATTCCCCGATCCTTGTACCGAAGAGTTGCAAGCGCAGGAACAGCCTCGCGGGCCAAAAGCTTGCTCACCTCGGTGGTGAGGTCGTAATCCTGAGAACCTGCATGAATTACAAGCAGTTCGCGGAAGCTCTCGTCGCGCCTAAGCTCGTCCGCCACCTGCGCTGCAGAGTGAACGCGGGGGCGACCGGACGCATCGTGCCAGAGCTCGGCACCCTCGAGTCGGCCGAGAAGCGCAATCAGCACGGCCTCGGCGAGCAGCTCCTCCCAACTCGGCCCCGCCCAGCGGCGTTTGTATTCGGGTTGCTCTAGGAGACCGAGGAATGGATTCGCTTCCGTCGCAGCGAGCCGTCGCATTGCAAGTTCATGGAACCACCTAGGCCAGTGAGAAGGGAAGGCCGTGAGCGGATCGCGCCCACGGCGCACAAACCATTCTGTTTCCATTTCTCCCCGCTCAAGAGAACGGGCCATTCCGATCTCGAAAGGTCTTTCATTTGCAGCAATAGGTATCAAATGTGGCAGCTCGGGCGCGAGCCGAGCGTCCGCAATCCCATATGCCACATAAACGTGCCAATCAAGCTCCTCTTGAAGGGCAATCATTGTACGCCCCAGCTGCTCCCAATAATTCCGTCCTACTGCAAGGCCAGCCGTCCCCTCGCGCACCAGAATCGATGCTGGGGAGGTAGCCGCACGCTTTTCAATCAGTTCGTCGATTTGACGGGCGAAAGTCGATGCTTGAGCACGCGGAATTGGATAAGCTTTTAGTTTTGACGAGGTCATCTGAAAATGCCAGTCCCAACGCTCTGCCCCGCCCTGTTTTTGCTGGCTTACTTCTTGCAGCCAGAAGCAAGCGGTCGATGAGTTTAGAAAGCCCAAGAGGTTGTAGTGGTCGTCATCTGTCGCGCCTGCCGGAAGCTTTAGAACGGGCGCGGTTCGGTTGAAAACCCTGCCGCCGCGGTCCAGGGCGAAGTGATTGTGGGTCGATATTTCTGCGTACGTGATCGACAATGGCGTTTCTAGTTTGCTCACGGCGAGGAAGGCGTACTGGAACCACTCGAACCCGCGCTGTTCCGGTTTCTTGCCGAAGAAGATGACATTCTTCAGAGGCGACCGATACGGCCAAAGCCAGCGCGAGTTTCGCGATTCCATATTGGGTGCAAGGGAGGGGGAGTAGGGCCAATAGCGACGTAGCGTCCCGATCTCATAATCTCTAACGGCTTCACCAAACACGAGATCTACGGCGGGGCCATGGAATGAATTGGGTACCTCGAATGGTGCCTCCTCGCCGAGGACTGCAACAAACCCAGCCTCCGATATTACGTTCCCGAGGCGTTCGATTGCCGCTGACTCCACTAGTTCTTTAAGTTCCCCTGCGCCACCTCCAGTCAGCGACCAAGGCCATCTGCGTAGCTTGCTTCGGGGTAGATCGACAACTGAGACGTATGAACCATTGTATCCAGGCTCGTCCATATGATCGACAATGTCGCGCCAAACCAAGCCCAGATTCGGATCACTGGGGCGACTCGATTCTCCGAGCCTCCCAAGCGCCGCGCGAACAAAAGTTGCTTGCGGTTTCCGCGGGCGGCCAAAAAGCATCAGGGTTGCCGTACCCTCGCTGTTATGTCCTGGTATGTAGGCCCTGGAAGTATCGATTACGGCGGTAATATCGACATATTCGGGATGTCCTTCACCGGTCAGGCCTCCAGAGAGAAAATTCTCGATCAAGGTCTTGCCAAATTCTCTTTTAAGGAATGAATTCGAGGTAATTTGGCCGACGTAACCTGCCCCCCGCCCGTCGGGACGCCGGGCCAACCGAAATAGTAACTCCATGAAAGGAACTGATAGCGGGAACTTCCTGTAACAAGTGCTGTAAAGCGCTCGATACTGATCCCTGACTTTTGGATCCGGGGGTTGAATGTATGGCGGATTTGCCACTACAACATGATATTGATTAGTTGTGAGAATATGTGAGAAATCTCGGAGGTCTTCGGCTTTGTATTCGAAGTACTTGCCATCGCCGAGATCGAGAGTGGGCGACTGGCGCACGCTGCCGAGCAGCGAATCACCAATTGCCAGGCGGTAGCGGAAGGAGGGCGCCGCGGTCAGGGTTGAAATGCCGGACGCCTTGATGGCCGCAACGGTGAGGCGGAAGCGAGCGATGGCGACTGCGAAGGGATTCAGGTCCACGCCGTGCACTGAATCAAGAGCGCGCTGGACGCGCTCGCCTTTGTCCAGACCGGGTGCAACGGCGGCCCATTCGGCGTTTAGCTTGTCGAAGGCGCCGAGCAGGAAGTGCCCGGATCCACAAGCAGGATCGATGAGCTTGAGCCCTGTAAGCCCAAATTCCGCGATCGCGGGAGTTAGCGTCTGATCGAGAATGAATTCTTCGATGAAGTCCGGGGTCTGCAGTAGCGCGTAGGTCTTCTTCGCATAGTCCGACAGATCTTGGTAAAGGTCGCCGAGGAAGCGAGTGCCCAAGTCGGTGTCACCGAAGTCGTGCACCAGCTCGCCACTCGGAGTGGTTCGGCGGAAGAAGGCGAGCAGCCCGTCGGACGCGTCCGCCGAGATCGGTGCATGCCAGACGGCCGAATGCCGCGGATCGACGAGAGGCCGGCCGGCGGGCAGATCGGCGAGAGCGCGGAAGGCGTCTTGCATCCAGTCGCGGCTGGTCATGGTCGGCGACGCGGCGTAAAACGCGGCTTCGTTCTCCACCGCCCTGTCGAGACCCTCGCCAGGGGCGGCGAACCACGGCTGCGCAATTGGACGGTCGTTCCGCTGGGCGTCGGCGAGCAGACCGTTGTCTTCGGCGAAGCGGATGAACACACTTGCGAGAATCCAAGAGACGGCGGCTTGGGCGATCTCGCCATCGCGCCAGGCGATCCAGGCAAGGCCTGTGCGCTCACGCCGCGTCGCAGTGTCGTGTTCCTCTCGGAGGCGCGCTCCCCACGGGTTGTCGACGTCGTCGGCGCGCGCGCGGAGGTCTGCCTCAAGCAGCCTGAGCTGGCGCTTCAGGTCGGCGAGGAGGAGGGCTGAGTCGATCACGGGGTGCCGACCTTTCGGTGCGTCGTTGAGGCAGGTAGTTCGAAGCCGGTGGGATCAAGTGCGCCGAGTGACAACTCGAGCCATCCGTCCGCGCCGAAGGGGAAGGGCGACCCGTCGAGGTCCGGGGTACCGCTGGAGAGCGGCCGCGGCAGGACGAACCAGCGTGCTGCGGCGCGCGACGTGCCGAGGTCGGTCACCTCCGCGAGCAGATCGACGAGGTCGAGGCGCGCGAGAATGGCGGCATTCATGAGGATCATCGGCTCCTCTTCGGCCATCAGGTTCTGCCAGGCAGGAGTGATGGCTAGACGAGCGAGAGTGAAAAGGTGGCGCCGATCTTGTGAACCCGATGGCTGGCCATCAGCACGAATCACAACGGGCCACTTGACCTGTTTCGCTACAGCTGTCGCTTTCAGAGCGCCGAGGGCGAGATCGGCCAGATCGACAACGCGGAGGCCGTGCTCGCGGGCCAGGCGAGTCGCCGTGAGAGCGAGCCCCCGTTGACGCGAGGTGACGAGAACGAGGGCGCCCTTGTCTCGCAGGGAGCCGCTCAGCCGGCTCGCGATCACCGGATCATCGGCAGGCCGCCCCCAGACCGTCGAGGTGCCCGTGCGACTCGATGACTGTAGGTCGGAATCGCGCAGCCTGTACCTTCCCTTGTCATCACGCCACTCGAGATACGGCATCGCCGTCATGACGGCCGTGTCGAGAGCGGGCCGGTTCGGAATGGTATGGATCGCAGGGAATCGCGCACGGACGCGCTGCTCGATCGTGACGACTGCGAGGTCCTGTGTCGCAGCACCGCGAAGCGCCAACTCGACAGCCCGTGCGGGGTCGAGATCAGCTCGATACGCCTCCCCGACCGACGAGAGCCGCCCCGTTGCCGACAGCCCGACAGCGAGTTGGGCGACCCGAGAGCTCGAGAGTCGAAGAGCTGGTTCGTCCTCGGCGAGCAGATTTTCACGAAGGCGCGTCGCCGGGACGACGTCGTCGTCGACGAGGAGTCGGTCGACCAGCTGTGCGTGCCGGAGCAGTACCTCGAGGTGAAGCTCCGCGTCGTCGAACGAGAAGCCGCTGCCATCGTCCGGAGCGAACGCGACGGCGGTGCCCGATCGTTGCCGAAGGGTCTGGAAGACGAAGCGAGGCGCACTCGAGCGAGTGTCGAGCTCGAGGATCGTGCGGACGACTTCGTTCGCAGGCTGTCTCCGCTTTCCCTCATCGAGCGTTGACCCGTACTCGCGGAGCAACTTCGTCGAGACCTCGTCGAGGGTCGCTATTCCTCCGAGCTCTTGCACCCAGCGAGCGGTGTCTGCAGTAGGGCCCTTCAGCGTGCTGTTCTTGCGCAGTCGCCTGTACTGGTCTTCCACGGATTCGCCAGATTTCTGCGAGACCGAACCGAAGAGGGACTCGACGGAGCGGCGTCCTGCTTGCGCTGGTGGCTCCACGATCTCGGTCGCGGACGTCAGCCGCTGACGCCACTCGCGAATCCGGGACTGAATCTCGCGCCGCACCTGCTCACCGAGGCCACGAACTCCATTGATCGTCATCGGCGGGATCCCCAGCAGCTGGCCGACCGTCTTCGCTTTGACCCTGCTGAGAGCTGAGAGAGCTCGGGCGCTCAGTCCGGCATCCGATAGCGGAGTATCGAGCGTCGCGGTGGCTGCCTTCGCGTCGTTGGCCTCCGCGTCCTGCTCGTCGGTTCGTGCGCCTGCGAGTGCTGTACTCCAGGCTTTCCGCATCTCGTCGAGCGACGGGTGCCGGTCCGACACCTTCGGTGCCAGCGCCGCCTGGAAGAACGCGCTGAGGCCCCTGGCGACGCTCGGATCGAAAGACGAGGCCTCGACGACAGGTGCTTCCATCGCAGTGGTCGGCGCGTCGCCCGAGGGCCACCAGACCTGGTAACTCGTCGACAGTTCGAACAGTGTCGTTGCGATGGCGAAGCGTTCGGCAGCGCTGTCGTACTGCGACCGTCCGCCCGATCCGAGGTAAGGGTCGAGATAGGGGCGCGAGCCTGCCTTGACGTTCTCGAGGGGCTCCTCCGCCAGGGAGAAGTCGAACAGCATGAGCCGTGGCTTCCGATTCCCTGGATCGGGCTTCACCGCGAGATTCGACGGCTTGATGTCCCGGTGGAAGACGCCGCGCTCTCCCATGTGCTGAGCCGCTTCGAAGAGATCGTCCGCCCATCGTTCCAGTTGCTCGATCGTCGCCTTCCCCTCGAGGCGGATACGGTCGGCAAGCGTCTCGCGCCCCGCGTCCGTCATCAGGAGCCCCTGGCGAGTGCCGACTGCGAGCGGCCCGTCGAGTCGTTTCACGACGCGGGGGCTGTCCAGTCGGTCGAGGACCTCTGCTTCGATGGCGAGCCGCGTGGCGGCGGCATCGTCCTTCGCAAGCTTCAGGATGACGTGATCGTGGTCGCTGTCGTAATCGGTCACCTGGAGCGCCACACCGGTTGAGCCGGAGCCGCGACGCTGCTCGATCTCGAACCGCTCCCCGACGATGTCACCGATCGCGGCATCGAGCGGGTCGCCTGGAGCGGGCACCGGTTGTTCTTCGGATCGCATCGCTCGTCTCGCTTGTTCGAACGAGGTCTGGAACTCCCCGACATCGAGAAGGCGGAGTTCTTCACGGAAGGCGGTCGCTTCGAGGATGACCGCTGCGTGGGCGTCCGAGACCTCCGGCGTCACGGCTCGCGGGTCGAGGCCCACTGCGCTAGACGCGATGAGTGCTTCGAGTGCAGGCAGGTTCGCGGCGGGCGGCTGCTGAGTGAGAAGGAGGAAGGCGAGCGCGCCGAGCCCGTAGACGTCCAACGTCTGTGCCGAATCCGGCGCCGAACCGCGCAGCGTTTCAGGAGCGAGATACAGCATTGCGTCTTGTTCCACGAGCCCGAAGATGTCGGTGATCCCGCGGGACAGCAGCGTGGCGGTCGTCGTTCCGGCTTCCGGTCGCCGCGCGAGATCCCAGTCGCGGATGCGGAGGGTCGTCTCGTCTGCGCTCGATGTGACTCGAACGCTGACCGGCGACAGGGCGCGGTGGGTGAGCCGCTGCCCGTGGGCGAATCGCACCAGCTCGGCGAGCTGCTGCACGAGACGCTCGCGATCCGCGAAGTCGAGGTCGTTGGCATGCTCAGCGAGGTACTCCCCGAGGCTCGCCTCACCCGGATCGTGGGCGAAGACGAGGGCCGGACCCTCCTCGGAGTCGAGCAGCTCTGTCGGTCCGATGATGCCCGGATGGATGACGCCGTAGGTCAGTCGAAACTCTCGCTGAGCACGATGACCAATCTCTGCGCGAGCGTCCTTGCTCGAGCCTTTGGGGTACGGGAAGAGACGGATGCGATGCTTCGTCTTGGCTCGAGGGTGGGTGACCAGGAAGTCCTGCCAGCCGGGACCCTCGCCGAGTGGTTCGCTCGAGTCGAGAGCGAACTGACCGATCATCCGCTGCTTGGCGCGTGGCATCAGGCCGGCGGCGTTCATGAGCGCATCGATGGTCTTCGCTGCGGGGCGATCGATGAGGGAGTGCGTCGGTGGCGCTGCGATCAACTCCGAGAACAATCGGAGGGGCTCTCCGGCGCTCTTCACCTTGTATCCGTCGAGCGCGAACACCGCCTCTGACCCGTATCGATCGAGGTTCACCCGTGAGTCTTGACCGTGCAGGACGACGGCTTCGACGACGAAGGGCACCGTGTTGGCTGAAGCACCGTTGGCACGCGCGAGATCCTTCAGAACGCTGGCGAGTCGCTTCACCTTGAGATTGGCCAGCTTGCGCGGATTCGGCTCTCGCCGGCCCGCGTGCGTCCAGCTGTGCTGGTCGCCTGAAACGTCTCCGTGCCAGCCTTTCAGCTCGACGAGGAGCAGACCCGCCCGGGTGAGGATCAGAACGTCGACCTCGTTGAGCTTGCCGTCGCTGTCGGTGAAGCTGACGTTCGCCCACGCTCGTGCGATGCCGTCGTCCGGGAGGAGCTGGCACACGCGCGCGAGCGCTGCGGCTTCTACAGCCTGCGCGGGGTCGCCCATCACCCGCCACAACGGTGAGTCCGCTCGCATCGTCACCAGCCCTCAAGAATCACAAGATCTTCAATCTATAGCTCAGGTACGACCTTGCCGTAGCCAGGCAGAGACGAGCGGGTACAGAGACCCGCGATCGACATCTCGCCGCTGTGTCTGCGAGTCGCTGCAACCGCTCGTGAACAGCCGGCAGCCCGACGGTCGCGCCGTCACGAGGGTCGACGCAGCCGTCGACGTCGATCACCCTGATCGGTGCGTTCACCAGCGTCTTCAGGAGCGGGCGGAGACACCCGCTCAGCGCTTCACCGCGAGGTCTCTCGGAGCCAAGAGGGTCACCACTCGCTCAGTGGCGAGAAGCGGAGTAAATGTCAGGTTGACATGGATCCCCCTGCCGATGCGGCGTCGGGGAACAGGCTCGGTTTGACTGCAGGCGCATTTGTCTGGAGGTAGGACGTCTCGTCGGTGGGTGTGGCAGAGCCTCTATGGTTGGTGTCCTCGCGGGTTCGGGGGTTTCGCAACTAGTCGCACTTCCGTGCGGCCTGCGAACCATGCAGAGGGTCCTTCCCGCACACACGGGGAGACGCCCTGCGCGTCCATGGTGAGGGATCGATGTGTTGTCGGTCTGCCCAGAGCTTGGATGCCTGTTGCTTCGACTTCGCCACCGCCACCTCCACGCCTCCCAGCTAGCGGGCAAGAAGGGCGCAAGCCGAGGTGCCGTCGCGATCGAGCTGACGGGTCTCCGTCGTTGCTGGGGTCCGGCGCGGCGTGGTTTGCAGGCTCTAGAGCTCAGTATGGTCTTGCCAGTGCAGGCAGGTTCTGTTCGAGTTGGTGACGTAATGAACTGATAGAGGCGCACGTCGGCCACGAAGGTGTTCGTCTACTTAGTGTTGATGCGCCGGTCTTCCGAGCGAGCATGGGGGCAATGGTGGTGGATACGAATCAGCTGATCGAGCGAACGCGCTTCTCGAGCGACGCCGCAAGGGCGACTCCTCGCGACGCTGACCTCGGGGGCCAGTTCGAGTGGTTCTGGGGGGTACCCGATGTGCTGCGCGCAGTGAGCTTCGACAGTTCGTATGGACGGATCCCAGCCGCACCGTTGCGAGGGGACCCGCACCCTCAGTCGCTGGGCTACTGGTCAGCGCTGCAGCAACTGTTGCTGTACCGCCTCGGCTGGACCCGCCCGGATCGCGGGCTGATGTGGTGGTACGACGCGGGCAAGCCGACGGAGGACCCCACGCTCCGGTTGGTCGCGGAGGTGTGGGATGCGGACGGCAACCTCGACGTGATCCTCGCGTGGCTGCTTCGGCGCCGTGCCGTGTTCCCGGTCGGTCGTCCTGGAGAGCCTTGCGCTCCGTCGTCCGAGTCGGGGAAACCTCTGCCTGACCGCTGGCACCGGTGGCTGCAGGAGTACCTGGCGTCGCCAAACGCGCGGAGCTACGAGTGGATTAACTTTCTGGAGGGGGACTCGCTGCACCTCTCGGGTCACCTTGGGCAACAAGGCGAGGTGGATTCGGACGCCTACCTGCTTCCGAGAGGGCCGAGCGGAAGGCAAGCGGTATTCGTCACCTCTGCGGCGGATTCCTGGTACTTAGACCTGAAGAAGCGCGGGGATGTCTTGCCGGTGGTCGACGGCCTCTCTTGGAAGGTCGACGTATTCGTCAAGCCGATCGGATTCGTCGGAACGTACCGTCGGTCGTTCAAGACCGGGCTGTGGTTCTCAGGTCGGCACCGCTACCACGTCGTCGGGACCTAGTTTCCGAGTGGCGGTCGAGGGGCGCCACGATTCCTTATCTCGGAGACTCTGGCAATCCAACGCACGCTCCAGTCCTCCCCTACTGTTGCAGATCATAAATGTTACGCGCGCAACGTTGTACCGCCGGACCAGCGCCTTAAGAGTTCTCGCGCCGGCATTCGCCGCGATAGAGCGGCAGTAGCCGGGGATAACAAAGGCGGGCGCTCTGCGGACAGATTCCTCGCCTTTGAAGTTGCGTACGACAGCCGGCGTTAGTAGCTTGCTGTCGCGCTCTTATAAATGGATGTCGTGCGATCCCGTTGCGAAGCTAATTCTCCGCGCCGATGAGGTTGGACAGCGTCCTCACGCAAGGGTAAGTTCGTACGACGGGGAGGCTAGGAGCCGCTCGGACCACTCGGAGGGGAGGTCTCATTGATCGAACATTGAAGGATTCGCCAAACTGGGTTCGAAGACTGAGATAATTTGCACGACGCTCTTTTCACCAGCCCAGTCTGACGAAGGAGGCATTGGAGGAAAAAGAGCATGGATCGGGTTCAGCTTCCGGCAGGTGCAAAAAGGGCGCTTACCCAAGAAGCCTGGCTGGCCAAGGCGCTCCTGGAAACAGGCATGACCGCCTTGCGCGGCGCGGATTACGGAATGCAAGGGCGTTACTATGAGGGCTTCTTCAATGTCTCTATCGGCCTCGAGCGGCTCGGTAAGCTGATTGTCGCGCTCGATCATCGAGTTGCGCACGAAGCGTTCCCAACCGGATCACATTTTCGGGTAATTAGCCATAATCTTGTTGAGCTCTTTGAGATACTAGAAAATATCGTCGAGCGACGGGGAATTCAACTTGAGGGACTTGGCGATGAACCCCGCGCGGTGCTGAAATTTCTAAGCAATTTTGCGAGCCACGATCGTTACCATAATCTGAATGTCCTGAATTCGGTGCGCGAGGAATGGTCCGACCCCGTCGGTCGCTACCATGTGCTCGTGTCCGGTTTGCTCTCGGAGCGTGAATTGGTCGTTACCCCGCGGGAAACGCGAGCACTACTTTCAGCTTCGTACATGGACGAATTGCCTGCGGCCATCGTCCGCTTTGAGGGTGAGAGCGGTGAGGTGCTAAATTCATCTTTAGCTGAGCAGTCTCAATGGATTCTTACAAAGCGAGTTCAAATCAAAGGAACGATGCTTTGCCACGCGCTTCTACGTTTCCAAGCCAATATCATCAACGAGCTCGATCATGCCGCAAATGCTGCTCGCATCGAGCTGCCACAGTTTGACGAGTTTTTCTGGCAGTGGCGGCGGACTGAAGATGCATCTCTTCGTAGGAAGAAACGTTTTGTAACCTGATGATTCGGCGCAAGTTCAACTCGCGGCTCCTAATTCTAAGTGCGTACGTCGGCTCATCGGGTCGTATGGTGCGTGATTGCTCGAAACCCCCCTCACGTTGGGCGGATAGGTGCGCTCGGCTACGGCTTGAAGCGCTCGTCTCCATAGGGTCGTACCAGTGGCTCGTCTTTGGCGACGTAACCTTCTGAGCGAAATCGCGGTTGAGCGCTCATTGAAGTAACCCCTCGAGTGAGCTGAGCGCGGCGACGGGGACGTCGACCGGCGCGTCGGCCAACATAGCCGATTCATGATCGCTCTAATCGACACCAGCATCCTGCTGGGGCGGCGGGGGTTCGGCCGACGGGAGCGCAGGGCGAGTCGCGAGCGTCAGTATGCCCTCGTGCCTAAAGGACGCGCCCTTCGCGCCGCGCCCCCTTGAGCTCCTACTTCCGCCGGTTCAGCACCTTCGTCCCCACCCCCGCGATCACAGCGCCCACGATCGGCGCCACCAGGAACACCCACACCTGCCCGAGCGCATCCGGCCCCGCGAACACCGCGGCAGCGATCGACCGCGCCGGGTTCACCGACGTGTTGCTCACCGGGATGCTGATCAGGTGGACGAGCGTCAGTGTGAAGCCGATGGCCAGCGGCGCGACGGCCTTGTACTCGCTCTTGGCGGTGACGGAGAGGATGACGGCGACGAAGACGGCGGTCAGGACGATCTCGGTCAGCAGGACCGCGCCGAGGCCGAAGCCGCCGGGGGAGGCGGCGCCGTAGCCGTTGGAGGCGAAGCCGGAGTCGCGGGCGGCGGCGAGGTAGCCTGCGGGGCCGTCGGCGGCGACGAGGAAGACCACTCCGGCTCCGACGAGTCCGCCGATGATCTGGCTGACGATGTAGCCGGGGATGTGCTTCCACTCGGTCCGGCCGGCGATGGCGAGGCCGATGCTCACAGCGGGGTTGAAGTGGCCGCCGGAGATGTGGCCGACGGCGTAGATGCCGGCCATCACGGTGAGGCCGAAGGCGAGGGCGACACCGAGGAAGCCGACTCCCAACGCGTTGCCGGAGTCGGGGAAGGCGGAGGCGAAGACCGCGGTGCCGACGCCGCCGGCGACCAGGAGGAAGGTGCCGAACGCCTCCGACGCGTAGCGCGCTCCGGCCGAGTACTGCTCGGCGTGCTCGGTGCGCTGCTCGCTCGTGGTGCGGCTGGCGGAGTTGGGGCGGGCCATGGTCGTTCTCTCTCTCGGGTCGGGGGCGTGCCGCGGGGTCGCCGGGCACCCGGACACTCCAGCACCGCGCGGCCGAGCCGGAGCCGGGTCGCGGAGTGCTCTCAGACTCCGTGGCCACTCGGTTCCGTGAGCGGCCTACGAGCACTCGCTCCGCGGCCAGGGGTGCAGGTGGCCATACGCAGATGCCAGTCACCGTAGCGGCGGGCGGCGGCCGGCACGTCCTCGCGGCGAGGACAGGCGTGAAGCTCCGCCCACCTGGCACGGCGAGAGGATCGACGCGGAAGGGCTCCGAGCGGAAGCACGCGGCCATTGCGGACGCAGCTGCCGCGGGCGAGAGGCACGTGAGAGGGCCCCCATCGATTCCTAGGAGTGATCCCTGATCCGGTTCCAGACGGACTTCAGGCTCTCGCCGCCCACGCCGGCCTCCGCATCCTTCGCAGCGAAGAGCGCCGGCCGCTCCTCCTCCGAGGCTCGCACGTGCTGCAGAAACCGATTCAGAGCAGTCTGGTTCAGGTGCCCCAGAGGCGCCTCCACCATCAGCTCGAAGGGCGCATTGCCGTGAATGCGCACCATCTCCTGCAGCTCGGGGTGCGTCCGCGCGATGGTCAGGAGGACTGCCGTCGGTGTCGAGTGGTTCGACGACAGGCCGCCGGCGATCCCCGGGTCGCCGAGAGACGCGAGGTGGGCGAAGGCCTCGTCGGACAGGTCCTCATCCACGACGGCGAACCACCACTGGTCCTCGCGAGAGCCGTGGAACGCCAGCCATTCGGCACTGCGTCCTGGGCTGCTCGGGCGGGGTGGTCCACCGAAGAAGCCTGGGACCACTAGCTCCTCCTTCCGCCGACGCGACGCGAGCGGGTGTCCGGCGAGCCCGTGCTCCTCGTGGAGGCGGGCGAAAGGCTGACGCGGACGACGGCCACGGTAGCGACCTGCCGGATACGCGATGTCCCCGCCGAGAGGACAGGCGGGAACCACCGCCCGGATGGCGCGACAGAACAGCCGACGAACCCAGCCCGACGCCCCTACCCCCCCGCCCTCTTCTCCTCCGCCCGTCCCCCTGCTACGGTGCTCTGAACCGGTTTACAAAACCGGTTCAGACGCGGCGACGAGCGAAGGAGCTCCCATGGCGGGCAGACCGACGATCCTCGACGTCGCGCGCGAGGCCGGCGTGAGCAAGGCGCTCGTCTCGTTCGCGCTCAACGACCGCCCCGGTGTCTCGCCCGACTCCCGCGAGCGGATCCTCCGCGTCGCCGCCGAGCTCGGCTACCGGCCCAGCCTCACGGCCCGCTCCCTCTCCACCAGCGTCTCCTTCGCGGTGGGCCTCGTCGTGGCGCGCGACCCGGCGGTCATCGCGGCCGATCCGTTCTTCCCCTCCTTCATCTCGGGGGTCGAGCGGGTGCTCGCCGAGCGCGGCCGCGTGCTGGTGCTCAGCGTCGTCGACCCGGGCGCCTCCGAGGAGGCCGTCTACCGCACGCTCGCGGCCGACCGCCGCGTCGACGGCGTGTTCCTCACCGACCTCCGGCAGGACGACTCGCGCCCGGCCCTGCTCGCCGAGCTCCAGATCCCGGCCGTCACGCTCGGGCGCCTCGAGGGCTCCTCCTCACCCGCCGTCGTGATGGACGACTCCGCCGGCATCGCCGACGCCGTCCGGCACCTGGCGGAGCTCGGCCACCGCCGCATCGCCCACGTCGCGGGGCCGGACCACCTGCTCCACTCCTCCCGCCGCCGCGAGGCCTTCACGCGGGCCTGCACCGACGCGGGGCTCGAGCCCACCGCGCTCGTCGCCACCGACTTCAGCGCGGAGCAGGGCGCGGCGGCCACGGAGCGGCTCCTCGACAGCCCGACCCCGCCCACCGCGATCGTCTTCGGCAACGACCCGATGGCCATCGCCGGCCTCGGCGTCGCGCACGCCCGCGGGCTCCGGCTCCCCGACGACCTCTCGATCACGGGCTTCGACGACTCCGAGATCGCCGCCCACGTCTACCCGTCGCTGACCTCGGCCCGCACGCGCCCCGCGCGCTGGGGCGAGGAGGCCGCCCGCACGCTGCTCGACCTCATCGAGTCCGGCAGCGCCCCCGACGTCGACCTCGAGCCCGCCGGGCTCGTGGTGCGCCACTCGACCGCTCCTCCGCGGCCGTCGACCCACTGAAGACGCGTGCGCACCGTCGCGCACGCCGGACAAGGAGAGCACCATGGCCCCCTCGACGACGAGACGCTGGCTGACCGGGATCGCCACCGCCTCCCTCGCGACCCTCGCCCTCACTGCCTGCAGTGGTGGTGGCGGAGCGTCGACCGACCTCACCGCCACCGGACCGATCACCATCTGGTACTCGAACAACGAGCAGGAGGTCCAGTGGGGCAAGGCGATGGTCGACGCCTGGAACGCGGACCACCCGGACGAGGAGATCACCGGGCAGGAGATCCCCGCGGGCAAGAGCAGCGAGGAGGTCATCGGAGCCGCGATCACGGCCGGCAACGCGCCGTGCCTCGTCTTCAACACCGCCCCGAGCGCGGTCGGCCAGTTCGAGCGCCAGGGCGGACTCGTCGACCTCTCGAGCTTCGACGGCGGCGCCGACTACATCGAGAGCCGCAGCGGCGACCTCGCCGAGCAGTACCAGAACGCCGACGGCGAGTACTTCCAGATGCCGTGGAAGAGCAACCCGGTCGTCATCTTCTACAACAAGGACCTCTTCGCGAAGGCGGGCCTCGACCCCGAGAACCCGTCGCTGTCGACCTACGACGACTTCCTCGCCACCTCGAAGACGCTGGTCGAGTCGGGAGCCGCGCCCGCCGCGATCCAGCCCGCGCCCACGAGCGAGTTCTTCCAGACCCAGTTCGACTTCATGCCGCTCTAAGCTGCGGCCACCGGAGGGACGAGCCTCGTCGAGGACGGCAAGGCCACCTTCGCCGACGACGACGGCTACGAGGTCGCCGACTTCTGGAAGAGCCTCTACGACCAGGGCCTCGCCGGCCGCGAGCAGTACCAGGGCGACGCGTTCGCCGACGGCCAGGCCGCGATGTCGATCGTCGGCCCGTGGGCGGTCTCGGTCTACGACGACCTCAACTGGGGCTCCGTCTCGGTGCCCACCCCCGACGGCACCCCCGCCGAGGACACCTGGACCTTCAGCGACGCGAAGAACGTCGGCCTCTACTCCGCCTGCGCCAACAAGGGCACCGCCTGGGAGGTGCTGAAGTTCGCGACCAGCGAGGAGCAGGACCGCTCGCTGCTCGAGACCACCGGCCAGATGCCGCTGCGCACCGACCTGCAGACCACCTACGCCGACTACTTCGAGGCGAACCCCGCCTACCAGCGCTTCGGCGACCAGGCGAGCCGCACCATCGAGGTGCCGTCGGGGCCGAACACCGTGCAGATGCTGCAGGCGATCCGCGACGCGTGGGGCAAGACGGTCATCTTCGGCGAGGGCGACGTGAAGTCGGCGCTCGACGGAGCGGCCGAGACCGTCACCGGGCTCGCCGGCCAGCAGTGACCCGGCCGTGACCACCCTCATCCGCCGGCCCGCGCCGGCCGGGGCACCGGGGAAGCGGAGCCTCCTGCACCGCGTCCTCGGGCCCCAGCCCCTCGGGCTGCTGTTCGGCAGCCCGTACCTCCTCTTCGTGCTCGCGGTCTTCGCGTTCCCGGTCGTCTACTCGGTCTGGATCGCGTTCCACGACTTCTTCTTCGCGGCTCCCGGCGTGCAGGTGGAGCGGCCGTTCGTCGGCCTCGACAACTTCGTCACGGCGTTCTCGAGCCCGCAGGTCATCCGCTCCTTCGGCAACATCGGGATCTTCCTGGTGATCAACGTGCCGCTGACGGTGGTGCTCTCGCTGCTGCTCGCCGCGGCGCTCGACAAGGTCGTGCACCTGCGGACGTTCCTCCGCGTCAGCTTCTACGTGCCCTACGTCACGGCGAGCGTCGCGGTCGTCGGCGTGTGGCTTTTCCTCTTCAACGGGAACGGGCTGGTCAACAGCCTCCTCGGGCCGCTGGCGCCGAACCCGTCGTGGCTGATCAACGAGCAGCTCGCGATGCCGATCATCGCTCTCTACGTCACCTGGAAGCAGCTCGGGTTCTACATCCTGCTGTACCTGGCGGCGCTGCAGAACGTGCCGAAGGAGCTCTACGAGTCGGCGTCGACCGACGGCGCCGGACGCATCCGCCAGTTCTGGTCGGTGACCGTGCCGAGCGTGCGGCCCGCGACCCTCCTGGTGCTGCTGGTGTCGACTGTCACGGGAGCGAACCTGTTCACCGAGCCCTACCTCCTCACCGGCGGAGGCGGCCCCAACGGCGCGTCCGCCTCGCCCGTGCTGCTGATGTACCAGCTCGGGATCCAGCAGGGGCAGCCCGACGTGGCCTCGGCCATCGGCGTGGTCCTGGTGCTGCTGGTGCTGGTCATCGCCTATCTGCAGAACCGCTTCGCGGGGGAGAGGAACTCGTGAGCACCCTGTCCAGTGCCGGAGGCGCCGCCTCGGCCGTGCCCGCCGCCGTCGCCCCCGAGAAGTCGCCGCGGAGGCGCCCCGTCGGCTCCAGCCGCGGAGCCGTGATCGTGCGCGGAGTCGTGCTCGCGATCGGCGCGATCGTCTTCCTCTTCCCCTTCTACTACATGATCGTCGGCTCCCTGCAGACGGATCCGGACCCCACGTTGGCGGGAGCGATCCCGGAGCCGGGCAACCTCACGCTCGACAACTACGTCAACGTGGACGAGCGGATCAGCCTGCTCACCGGCCTGGTCAACTCCGGGATCTTCACCGGCGGCGTGCTGCTGTGCACGGTGTTCTTCGGCGTCCTCGCCGGATACGCGCTCGCGATGCTGCAGTGGCGGGGGCGCAACGCGGTGTTCGCGCTCGCCCTGCTGGTGCAGGTCATCCCGTTCCAGCTGCTGCAGATCCCGCTCTACGTGCTGATCGCGCGCGACTACGGCCTCGCGGACAGCCACCTCGGAATGATCCTGCCGTTCGCCATCAACTCGACGGCGGTGATCATCTTCCGGCAGTACTTCCTGCAGCTCCCCAAGGAGCTGTTCGAGGCGGCCCGGATCGACGGTGCCGGCGAGCTGAAGCTGCTGTGGACCATCGCGCTCCCGCTGGTGCGGCCCGCGCTGGTGACCGCCGTGCTGCTGACCTTCATCGGCCCCTGGAACGAGTTCCTCTGGCCGTTCCTCATCACCAAGGACGCGTCGCTGCAGCCGCTCGCTGTGTCCCTGGCCAACTACATCTCGAACGTGGCGTCGTCGACCGACAACCCGTTCGGGGCGATCCTCGCGGGAGCCGTCGTGCTCGCCGCGCCCGTCGTGGTGCTGTTCATCGTGTTCCAGCGCTACTTCGTCTCGACCGATCTCGGATCCGGAGTGAAAGGCTGACCATGTCTCCCACCCTCACCACTGTCCCCTACCGTCTCGAGCGCGTCGGCGTCGTGATGGAGCCCGCCCCGGGCGACGAGCTCGAAGCCGAGGGGGTGCTCAACCCCGGCAGCGGCCGCGGGCCCGACGGCGAGCTCTACCTCCTGCCCCGGATGGTCGCCGCCGGCAACGTCTCCCGCGTGGGCCTCGCCCGCGTGATCGTCGAGGGCGGCGTGCCCGTCGGAGTCGAGCGCGAGGGCGTCGTGCTCGCGCCCGACCGCGGCTTCGAGCGCGGCGCGCACAACGCCGGCGTGGAGGATCCGCGGATCACCTTCATCGAGGCGCTCGGCCTGCACGTGATGACCTACGTCGCCTACGGGCCGCTCGGGCCCCGGACGGCGCTCGCCGTGTCGGAGGATCTCCGCGACTGGCGGCGCCTGGGCCCGGTGACCTTCGCCTACGACGACGCGCTCGACATCGACCTGGGCCTGTTCCACAACAAGGACTGCGTGTTCTTCCCCGAGATCGTCGCCGCTCCGGACGGCACCCGCTCGTTCGCGGTGCTGCACCGGCCGATGTGGGACCTCGGCGAGACGCGGCCGGGCGAGGGCGTCCGCCTCCCGGCCGGGATCGAGGACCCGCGGCAGAGCATCTGGATCAGCTACGTGCCGGTCGACGAGGTCGATCGCGACCTGGCGAGCCTCACGCGCTGGACGCGGCACCGGTTCCTCGCGGGCCCGGAGTTCCCGTTCGAGGAGCTGAAGGTCGGCGGCGGACCCGCGCCGCTGCGCGTGCCCGAGGGGTGGCTGCTCATCCACCACGGGGTGACCGGAGTGATCGACAGCGCCTTCGCGCAGCAGCAGCACGTGAACTACTCGGCCGGAGCGATCCTCCTCGACGGCGACGACCCGTCGCGGGTGATCGCGCGCACTGCCGAGCCGCTGCTCGAGGCCGAGACGGAGGAGGAGCGCAGCGGGATCGTCCCGAACGTCGTCTTCCCGACGGCGATCGAGGAGATCGACGGGCAGCACTACGTCTTCTACGGCATGGCCGACTCGAAGATCGGCGCGGCCCGCCTCGTCCGGACCGACGGCTGACGCCGCTGATCGAGTCCGTCGGCGCCTCCCGCTGATCGAGCAGCCCGCATCGCGGGCCTATCGAGATCCGCCCCCGCACCCCACCCAAGGAGAGTTCGATGACGAACACGCTCACACGATCGGCGGCCGTCCTGGCCGCCGCCGCCCTCACCGTCGGGGGCCTCGCCCTCGGCGCGACCCCCGCGCAGGCGGCCGAGCCGCTGACGAACACGGCGCACCTCGACTTCCTCCTCGACACCGCCACTCCGGTGCCCGAGCCCGGCCACACCACCTACCGGCTCGATGAGGAGCCGACCCTGGTGATGCCGTGGACCTACGCCGACGCCCGCGACGGCGGCGCCTTCGAGCGCGTCGGCGGTGGCCGCCTCGATCCGGCGACCGGCGACTACGAGCAGGGCGCGTTCAACACCGACGACATCTCGCGTGCCGCGGTCGTCTACCTCCGCCACTGGCAGCAGACCGGCTCGGCCGAGAGCCGCGAGAAGGCTTTCGAGACGCTCCGCGCCCTCGCCTACTTCCAAACCACCGAGGGCGACGACGCCGGGAACGTGGTCCTCTGGATGCAGACCGACGGGGAGCTCAACGCGAGTGCCGAGCCGGTCGAGCTGCCGGACCCGAGCGACTCCGAGGACAGCTACTGGCTCGCCCGCACCCTCTGGGCGCTCGGCGAGGGCTACGCGGCGTTCCGCGACACGGATCCGGAGTTCGCCGCCTTCCTGCAGGAGCGGCTGCGCCTCGGCGTCGCGGCGGTCGACCGCGAGGTGCTCACGCGCTACGGCGAGTACGCGCAGGCCGACGGCGTGCAGGTGCCGGCCTGGCTGATCGTCGACGGCGCCGACGCCACCTCGGAGGCGCTGCTCGGCCTCTCCGCCTACCTCGAGGCCGCTCCCGACGACTCCGCGGTGCGCACGAGCACGGCCGAGCTCGCCGAGGGTGTCGCCGCCTACGCCCGCACTACGACGACGGAGGCGGACACCACCGCCTGGCCGTACGGCGCGATCCTCCCGTGGACGAAGTCGCGCACGCTCTGGCACTCCTGGTCGTCGCAGATGGCCGGCGGACTCGCCGCGTCGTCCGCGGCACTCGATGACTCCTCCCTCCTCGAGCCCGCGATCGTCGACGGCGCCCGCTTCGCTCCGGAGCTGCTCACCGCCGGCGGCCCCGACAACGGCTGGAACCCCACTCCGACCGACCGCGTGCAGATCGCCTACGGTGCCGACTCCCGCCTGCAGAACTCGCTCGCCCTGGCCGACGCCACCGGCTCCAGCGCCTTCACCGACCTCGCGGCCGTGCAGGGCGCCTGGTTCTTCGGCCTGAACCGCAGCCTCGCCCCGGTCTACGACCCGGCCACCGGAGTCGTCTTCGACGGCGTCCAGGCCGACGGCTCCGTCAACCGCAACAGCGGCGCCGAGAGCACCATCCACGGCCTGCTGGCGATGCTGGCGCTCGACGCACACCCGGACGTCGCCGACCGCGCCCGCTCCGTCGCCACCGAGCGCTCGCGCGACGGCCTGACGCTGGTCGAGGCCGAGAGCGCGCGCGGCGGCACCGTCGTGACGCCCGAGTCGTCCTGGACCGGGGAGGCCGGCTGGAGCGGCTCGTACCTCTCGCTGACCGACCCGCGCCGCGCGGTGTCGATCCCGATCGGCTCGTCCACGCAGGACCGCGTGGTCGAGGCCGTCATCGACCAGCCGCAGCGCGGCACGGAGCGCACACCCCTGAGCGTCTGGACGTCGGGCACGCGCCCGCTCGACCTGCTCCGCTCGACCGTCGGGTCGCAGGGGGTCACCGAGGCGTCGGGCGCGCTGCTCCCGGAGAAGCTCCGCCGCACCGTGCCGGCCGGCTCGTCGAGCGTCGAGGTCCGCCCGCTGAGCGGCCGGACGCGCCTCGACGCGCTGCTGGTGCGCCCGCTGGTGACGCGCCTCGTGGTCGGAGGAGAGGGCGGCCGCACCGAACTGATCCGCAACTCCACCGACGGTGTGCGCACGACGGCGATCGGCGTCTCGGGCGGCTCCGGCACCCTGCGCGTCTACGACCGCGACGGCGCCCTCGTGCGCGAGACGTCGCCGTCGGGAGCCGTCGCCGTGCAGCTCCCCGCCCAGGGCTTCGCCGTGCTCGTCGGCTGACCCTCTCGCAAGCTGGCGGACCCTGCGCCAGTTCTACGTTCACAGGGCTTCAATCGCGGCTGGCTCTCGATCTCCGTTAAGTCTAATTTCCTTCCCTGCACTTTTGACGATCGTACTTGCGCATTGAGGAGTCGCCTGGGACCGTTACTCTCATGCCGTCCGTAACTGTCTTTGACCGGTCCCAGCTGATTCTACCCACCTCACTCCCCGCTCAACGCTTTAACGCAGACTTTACGGTAGTGAATAAGTACTACTGGTCAGCCGCCGCTGGTATGGCTGCTATCGGTGGCGTGTTGCACCACTTGACAGACGTCGATGACTTCCGGACAAAACTTGGTCTAACTAATGGCCGCTTTGATAGATCGCTCAATCACAACACTTCGCAGTTCGCGGCTGAGGTAAAAGTTGGTGACCAATGGCATCGGCGAGCCACGCTTGTGATTCTTCTATCTGCCTTTGAGAAGTACATGAGCTCGGTCTGTGTCCTCGCGGTCCTATCGGATCCTTCTCTCGAACCTGGCTTCCCAAAGCATATCGAGGGACTCTCCTTACTGAAAAGAAACGTCAAATTAGCACAGCGAGATCTTGAGGGAGTAGTCAAGGGAGTTTGGGGCGCACGCATCGCCGCTTACTCCCGCCTTTTCGGTACAAATGATTACCTGACTGCGCACGTTGGCGAGTTGGAAAAACTGCGCAACGCACGCAACAATGTAGCGCACACTTTTGCGTCCGGAACGCAGGGAACCGCTTCGTCAGCTAACATCCATTTGTTTGCAGGTGCCCGCGGGATGCTAGGTGAGCAACTTCAGGCACCGTCTGAGAAGAATCTTCTGAAATGGTTTGACCTCGTGCGCGGAGCCGTTAGTTCGGTCGACGCGCAGCTCACGCGCGACTTTATTGGTGGCTTCGAGGTGGTTGCGCTGTTCCTCGAATGGAGTGCAAATCCGCAATCCGTTGAGAAAAAGTTGGGTTTGTCTATATACAACCCTGGCTATTCTCTTAGCAGAAATTTCAAGAAATTCTTGGCAGCAGCGTTAAACTATCCGATGGCGTCGCGTAGTTATGTCGAATCGGTCATTGCTTACGCGACGATGCTTTGATTCAAATAGGAGATAATTTGAATCTCACCTAGTACCGAGGTCGGCCCAACTCGGTGCGAACTCGCTCGCGAAGTTCATCTCGATCGCCACCGAAGTCGTCTCCATAGACCAAGCGATCGAATTTTGCCCCGGCTTTAGCGAGCACAGTTGACGGCGAGCGGTTATCAACAAATTTTGGCCAAAGATACCGTCCAAGCGCGATCACGTCTTCCGAGTCATAAGTGCACCCAGCAGAAAGGTTTTCAGCCAATTCCGGGTATTGGTCTAGAATTTCGGTGAAGCTCATCTCGGACCAATTACTAGGACGCCTGCCGGGATAGGGTGCCACCGCGGTGGCGCCAGTGAGAAGAGCTTGCGCGCGACTAGGGAGCTCGCTTTCGCGAAAGTCGACGCCGTGCTCTTGTGCAAGGAATCTTGCGTAGAAGATCGGCGAGAATTTCGCATTTCGAAAGCAATGCGGAATCAGGTGATTGCGTAAGTTCTCAATATTGTGATCATCGGCGCCAGCAAGCATATCGAGAAATAGCTCCGTCCGACTATATGCCGAGTAGCCCTTCACGCCCAGCCTTTCGAAAGCACCGACACCGACTACGACTTCAACATCATCGACATCCTCACCTTCTTGCAGTGGTAGAACATGCACGCGTTCACTCGACGCATCTGAATACGCCATCTGCGTGACCCGTTCCGCCAGGTTTCGAAGGAGTTTGACCGGGTAATGTTCGGGCAGGTCGGCGAGAACTTCGAACATTCCACTAAAGTCGTCGACCCCAAACTCCTGGACGCCGAAGGTATGTCCAGGCACCGTGATACTTGAACGCGACAGTCCCTTTGGGCGATTGGGGCCTACTCGGCCCACGAAAATGAGGCGTCTGTTGAAGGTTCGCAATTGGTCGTCCGAAAGGCACGAGACCAACGTCGCGAGAAGATCCAAGATATGTGGGTCGCGCAAGCTGTATCCGATGAATATGACAGGGTGCTCGACAAACAGAGTCATAATCTTAGCGATTAAGTAGGGGTTTTTGCGACGATAGGCGGCGTAGTCCTCCCCGGTGAAAACAAGACTTCGCGAGTTCGAAATGGAACCATGGATCTTATAAATTTCTCCGACATATTGAGGAGCGGCAAAGAGAATATCCTGCTGCCCGACATACACCTTATAGTCCGGAAATGCCTCTTCCAAGACGCAATCGTAATTCGTCGTTATGACCGCATGTACTTTTGCCCGACTTAGCGTCTCGCGTTCGGTAAGAAGAGTAGGCTCTGCTAGTTCTTTCAAGCCACCAATATACTTTGCGATCATCAGTTTTAGTGGATCGCCAGCACCTGGTAGGGGCTCTACGTTGCCCCTCCTGACCTGCTCGTACTTGGAAGTTGTCCACCATTCCGTATGGAACTGCTCTGCTATGAGCGACGAGATCTGCGGTAGTCGGTCGTCTTCTGCTGTCGCCTCGGGAAGACGGCTTGAGTAGTAATCAAGTGGATATTCCGTCAATCCGGCTGCGTATTCGACGAGCCCATTCCAGTCGGGGGCTCCGAGGTATCGACGAGACAGGCCGGAGCCGACGAACAGTACTGGCAGCGACTGGCTCGAGCCGAGGAGTTCGGCAAGGTCATCGAGGCTGTCCATTGTTTGGTCCGACATGTCGGCAACCCTAATTGCCTCGGGCGCAGGTGTCGAGAGAGAACGTTGCGGGAGGTCTTTTGTGAGAGATGGTCATCTCTGGCCCGCTTTAACCGGTTCGGTCCTTGAGGTCGATAAGCCACGAGCTCTCTAGTTGAGGAAAGATCGGGTCTGCTAAGGATTGAGGTGCATCTTCGACCACTCCCTGCGCGTGCATGGCATGCCCTGACTTCAGCCTTGGGGGTGCCGCAAGGGCGAGTTTCTGCAGGGCGCCCTAAATCGTCGCGAAACAGTCCTCTTGTCACCGATGAGAGCGCTCTCTCGAAAACGCTTGACCTCTCCGCGGGGGCGTGCGTAAGCTCGCCGCACACCTCGTGAGAGCGCTCTCACATACGCGGAACAGCACGCGTGAGAGCGCTCGCAGGGGTGCCCCACCACCATCACGAAGGAGTGACCGTGCCCTATTCACGACGCACCAGGATCGCCGCGGCGATCGCCGGCGCCTCGGCCCTCGCCCTGATCGTCACCGGATGCTCGTCGGGATCCGACGCCTCCGAGGGCGGCGAGATCGAGCTGACCGTCACCACGTTCAACGCCATGGGCTTCGACGAGCTCTACGGCGAGTACGAGGACGCCAACCCGGGTATCACCATCGTCCCGAACAACATCGACACCGGCGGCAACGCGCGGACCGACGCGTTCACCAAGCTCGCCGCCGGCTCCGGGCTCGCCGACGTCGTCGCCATCGAGGAGGGCTGGCTCGGCTCCGTCATGGAGGTCTCGGACCAGTTCGTCGACCTGCGCGACCACGGCATCGAGGACCGCAAGGCCGACTGGGTCGACTGGAAGTACGAGCAGGCGACCGACCCCGAGGGACGCGTCATCGGCTACGGCACCGACATCGGACCCGAGGGCCTCTGCTACAACACGGCCGCCTTCGAGGCCGCCGGCATGCCCACCGACCGCGCCGCCGTCGCAGAGATGCTCGGCGGACCGGACGCGACCTGGGACGACTACTTCGCCGCCGGCCAGAAGTACCACGACGCCACCGGCAAGGCGTGGTTCGACCACTCCGGATTCGTGTGGAACGCCATGGTCAACCAGCTGCCCGAGGGGTACTACACCTCCGACGGCGAGCTGAACGTCGAGGGCAACCCGGAGCTCGAGGAGCGCTGGGGTCAGCTGACCGACGCCACCGCCTCCGGCCTCTCGGCCGCGCAGAAGGCGTGGGACTGGAACAAAGGCAAGTCGTTCACCGACCAGACCTTCGCCACCTTCGTCTGCCCGGGCTGGATGTTCGGCACGCTGAAGAGCAACGTCGAGGCCGGCGGCGGGAACGCCGAGGCCACCGGCTGGGACTTCGCCGACGTCTTCCCCGGCGGCCCCGCCAACTGGGGCGGCTCGTTCCTCTCGGTTCCGACCCAGTCGAAGCACCCCGCCGAGGCCGCCGCGCTGGCGTCGTGGCTCAGCGAGCCGGAGCAGCAGCTGAAGGCGTTCGAGGCGGCCGGACCGTTCCCGAGCACCCTCGACGCGCAGAAGGAGCTCGCCTCCGCGGCCGCTCCCGACCCCGGCATGAACGACTCCCCGACCGGCGCGATCCTCGCGCAGCGCGCCGAGGGCGTCGTCGCCCAGTACAAGGGCCCGGACGACTCGCTGATCCAGGAGAACGTCTTCGGACCGGTCCTGCAGAAGGTCGACCGCGGCGAGATCGACGGCAAGGAGGGCTGGAACGAGGCGCTCCAGCTCCTCGGCGAGCTCGTCGACTGATCCGGTCGGGCCGACGCCCGGGGGCTGACCCCTCCGGGACGAGGCCCCACCATCACGGGAGGTCCGGCCGCCACCGGACCTCCCGGTCCCCGTGCGGCCGGGCCGCCCGCATCCCGGGCCACCTCGCCGCACGGGAGAAACGCTGCCGCCCGCCGGCCCGAGGCCTCTCCGGCCCCGCCGCCCGCGACTCCTCCCGGTCGGCCCTACCGCCCGCGACCCTCCCGGCCGGCCCCGCCGCATCCCCTCCGACTCCGACTCGACCTCGAAGAGAGCGCCATGACGAGCACACTCACCCCGCCGACCACGGCGACGCCCCCCGCGGGGAAGCGGCGCCCGGCGCCCCGACTCCCGCTGACCTTCCGCCAGCGCGCGAGCCGCTTCGACGTGAAGGCCTCGCCCTACCTCTACATCTCGCCGTTCTTCCTGCTCTTCGCGCTCACCGGAGCGTTCCCGCTGGTCTACACGCTCGTCGTGTCGCTCTACGACTGGCAGCTGCTCCAGGGCCAGGGCGACTTCGTCGGGTTCGCGAACTTCGCGGCCGTGCTCGGCGACCGCTTCTTCTGGAACTCGATCGTCAACACGCTGAGCATCTTCCTGCTCTCCACGATCCCGCAGCTCGCCGTCGCGCTGCTGCTCGCGGCCGCCCTCGACCAGGCGCTGCGGGCCAGCACCTTCTGGCGGATGAGCATCCTGCTGCCGTACATCGTCTCGCCGGTCGCGGTCGCGCTGATCTTCTCGAGCGTCTTCAGCGACCAGGAGGGCCTGATCAACAATCTGATCGGCCTGGTGGGCATCAGCCCGATCGAGTGGACGAACGACCGCCTCGCCAGCCACGTCGCGATCGCGACGATGGTCAACTGGCGCTGGACCGGCTACAACGCCCTCATCCTCCTCGCCGCCATGCAGGCCGTGCCGCGCGAGCTGCACGAGTCGGCCGCGATCGACGGGGCGAACGCGTTCCGCCGCTTCCGCTCGATCACGATCCCCAGCATCCGGCCGACCCTGATCTTCGTGATCATCACCGCCACCATCGGCGGCCTGCAGATCTTCGCCGAGCCGCGCCTGTTCGACGTGTCGAACGCGGGCGGCATCGGCGGGTCGGACCGGCAGTTCCAGACCACCGTCCTCTACCTCTGGGAGATGGCGTTCTTCCGCCAGAACTTCGGCGAGGCGGCCGCGATCGCGTGGCTGCTGTTCCTCCTGATCGTGCTGATCGGCCTGCTGAACTTCGCGATCTCGCGGCGGATCGCCTCCGTCGAGAACCGGATCTCGCAGCGCTCGAAGCGCCGTTCCGCCCGCCCCGCGACCGCCGACGAGATCGCCGCCGCGGACCCCCTCCTCACCACCACCGGCCTCGGCCAGAACGAGAGCGAGCGATGACCGCCCCCGCCACCTCCGCCGCCTTCCCGGTGCGCCGCGTCCGCGCCTCCCGCGCAGGCCGCGTCGACCGGCCCGGCTTCCTCACCTACGGACTGCTGAGCGCCTTCATCCTCGGCTCGACCTACCCGCTGTGGTGGTCGTTCGTCGTGGCGAGCGGCTCGAACGCGACCCGCAGCGAGACCCTGCCGCTCGTCCCGGGCGGCAACTTCCTCGCCAACGCCTCGCAGGTGCTGACCGCGATCCCGTTCTGGACGGCGCTGCTGAACAGCGTCATCGTCTCGGGGATCATCACGCTCTCGGTCGTGTCGTTCTCGACGCTCGCCGGCTACGCCTTCGCGAAGCTGCGGTTCCGCGGGCGCGACGGCCTGATGATCGGAGTGGTCGCGACCATGGCGATCCCGACGCAGCTGGGCATCATCCCGCTGTTCATCCTGATGCGGCAGCTCGGCTGGACGGGCTCGCTCGGCGCCGTGATCGTGCCGACGCTGGTCACCGCGTTCGGCGTCTTCTTCATGCGGCAGTACCTGGTCGACGTGATCCCGGACGAGCTGATCGAGGCGGCGCGCGTGGACGGAGCGAACCAGTTCCGGACGTTCCTCACCGTCGCCGTCCCGGCGGCGCGACCGGCGATGGCGATCCTCGGGCTCTTCACGTTCATGATGGCGTGGACCGACTTCCTCTGGCCGCTGATCGTCCTCAGCCCCACGAACCCGACCCTGCAGACCGCGCTCGCGCAGCTGCAGTCGGGCTACTACGTCGACTACTCGATCGTGCTGGCCGGCGCCGTGCTCTCGGTGATCCCGCTGCTGGTGCTGTTCCTGCTCGCCGGACGCCAGCTCATCGCGGGCATCATGAGCGGAGCGGTGAAGGGCTGACGCCCGAAGACTCCCGCGGGACCGGGTCGGGGGACATCGGACCGCGGGACGGGGGCCTCGGGCCCGGGGCCGTGGTGCTCCGGGTCCGGGGGTCGGGGGCTGCGGGGAGGGATCGGGCAGTGCACTGGGCGGCCGGTGGTTTCGCGACCCGGCCGGTCGTCGTGCTCGGAGCATCCCGACCACTGCCGCGCAGGATCCCGCCGATCACGCCCCGTTCGGGTCTCCTGGCCCGACCTGCCGCCGCCTAGGCTGGCGCGGAGGAGGCGACATGGAGCCGAAGGACCCGCGCGACGAGGACCCCTCGAGCGGGCCGGCGCAGCCGCGTCCGGGGGACGGGCCGACGCCGTCCGAGCAGGCGCTGCGCGCCATCCGCGATGTCGCGAACGGGGCGGACCCGACGAGCGAGGCGTTCCGGCTGTCGAATGACTTCACCGACCGGCAGGCCGAACGGCTCCGGAGCCTTCTCGCGCGCTTCCGCCGCGGGCGCTGACCGTCACGGGGGCGGCCCGCTGCCAGCGGCGGGCGATCGATCGCTGCGCGCCGGTCGTGTCGGCCATCGCCGAGGCGGCGCCCCCGACCGCCCGGCGTCACCCCGGACGGTCGCTATCCGAGCCCTCGCACGCCGCGGACTCGCTCCGCCGGCCCGGTCCGCCGCCCCGCATCACCCCCGAATGGCCGCGATCCGCGCCCCTTCGCGCCGAGGACGCCCTCCACGGTCCCGCTCCTCCGGCGCTCGGCTAGCCTCGGAGGCACCCGCGAGGAAGGCCTGCATGACCCACGACACCGCCTCGGCCGCCCCGACCCTCGAAGCCGTCGCCGCGCTGGCCGGAGTCTCCCGCGCCACGGTCAGCCGGGTCGTCAACGACTCCCCGCGCGTGAAGGACGGCGCCCGGACAGCCGTGCTCGCCGCGATCGAGCAGCTCGGCTACGTGCCCAACCGCGCCGCGCGCTCCCTCGCCAGCCGCCGCACGCAGACCGTCGCGCTCGTGGTGCCGGAGTCGGCGGCGAAGGTGTTCGCGGATCCGTTCCTCGCCTCGGTCGTGCAGGGGGCCGCGATGGCCTTCGCCGGCACCGAGTACACGCTCACCATCGTGATCGCGTCGGAGGCGGCGCCCGAGAAGACGCGGCGCTACCTGCTCGGCGGCAACGTCGACGGCGCGCTCGTCGTCTCGCACCACAGCGGCGACCACTCCTACGCGCAGCTCGGCGCCTCCCTCCCCGTGGTCTTCGGCGGGCGGCCGCTGACCGAGGAGGGCGGCAGCTACTTCGTCGACGTCGACAACACCGGAGCGGCGCGCACGGTCACCGAGCACCTCCTGGGCCTCGGCCGCACGGCCCCTGCGATGATCGCGAGCCGGCAGGACATGCCCGCCGCGATCGACCGCCTGTCCGGCTGGCGCTCGGCCGTCACCGCCGCGGGCCTCGACGACTCGCTCGTCGAGTACGGCGACTACTCGCCCGAGGACGGCGCGACCGCGATGCGCCGCCTGCTCGACTCCGGCCGGCCGATCGACGCGGTCTTCGCCTCCAACGACCAGATGGCGGCGGGCGCCCTGACGGCGCTGCGCGAGCGCGGCCTCACGGTGCCGGGCGACATCGCGCTCGCGGGCTTCGACGGCGACTACTTCGCCGAGGCGAGCGAGCCGCGCCTCACCACGGTGCGCCAGCCCTCCACAGGCCTCGGCGAGGCGATGGCGGACGTGCTGGTGCGCCTCCTGGCCGGCGAGGAGGTGCAGCGCGTGACGCTGCTGCCGACCGAGCTGCTGGTGCGCGGCTCCACGGTCGCGGGCGCGTGACCCCGCGCTGAGTGCGCTGACCCGTTCGCTGAGTCGCCCGGATCGGCTCCCCGCTGCGGTGTGTCGCGAGCCGATCCGGGCGACTCAGCGCTGGACGGGCTCGTCGGGGACGTCGAGCAGGTGGAAGGGGCCCCGGGGGAGCGGGCCTGTGCTCCACAGCGCGACGACGGCCCAGCCGAGGTCGGCGTGCGCGACGGCGCCCTCGGGCAGGGTCCGGGTGAACAGCGCGTAGTCGATCCCGTCGAGGGGGAGGGCGCTCACGTCCCACGCGGGCCGGTCGGCGGCCAGCTCCTGAGCCCGCGCCTCCGCCGCCACCATCGCGGCTCGCGTCCGGTCCCCGGGCAGGCCGGCGGGGATCACCGAGAGGAGGAGCGAGCCGATCGCCAGCGCGGCCGTCGCGACCGGGTCGGTGAACACTCCGTGCACCGAGCCGCGCGGCCCGAGGCGGACACCGGCCAGCCGCAGCGTCCGGACCGAGTACGAGCCGCCGTCCCGCTCGGCGCGGACCGAGAGGTCGTCGACGGGCCCGTCGTCCGTCCGCCCGCTCCCGTCGACGGACCACGGATCGGAGACGGGGACCAGCGCGCGCACGCCCTCATCCGACTCCCTGCGGCGCCGCCGGTCAAGAGGCGCAGGGCGAGGACCGGCGCAGAGGCCCGCAGGCGCGGCTCAGAACTCCTCGTAGTTGTAGGGCTCCGGGTCCTCGTCGATCACGGGGCGCGCGATCGTGGCGCGGTTGCTCTTGATGCGGGAGCGGATGTCCTCGACGGCGGCCTCGACGGCGCCGGTGGTCGACTCCTCGTCCTTGATGGAGACCTCGACGGGGACGGCGACGAGCTCGCTGCTCGCGTCGAGGGTCATCTTCGCCTCGATGAGCTCGCCGTCCTCGGTGAACGCCGGGACCGTGACCGCTTCGGAGTGCTCCTGGCGGTCGATCGCGGTCACCAGGTCGAGGAGGGCCTCGGTCACGGCGTCGGTCGTCACGAAGCTCTTGGAGGCGTAGGTCAGCTGCTGCATGCCTCCACTCTCCCGAACGGGAGCGCCCCTCGCGCGGGGTTGCGCCTCGTCGGCCCAGCCCGTAGCGGGGGCAGCACGACCGGCGCGGGCGCGAGGAGTCAACCCTCTAGGCCGCGATCCGGGCGTCCGCTTCCCTGGTGGCGGGGCCTCGGGAGGAGGCGCGGGGGTCTCGGGATCCCGGGGCCCCGGCACTCGATCGGGAGGGGACCGGATGCGGCGGAGCGGCCGGGGACTCCGCGGCGACAGGGCGTTCCAGGGCGCCTTCCTGATCGGAGTCGGCCTCATGGCGGCCGTCGACGAGATCGTCTTCCACCAGATCCTCGCCTGGCACCACTTCTACGACCGCTCCACTCCGGCGATCGGCCTGCTCTCGGACGGGCTGCTGCACGCGGCCGAGATCCTCGCGCTCGTCGGCGGCGGCTTCCTGCTCGCCGACGCCCGGCGCCGATCCGCTCTGCGTCCGCGCACGGCGTGGGCCGCGGGGCTCACGGGGGCGGGACTGTTCCAGCTGTGGGACGGAGTCGTCGACCACAAGCTGCTCCGCGTGCACCAGGTCCGCTACGACGTCGACCTGCTCCTCTACGACTCCGCCTGGATCGCCTCCGGAGCGGTGCTGCTCGCGGCGGGGCTGCTCCTCCTGCCGCGGCGACGGCGCGCGACGGCGTGACCCCGCACGCCGACCACTCCCTGCTCGACCCGGGCCTGCTGCTCCTGGTCCCGCTGGCCGCAGCGGCGGCGCTCGGAGGGGGTGCGGCGGCACTCGAGCGGCGGCGCGGACGGCCGTGGCCGCTGCACCGCACCGCCCTGCTCCTCGGCGGGCTCGCGACCGCGGCGCTCTGCTTCGCGGGTCCGCTCGCGGAGTGGTCGCACGCGGACCCGCGCGGGGCGATGCTGACGCACCTGGTCCTCGGGATGCTCGCGCCGCTCCTCCTGGTGCTCTCGGCCCCCGTCACCCTGGCCCTGCGGGCGCTCGACGTCACCGCGGCCCGACGGCTCTCGCGGCTGCTCCGGAGCCGCCCGGCCCGTCTCCTCGCCCACCCGGTGACGGCGCTCCTGCTCTCGACGGGCTCCCTCTGGCTCGTGCACGCGACCGGGCTGCTCGCCGCCGCACACGCGGATCCGCTGCTGCACCTCGCACTCGGCGTGCACTTCCTGCTCAGCGGCTGCCTGCTGACTGCGGCGCTCGCCGGAGTCGATCCGAACCCGCACCGCGCCCCGTTCGGCCTGCGACTGGGCGTGCTCGGAGCGGGCATCGCCGCGCACGCGCTGCTCGCGACGGTGCTCTACGCGGAGGCGCCGGACGAGACGGGACGCCAGGCGGCGCTCCTGCTGTTCTACGGAGGCGACCTGCTCGAGACGGCGCTCGCCGTGGTCGTCTGCGCCCGGCGCTACGCGGCGACGGCGCCCCGGCAACCCCCTCCGCCGAGCGCGCCCTGCTCCCTACGCTCGGACGCATGCTCCTCATCTTCGGGACCCGAGCCGTCGAGGACCTCCTCCGGACGCTCGTCTTCGTCTGCCGCGTCTGCGGGCAGCGCGACGAGCAGCGGATCCTCCGCCGCCGGACGCGCCTCTCGCTCTTCTTCGTCCCCGTCCTGACCGTCTCGACCCGCTACCTGCTCGAGTGCTCGCACTGCCGCACAGTGTCCCCGATCAGCAAGGAGGAGGCGCAGGGCTCCGTCCGCTGGGCCGGCAACTCCGACCAGTGACCGCCCCGAGCGGGAGGCTCCCGCGGTGCGCTCAGCGCACCGGAGCCGGCACCGCCGCGGGACGCGCGGCGACCGCGGCCGCGCGCCGCGTCGCCCAGTTGTTGAGCAGCAGCGCCGTCACGACGATGGCCGCGCCGAGCAGGGCGACGGGCCCCGGTCGGTAGCCGCCCGCCATGCTGATCGCGAAGGTCGTGACCGGGACGAGGTTCTGGAAGAGCGTGCCGTTGAGGGCGCCGAGCAGCTTGATGCCGGCGTTCCACAGCAGCACGGCGACGACGCCGGCCAGGAGGATCAGGTAGGCCAGCTGCGGCCATGCCGCGAGCACCTCGGCCCCGGTCGGCGGGTGCGCGGAGCCGGTGGCCGTCGCCACGGCGACCGCGACGGCGATCGAGGGGCAGCCGAGCGCGGTGGTGAGCGTCGAGTACCGCAGCGCCGACCAGCCGGGGAAGGCCGCGGCTCCGCGCGTGTAGACGACCCAGCAGATCGCTCCGAGCAGGGCGAGCAGCTCGCCGAACCCCAGCTCGCCGTCGAGGAGGAGGGCGACGTCGCCGCGGGTGACGACGAGCGCGACTCCGGCGAGCGCGAGCAGGATGCAGCCGACGGTGGCGGCCGGCGGCAGGCGACGAGCGCCGATGCTCGCGAGCACTGCGCCGATCGCGGGCATCATCCCCATCATCAGGCTGACGTTCGGGGCCGAGGTGAACCGCAGAGCCGTGAAGGCGAGCAGGCCGAAGCCGGCGAATCCGGAGGCGCCGAGCAGCGCCAGCCGCCACCCGCGGCCGTCGAGCCGGAAGGCGCGGAGCCCCTCCGCCCGGGCGAGCAGCGCGGCCAGGACGACCGCGGCGGCGGTGTAGCGGATGAGGGTCATGAAGAAGGAGTCGACCGTCGCCGCGATGCTGTCCGCGACCGGGAGCATGCCGCCCCAGAGGATCGGCGGGATCAGGCAGAAGAGCAGACCTCGCGACCGCATGGCGCCCCTGACCCGTCGGGTGCGGCCGCCCCGGGCGGGGGCCGTCGCTCGATGGTGGACCCCGGCGGCTCGGCGCACAAGAGCGCCGCCGACCCCCGAACGGCCCGCGGCGGGGCTCGCCCGGCCCGCCTCTGATCCCCCGCGCGAGATGCCGCTCCGGTACGCGACCCGCCGCGCGAGGCGTCTCCGAGCGGCATCTCGCAAAGGGGGTCCGGGACATGGGCCGGAGGACGGCCGGGTCCAGGGTGCTGGCAGAGGCGCGGCCGCCGTCGCCTCCGATCGCCCGTTCGAAGGAGAACACCATGCACCGTCGTCTCACGGCCACGCTCGCCGCGATCGCCCTCGCCCTCGGAGGGGCCGTCGCCGTCGCGACCCCCGCCTCCGCCGGGCAGCTCGTCTACCGGAACGGCGGCCCGGGCAACTGCTACGAGGTCCGCTCGCAGCGCGACTCCCTGGGTCGCGCGCAGGTCACGGTGTGGTGGCACTGCGACCAGGCGAGCAACGTCAAGGTCATCTGGAAGAACGGCCCGGACAGCGGCTGCAACACGATGAGCGTCATCAACCGCAAGTTCAGCGACAGCTCGGGAGTCGCGTCCCGCTTCGACCGCCTCGTCTCCTGCTGACCCGGACGGGCTGCCCCTGATCCCTTCCGCGAGACGCCACCTCGGTACGCGGCACGCCGCGCGAGGTACTCGGGTGGCCTCTCGCGGGAGGGGGGCGGCGGCGGCCCCGCTCAGTGCTCGGCGCGCCCCGAATCCTCGATGAGGCGCACCTTCACGTTCACGGCGAGCGGCCCCGAGACCGACGGGTCGGCGGCGAGCAGCGCGTGCATCCGCTCGCCCACCAGCCGGAGCGTCTCGGGGGCCGGCAGTGCGGCGGACGCGGCGATGTGCGCGCTCACCGTGGTGAACCCCTCCGACCGGTCGATGTCGACCAGCACGTCGGGCTGCCGCAGGTCCAGTTTCACGGCGAGCGCGTCGGCCGCGGCCTCGACGATCGGCTGGGCGGGATAGACCCCCGCGACGCCCTCGATGTCGCGGATCTCGGCGGTCAGCCGCTGCGAGAGCTCGGTGTCGTCGGTCATTCCCGCTCCTCCCGGTGGGGGTACACGTCGTCGACCGTCACGTCGATCGCGCCGACGGTCAGCTCGGTGTGGCGCTCGAGGGCGTAGCGGATGCGCTCGCGCAGGCGGTCGGCGGCCACGGCGACCGGCAGGCCGAACTCGAGGGCGCAGGTCACGTCGATCCGCACCACGGCGCCGGGAGCCGAGACGTCGCCGTCGAGGGTGCAGCGGCCCATGATGACGCCGCCCATCGTGTCGCCGGCGCGGCGGATCATCCCGCGCACGGCCGCCTCCGTGAGCGCCAGGCGGAGGGTCGGGTCGGGGTGGCGGACGGGGATGTCGCGGCCGGAGCGCACCTCGGAGCGGATCGCGTCGAGCAGGCCGGCGATCCAGACCTCGTCGCGGTCGGGCTCGCGGTCGGCCTCCTGCCGCAGCGCCCGCGCCGAGAGCTCGGTGAGGCGGGTGAGGTTCGCGAGAGCGAGCCGGCACGCGGCGGAGTTCTCGATCGAGGGGTCGCGCGGCTCGCGACCGCGGTCGAGGTACTCGCCCAGCTCCTCGAGCGTGTGGCCGTCGAGGTCGTCCTCGGGCACGGCGGCGTCGTCGGTCATCGCCATGCCTCCAATTCGTGGAGCAGGAATCGACGGGCCCGGGCGAGGAGGCCGCGGACCGTCGAGACGGGGAGTTCGAGAGCGTCGGCGATCTCCTGGTAGCTGTAGCCGGCGGTCTCGCGGAGTAGCCAACAGCGTCGCTGATCAGCAGGCAATCGGTCCAGCGCTTCCCAGACCGCGTCCAGCTGGAGTCGTGCCTCGACGATGCGCTCGGGGGAGTGCTCGGGCGGCGCGGGCGGATCCCAGTCGTCGATGTCGTCGTGGCGGCGGCGGACGCGGATCCGATCGATCGCCTTGTGGGTGACGATGCGCATCAGCCAGTTGCGGATGTGCGCCGGGCTGTCGAGATCGGCCAGACGCCGCCAGCCGGTGAGGAACGCCTCTTGCACCACGTCCTCGGACTCCGCCTCGGAGCCGAGGAGCTTCGCGGCGTAGACGCGCATGAGGGCGCCGTGGCGGCGGGCGAGCTGCTCGAACGCCTGCACGTCGCCGTCGACGGCGCGCGCGGCGAGGGTCGCGTCGGACGCGTTCAGGAGGGGGTCGTCGTCGATGAGCGCCTCCTCCGCGGTCCCGCGCGCGGTGTCCCCGCGCGCCGGTGCCCTCAGTGTGGGGCGCCGTCCGGCATGACTACCAGCCTTGACAACGGGCCGCCGAATCCGCTGGCCGGATTGCGAGTGCCGCCGATGGGGGACGTCTCGAGACGGGATTCGTGACATTCCGGCTCCTCGACACGTCTTGATTCCGTACCCCTCGTGCGTCCCCCGGAGCGCACGGACCCCGAACCCGGAAGAAGTCCCCCATGCACTGCTCCCTCCGCCGCCGCCCCGGGCGGACGTCATGAGCGAGTCGACCTTCACCCTCGGCAGCCCCTTCGCGGGCGACGAGCGGGCCGACCGGCGCTACGAAGCCTCCGGCGACGATCCGACCGCCGCGTCCGCCGTCTACTCCGAGGCGTACGGCGGAGGCGAGTTCCGCGTCGCTCCGTCGCAGCGCGGCTTCTCCTACCGCTACGCCGTCCGCGGCAGCGACCGGGTGACCCTGCGCACCTCCGACTGCTCCGGCGCCCTCACCGGCCAGGTCCCCCACCTGAAGGAGTACGTCGTCGGCTGGTTCCGCGCCGGCGGCGGACGCCTGAACCTGCCGCCGTTCACCCGGACCGGCGCGCTGTCGGCCCCGTTCCTGTTCCCCGCGGAGCGCCAGTTCGGGCTCGAGTTCGAGCCGCACCGGCAGAACCTCATCCACTTCGCCCCCGGGTTCCTCGAGGACGTCGCGACCGAGACGCACGCCGGCCCCCGCCAGCCCGTCTCCTTCGACCACGCGGCGGACGCCGACCCCGGCGTCCTCGCCCGCTGGCGCGCCGCGGTGACGGAGGCGAGCGCCGCGCTCGCGACGGCCGCGATCACTCCGCTCGTGCGCTTCACCGCCGAGCTCGACCTCGCCCGCGTGCTGCTCCTGCTGTTCCCGTGGCGCGCGTGGGACGTGCCGGCCGTGCTGCGGCGCCCGTCCGCCTCCCGCACCCGGGTGGCGCTCGACTTCCTCCAGCACCACGCCCACGAGCCGATCACTCCGGCCGACGCCGCCCGCGCGGCCGGTCTGCACACCCGCACGCTGCAGCAGGCGACGAAGCGGCACCTCGGGGTGTCGCCGTCGGTCTACCTGCGCGACGTGCGCCTGGACCGCGCCCACTCCGACCTGGTCGCCGGCGACCCCTGCTCGACCACCGTCGCCGCGGTCGCCCGCGAGTGGGGCTTCGGCAACCTCGGCCGCTTCGCGAGCGCGTACCAGGTGCGCTTCGACGAGAAGCCGAGCCACACGCTGCGCCGCTGACGCGCAGCCCCAGCGTGCCCGATGGCCCGGACCGTCTCACGGCGGTGCCGGCCCTCGTCGTCTCCGGGTGCGTCCCGAGGGACCGTCTCGGAGGATGCTCCATCGTGTCCTCCGACCGGTCTTCCGGACGCGGACCTCGTGACACTCGGCGCCGGCTCAGCCCGGCTGATGCACGTGGATGTCGCTGCTCGACGTCACGCCGTTGAACTCGAGATACAGCTGCCCCTCGACGACCGACACGGTCAGCGTGTTGCGGCGCTCCAGTACCGCGACCGCGGCATCCAGGAACCCCTGGTCGAAGCTCTGCACGGTGATCTGCTCGAGCTCGTGGACGCGCTTGCCGGACCACGCCGCGATCACCTTCTCCGGGTTGCGATGCGTGTAGACCGTCGTGCGGTCGGCCAGTCTGCTCCCGAAGTGCAGTCGCTCGGCGTCCGGCGCGCCCACCTCGATCCACGTGGTCAGCCTGCCGGTGAGATCGCGGACCAGCACCGCCGGCTCGGTCGCCGTCGACGAGATCCCCTCGCTGAAGGTGATGCCCTCCACGTATTCGAGGCAGTACGCGAGCACGCGCGTCATCATGTACGCGTCGGTCTCGGAGGGGTGCCGAGCGGCTCGCAGCGTGATGTCCTCGTAGACGCCGCGGTCCACATCAGCCAGCTGTATCGCGAAGTTGTACATCACTGCGCCGGCGGCCACGTGTGCGAGCTTAGGTCCTCTCGCTCATCGAGAAGCGCGAGGCTTCTCCGGCGCCGGTGGGGGCATCAGGTTCGCGCGCCTACTGGGGGCGCCTCCGCGACCAGGAGCTCGAGGCCTGGCTCGGGGTCAGCCGGACGCCGATCCGGGAGGCGCTGCTCCGGCTGGCCCGCGTCGGCCTCGTCTCGGCCAAGCCCGGCCGGGCGACGATCGTGACCCCCGCCACGGCCGAGAGCATCAGCGACGCCCAGCAGATCGCCGCCGCCATGCACGAGCTCGCCACGCGCCTCGCCGGCCCGGCCGTCACTCCGGAGGCGCTCGCCGCGATGGAGTCGGCGAACGACGACTTCGCGCGGGCGCTGGCGGAGGGCGACGTCGAGCTGGCGCTGCGCTCCGACGACGCGTTCCACGCGGTACTCACCGGGCTCAGCGGCAACGGGATGATCGAGGACGTGCTCGAGCAGGCCACTCCGCTCATCCGCCGTGCCGAGCGCCAGCGCTTCGCCTCCCTCGCTGCCCGCGGATCCGTGGAGCAGCACCGCGCGATCGTGGAGTCCCTCCGTGCGGGCGACACGGACGGCGCCGCCCGCCTCAGCCGGGAGAACTGGATGACGCTCGACCGCCACCTGCACGAGGCCTGACGCGCTGCTCCTCCGCGGGGAGGAGCCCGCGCTCGGTCATGCGCGAGGCCGACGCGATCGCATCCGCGACGAACCGCTCGGCATACCCTCGCCCGCGCGCTCCGCATCCATCCCGGGAGCGTAGCGCCGCCCTCTCCGCGCCTCCGCCGACGGGATGCGGGTCGAGGCGGGTGCCGGGCGCGGAACGACGGAAGGACGACGCGCGGGCGGCCGGAGCGCTCTGGAACACTCGAGCGAGGGGCGGGGGCTCCGGAGCGGGGGAGCCGTGGCGTCACGCTTCGTCGAGCTCGACGGTCTGCGCGGCCTCGCCGCCCTCGGCGTGGTCGTCTACCACTTCACCACCGCGTTCTCGCTCGATCATCCCGATGCACCGCCGGGATCCTTCGCGCTCCCGTTCGGCGAGTTCGGCGTCCAGCTCTTCTTCGTCATCAGCGGCTTCGTGATCCTGATGTCCGCGGACCGCGCGCGGCGGCCGTCGGACTTCGCGATCTCCCGCGTCAGCCGCCTCTACCCGGCCTACTGGATCGCGGTGGTCGTCTCGATCGTCGTCGGCGCTCTCGCCCGCGTCCCCGGCACCGACCTCACGCCGCTGGAGCTGCTGCTCAACTTCACCATGGTGCAGCGGCTGCTGCTGGTACCCAATGTGAACGGCGCGTTCTGGACGCTGGCCGTCGAGATGCAGTTCTACCTGCTGGTGCTGCTCGTGCTCGTCCTCACGAAGTGCCGGTTCACGGATCGGCTGGTCCGCGTGCTGGTGGTCGTCTGGCTCGGCGTCGCCGTGACCGCCTCCGTCGCCGCTCACCTCGCCTCGGGAGGCGTCGACGTCGTCTCGGCGCCGGTCGCCGTCCGGGTCCTGGCGAACCTGACGCTGGCCGAGTACGGACCGCTCTTCTGCGTCGGGATGCTGCTGTTCCTCTCGCGACGCCAGGGGCGCTTCGAGCTCCTCGCCGTGCCGGCGGCTCTGATCGCGGCCCTGAACGCCCAGCTCCTCCAGGGCGGGCCGGACGGAGCGGTCGTCCTCGGCGTCTGCGCGGCCGTCGCGGTCGTCGCGATGCGGCGCCGGACCGCCGTGCTGCGATGGGCGCCGCTGCTCTGGCTCGGGCGGATCAGCTACTCGCTCTACATCCTCCATCTGGTCGTGGGCAGCGCGATCGTCAGCGCGCTCTGGCCGCTGATCGGCCGCGACGGAGCCGGACTCGTCGCCTTCGGCGTCGTCCTCCTGCTGTCCTGGGGCCTCAACGCGGTCGTCGAGGAGCGGTGGAGCCCCGCCTGGCGCCGCGCCCTCACCCGTCGGCGCGACCGCCGGCTCCCGGCGGGGACGGCGACCGCGGCCTGACGCGGCTGTGCACTCCGCTGGCCGCTCAGCGAGTACGCCGCCGAGGCCTGTGGACGCCGGTGGCCGCGAAACGCATCTCCGCTCGACGTTCCCTGCACCTTGGCTGAGCCACCGGGACGTCCGGGCCCCGGGCCACGTCTTCATCATGTGCCACGGATCGTGAGCACCGCGGCCCCGGCCACGACCTCTGACCATCTGGAGAAGATCATGACCAACGTCACCCCCACCAGCCTCGCCAACGCCTCCTCGGCCAAGCACGGCACCGCCACCTCGGCCGGCAAGAACACGATCGCCGACGGCGTCGTCGAGAAGGTCGCCGGCATCGCGGCCCGCGAGGTCCCCGGCGTGCACGACCTGGGCAACGGCGCCGCCCGCGCCATCGGCGCCATCCGCAACGCGATCAACGCGCAGGACCGCGGCCAGGGCATCTCCGTCGAGGTCGGCGAGAAGCAGGTCGCCGCCGACATCACCGTCGTCGCCGAGTACCCCGTCGCGCTGCAGAAGCTCGCCGACAGCATCCGCTCCGCCGTCTCCGAGGCCATCTCCTCGGTCGTCGGCATGGAGGTCGCCGAGGTGAACGTCACCATCTCCGACGTCTTCATCCCCTCGGACGACAAGGACGACGAGACCGAGAGCCGCGTCAAGTGACTCCGTCCCACATCGGCCTGGTCCTCGGCGCGGTCCTCGCGCTGACCGCCCTCGTCTTCGGCTTCTGGGCGCTCCTCTGGGTCGCCCTCGCCATGGCGATCGGCTACGGCGTCGGGCGGGTCGTCGAGGGCAAGCTCGACCTTCGCTCCCTCGGCGACACCCTCCGCGGGCGGCGGTCCTCGTGACCGCGGCGGTGATGGCCGACGAGGCCAGCCACGGCCGCACGACGATCAGCTCGCGCGCCGTGCGCCGAGTCGTGTCGGCCGTCACCGCGGAGGCGCTGGACGTGAACTCGTCCGACGTGTCCGTCGAGCTCGACGACGAGGGAGGACGCCTCCACGTCGTCGCGCACGCCCCCATCCACGTCACGCCCCTGGGCGAGACGGGCCGCCGCTCCTCCGGGACGCTGCTGGACCGACTCAGCCGGGCGCAGACGACCATCCGCTCGCGCTGCCTCGAACTGACGGGCTCCACGATCGGCCGGGTCGACCTCCGGATCACCGGTGCCGACCTCCGAGAACGAAGGAGGGTGTCGTGACGACTCCCACCACTGCCGGCCGGGCGCTCTACCCGCGCCTGGTGCGGCGCGAGACGCACTCGTCCCGCTCCGGATCGGCGATCGTCCTCGCCGTCCTGCTCATCCTCCTGTTCGCGTGGCTGGGCACGGAGGCGGTCCTCGCCGTCCTCGGCCAGCCCGCGCTGCTCGTGGCCCCGCAGGACGGAGCGTCCTCGCTGCTCAACGCGGCCGCGGCGCCCATCGCGCTGACCGCCGCCGCCGGCGCCGTGCTCGCGCTGATCGGGCTCGTCCTGATCGTCGTGTCGCTCAAGCCCGGCCGTCGCGGCCGTCGCGCCGTCAGCACCGACCGCACCGCGGCGATCGTCGACGACCGCGTCATCGCGCAGGCCGTCGCCCGCACCGCCGGCTACGCCGGTGACGTCGACCCGGACAACGTGTCGGTGTCGGTCGGATCCCGCGTCGTCGACGTGACGGTCTCCCGCACCTCCGGCCGCAGCGTCGACGTCACGCCGATCCGCGAGGCCGTCGACGCCGAGCTCGCCACGTTCGACTGCACCCCGCGCCTGCGCTCCAAGGTGCGCCTGTCCGAGAAGGGAACGGTCCGCTGATGACCACCACGAACCGATTCCTCAACCGGCTGCTCCTGTTCGTCGTGGGCCTCGTCCTCCTCCTCGCCGGCGGCGCCGTCGCGGTGGGGTCGCTGCTCCCGCAGGTGCAGGAGAACGTGTCCACCGCCGCGCAGGACGCGGCCGACCCCACGAGCCAGGCCCTCTCGGGCGGCACCCCGTGGATCCTCTGGGTCATCGCGGTCGTCGCGCTCGTCCTCATCCTGCTGCTGGTGCGCTTCATCGTGCGCCAGGGCCGCGGCCGCACCTCCACGCTGCTGCGCGTCGGCTCCGGAGAGGGAGCGGGGACGCCCACCGGCGGCTCCGTCACCATCGACGCGAAGGTCGCCGAGCAGGTCCTCGAGGAGGCCCTGTCGCAGGAGCCGTCCATCGTCGCGGTCGACGTGACCGCGTTCGAGATCAAGCACCAGAAGGTGCTGCGCGTCACCGCGCACACCCGCCGCGGCGCCTCGCCCGCCCGCACCCGGCAGACGGTCGACCAGGCCGTCCGCCAGTGGGACGCCCTCCTCGGCGAGGAGACGCCCGTCGTCATCCAGATCGTCAGCGGTCTGCGGACGAAGATGAGCGGCACCGCCCGCGTGCAGTAGCCGCCGGCACCACCGTCCGGCCCTCCCGATCGGGAGGGCCGGAGAGCCCCGCTCAGGCGGGATGGAAGTCTTTCTGAAGGAGCACCCCATGTCCGATCCGATGGAGCCCGGCACCGTCGAGCGCATCCGCACCGATGAGCAGCCGACCCCGAACGAGCAGAGCCGGCGCGAGTCCGCCCGCCGCGACGGGAAGCCGTCCGAGCCCGAGTCGACCGAGAGCCGGGTCGCGACCGCCGCCGGCGAGAGCGCCCAGCGCGTGTCCGGCGTCCACCACCTCGGCGGAGCCGTCGCCCGCGGCCTCGACCGCGCCTCCCGCCGCGTGCTGGGCACCAGCACCGTCCCCGGAGTCACGGTTTCGAAGGCCGACGGCGTCACCACCGTCGACATCGACCTCGTCGTCGAGTACCCCCACCCCGTCCGCGAGGTCCTGGACGCCGTGCGCGATCAGGTGCAGCGCGTGGCGGAGCCGGTCGCCGGCGGCCACGTCGTCGTCAACGTCGAGGCGACCGACGTCCACGGCCCGTTCGACCCGATCGAGAATCCGGAGGAGGACGAGGAGCCGCTCGTCGACACCGCCAAGCGCGCCGCGTCCGACGCCCGCGACTCCGCCAAGGAGGCCGCCGGGAACGCTCGCGACGCCGTCTCCGGTGCCGTCGACTCCGCCCGCGGACGCCTGGCGGATGCCGCCGACGACGCCGCGGACGCGATGGACCGCGCGGCCGACGAGCGCGACGAGCGCGCAGCCGCCCAGAAGACGGCCGACGACGAGCGCGCCGCCGAGCGCGACGAGGACGACCCCCGCGTCGAGACGCACGCGGCCCCGGCCGTCGTCGAGACCGCGGAGTTCGTGGTCCGCGTCCAGGTCGAGCCGGTCGACGACGACGGCGACCCCCGCACCGCGACCGTCGAGGTCGCTCCGGCGGAGGAGTCCGAGCACGTCGAGCGCGACGAGGCCGCGGCCGATCGCGACGACGCGTCCGACGACGCCGACGCCCACCGCTCCGAGGACGACCGCGCGTCGTCCGCCGCCGGTCGGGAGTAGTCCCGTGCGCACCCGCTCGTACGGCGCGCGACGCAAGCCGCGTGCGGCCTGGATCGCGCTCGGCACGGGCGTCGTGCTCTCGTTCGTGGTCGTCGTCGCCGTGCTGCTGCCCGTCCTCGGGCTGATCGGCGCGGCCGACGGCACCACGGCCGGGGCGCTCGACGTCCCGGTCGGCGCGATCGTCCTGTCGATCGTCCTCAGCTACGCGGTCGGCCTGGCCTGCCTCGCCGTCGCGTTGCTCTCCCGCAACGCGGCCCTCGCCTGGGTCGCCGCGGTGGCCGCCGTGATCGCGACGCTCATCGGCTCGATCTGGCCGCTCGTCGCGACCGGATTCGCCAGCGTCGACCAGGCGAAGGACGTCATCCCCTTCATCCAGGACCTGATCGCCCGGGTCCGGGGGTAGCGTCGGGGCGATGAGCTCCGACTACCTCCGCGCCTACGACGACCAGCTCCGCTCCGACGCCGAGACCCCGAGCGCCGTCTCCGTGACGCGGGAGGGGCCTCTGCGTCTGGTGACCTTCGCCGGCGGACGCGGCTTCGTCACCTACCGCGACCTCGCCGGCGCCTCCTCCGCGGAGATCGCCCGCCTGGTCGCCGCGGCCTGCGCGCACTTCGACGCCGATCCCGGCATCACCCGCGTCGAGTGGAAGACCCGCAGCCACGACGAGGCCCCGGGCCTGCACGACGCGCTCGTCGCGAACGGCTTCGCGCCGGACGAGGCCGAGTCGATCATGATCGGCCCGGTCGAGGCGCTGCTTTCGGACCGGCCGGTCCCGGAGGGGGTCGTGCTGCGGCGGGTCGTCGACGAGCCGGACGTCCGCGCGTTCAGCGCCATGATCGACGCCGCCTTCGAGGAGGAGGTCGACGTGTCGATCGCCGATTCGCTCGTCGCCCGCCTGGCGCGCGGCGACGGCATGGAGCTGTGGGTCGCCGAGGTCGACGGGCGCATGGCGTCCGGCGGCCGGCTCGAGCCCGTCCCGGGCACCGCCTTCGCCGGCATCTGGGGCGGAGCGACGCTGCCGGAGTACCGCGGACGCGGGCTCTACGGCCTGGTCACGGCCGCCCGCGCCGCCTCCGCCCAGGCACTCGGGAAGACCCTCGTGCACAGCGACTCGACCGAGTACTCGCGGCCCATCCTGGAGCGCGCGGGCCTGGTCCGGGTGTCGACGACGACTCCGTACCGACGGCGGCATCCGTAGTCCGCTCTCCGTGCGTGCGCGGGGATCTCGATACGCGCGCTGAGCGCGCTACTCGATCAGCATGTCGGGGACTTCTGCTGGTCGAGTAGCCCGAAGCGGCGTATCGAGACCTGCCCGTTCGTGCGTGGAGATCTCGATACGCGCGCTGCTCCGATCAGCTCGGGGACGTGATCTCGAGCGCGATGTTGTCGGGGTCGCGGAACTCGAGGAGGCTCATGCCGCCGGCGTCCTTGATCGGCTCGTGGGCGATGCCGAGGTCGTCGAGCACGGCCGCGGCCGCCTTCAGCGCGTCGAGGTCGGGGACGGTGAAGCTGACGTGGTCGAGCCCGACCCGGTCCTCGTCGAAGCGGTCGTCGCCGGGCGCGACGGGGCGCAGGCCGAGCAGTCCGCCCGGGAACTGGTAGATCACCCCGCCGAACACGAACGCCAGCTGCTCCTTCTCCTCCGGCGACGCGTCGGCCGGCGGCGCCTCGAAGGCGACGTCGAAGCCGAAGACGGAGTCGTAGAAGGGGCGCGAGACGGCGATGTCGCGGACGGTGAGTCGGACGTGGTTGTAGTCGACAGCGGGGATCGGCACAGGGGTTCCTCTCGGCGGGGCGGGCGGAGTGCCCGTCTCCAGTGGTTCGGAGGCGGCGGGCCGCCGGTTCGGGGCTGGCGCCGCCTCCGAGGATCGGGTAGCGCGTCAGTCCAGCTCGGTCGGGCGCGCGGGCTCGGCCAGCAGGGCGCGCGCCGCCATCCCGATCACCGCGCTGTAGGTGGGGTAGGCGAAGCGGACGTTCGCGAGGGTCGCGAGGTCGACTCCGGCCGCCATCGCCGTGGTCACCGACTGCACGACCTCGATCGCGTTCTCGCCGACCGCGTGCGCGCCGAGCAGCAGCTCGCGGCGCCGGTCGGCGATCAGCGTGAGGAACCCGTTCTCGCGGTCGTCGATGACGGCGCGGTCCACATTGGAGAACGGCACCGAGGCGACGACGCACTGCGGGTCGCGCTCGCGAGCCTGCTCCTGCGTGAAGCCGACGCCCGCGTAGTCAGGGTCCGTGAATCCGCCCGCGGGCAGGAGGAACTGAGGCGTGCGCCGGTTCGCGCCGAGCACCGCGTTCTCGGCGGCGGCCTCCGCCTCGAACTGCGCCGCCTGCACGAGCATGTCGCGCCCGTTCGCGTCGCCGACCGCGAAGATGTGCGGCACCACCGTGCGGAAGTACTGATCGGCGGGGATCGCCGAGCGGACGACCTCGATGCCCGCGTTCTCGAGTCCGAGGTCCTCGACGTCGGCGGGCCAGCCGGTGGCCATGATCACCACGTCGACCTCGGCCGTGCGGTCCTCGCCGCCCTCGCGCCACGCGATCGCGAGCGAGCCGTCGTCCTGCCGCTCGATGCCCGACACCGTCTCGATCCCGGTGCGGACGCGGACGCCCTGGCGCTCGAAGGCGGCGCCGACGTGCTCGGAGATGCTGGAGTCGGAGGTCATCAGGATCCGCGGGGCGACGTCGAGGAGCGTCACCTCGGAGCCGAAGGCGTTGAAGACGGTGACGAGCTGGGCGCCCGTGTTGCCGCCGCCGATCACGGCGACGCGGCGCGGCAGCTCGGTCAGCCCGAGCACGTCCTCCGGCACGGTCGCGAGCTCGGCGCCCGGGATCGGCAGCCGCCGCGAGTGCCCGCCGACGCAGACCATGATCGAGCGCGCGCGGATCCGCCGCCCGCTGTCGAGCACGAGGGTGCTCTCGTCGACGAAACGGGCGCGGCCCTCGTGGATCAGGTCGACCCCCGCCTCCTCGAACCGCTGCGCCTCGCGCTTGATCGAGCGCACCAGGTCGACGCGCTCGTGCACGTGGCGCACGGTCGCGGCCCAGTCGAGGACGGGAGTGCCGATCTCGATCCCGTAGTCGCCGGCGGAGCGGGTCTCGCGCATCATCCGCGCCGTCTTCGCGAGGACGCGGGTGGGCACGCATCCGGTGTTGACGCAGGTGCCGCCGACGCGCGCGGCCTCGAGCACGACCACGCGCGCTCCCAGCTCCGCGGCGCGGAGGGCGGCGGCCGTCCCCGCGGGTCCTGCGCCGATGACGGCGACGTCGTACTCGGCCTGCTCGGGAGTGCTGTCGGGCACGGGGACCTCCGGTTCTGGGTGTGCTCCGATCCTGCCGCTCCGCGCCCCGCTGCACCCGGCCTTGACAGCCCGCCCGCGAGCCGGCGTCGCGGGCGTCCCGACGCTGAACATCGGCCGAGGACGGTTGCCCGGCGGGCGCCCGGCACGGTGGGATGACCGGGTGGGCTGCGGCGGGGGACTCGAGCGGAAGGCGCTCCGATGAGCGCCCGCACCTTCGGGGTGGAGGAGGAGTACCTCCTCGTCGACGCCGGCACGTTCCTCCCGACGCCCGCGGCGCCGCTGCTGCTCGGCTCCGTCCGCGGCTCCGCGGCGGTCGCCCTGGCCGCCGAGCTCAAGGCGGAGCAGATCGAGGCGGTCGGCGCTCCCGCCCGCACGCACGACGCGCTGCTGGCCGGACTGCGCGAGGGCCGCCGCCTGGCCGACGACTCCGCCCGCGAGGTCGGCGCCCGCGCCGTCGCGGTCGCGACCAGCCCCGCCGCGTTCGAGCCGCACCTCTCGGCCGACGAGCGCTACGACCGGATGGCCGAGCGCTTCGGCCTCGTCGCCCGCGAGCAGTTCACCTGCGGCCTGCACGTCCATGTCGGGATCGGGTCGCCGGAGGAGGGGATCGCGGTCCTCGACCGGCTGCGCGGCTGGCTGCCCGCCCTCCTCGCCCTGAGCACCAACTCCCCGCTGAGCGCCGGCGTCGACACCGGCTTCGCCAGCTGGCGCTACCAGTCGTGGGGGCGCTGGCCCACCGCCGGCCCGGTCGGGATCTGGGGCGACCTCGAGCAGTACCGGAGCGTCGTCGCCTCCCTCACCTCCTGCGGCGTGCTGCTGGACGAGGGGATGCTCTACTTCGACGCCCGTCTCTCCCGTGCGCACCCGACCGTCGAGGTGCGCATCGCCGATGTCCCGCTGCACGCCGAGGACTCGGCGCTGATCGCCGTCCTGATCCGGGCGCTCGCCGAGACGGCCGTGCGCGACGCGGGCGCCGGGGTCCCGCCCGTGCCGCTGCCGACTCCGGTGATCGCCGTCTCCTCCTGGCTGGCGAGCCGCCACGGCACGACCGGCGACCTCATCGATCCGGTCGACGGCTGCCCGGTCCCCGCCGCCGCAGTACTGGCGCGCCTGCTCGACCACGCGGGTCGGGCGCTGGCGGAGTCGGGCGACGAGGAGGTCGCGGCGTGCGGCGTCGAGCGGGTCCTGGCGCGGGGCACGGGCGCCGAGCGGCAGCGCGCGGTGTGGGAGCGGACGGCGTCCGCGGCCGAGGTGATCGCGGACGCGGCGGAGGCGACGCGCGCCTAGCGGCTCGCTGGTCGCGGGCTCACCGCTTGCTGGTCGCGGGCCCGGCGGCTCAGGGCTCGCTGGTCGCGGGGTCCGGTGACCCGGACTCCACCGAGCCGGACTCCACCGTTCCGGGGTCCTCCGCCTCGGGCTGCGGCGACTCCGGCACCAGCTGGTAGCCGCCCTCGATCGTCCCGTCCGGGCGGAGCAGGATCTGCGTGTACACCGGGGCGCCGCTGCGGAGCGTCGTGCCGCTGACCCGGAGGGGCTCCCCGGCGAAGAACGCCTCCGAGCCGGTGCAGCCGGCGAAGAAGGACGCGTCCGGGCGCTGCACGGCGAGGCACACCGTGGTGCCGTTCGGCTCGGTGATCAGCAGGCGGTCGTTCTCGGCGGTGTCGAACCCGGAGCCGTAGACGACGGCCTCCCCGGCGAGCAGGGCGAGGCCCGGCGGGACGTCGGTGGTCGGCTCCCAGCCCTCGACGAGCGCGGCGAAGCGGTCGGCGGGATCCGCGGAGGCGGTCGGCGGGGCGACGGGGTCCGCGGGCGGAGGGAGGAGGAGCGCGGTGGGGACGATCGCGCCGACCGCGGCTCCGCCGACGATCGCGGCGGCGAGTACGAGGCGGCGGCGGCGGGGGTGCGGCGTCCGCGGGGCCGGCCGGTCGGGGTGCTCGGCGGGCGACTCCGGAGTCCCGGAGCCGGCGGTCGCCGACAGCGGGAGTGCGGTCGCGGGCAGGGGGAGAAGCGAGTCGGTCGCCGTCCAGGGATGCGCCGCGCCCGGCTGTGCCACGGACGGCGTGGCGCCGGTCTGCGCGCCGGACCGCGTCACTCCGGGAGGCGCGTCCTCCGCCTCCAGCTCGCCGAGCCGTCGCAGCGCCTCGCGCCGCTCGTCCCGGTCGGCGCCGTCGTCGCGGGGTCGGGCCGACAGGATCCGCTCGAGATCCCTGCGCTCGTCGTCCTCGGCCTGCACTCCGTCAGTATGGCGGGCGCCGGACACGGGAACGGCCCGCGACCCCCGGGACTCCGCCTTTTCAGCGGTGTCCCGGTGGCCGCGGGCCGTTCCGGTGCGGGCGTCAGCCCGACGGGTTCTCGACCGGGTCGCCCTCGGGGTCGGTGGCCGTCTCGGGGTCGACGTGCTCGGGGTCGGTGGTCTGCGGGTCCTCGGGAGTGTTCTTCTCGGTCATCGGATCCTCCTTGTCGCTGGATGCGGAACGTGCGGACAGATTCCACGCTACGGCGGGAGCTCCGTGGAGCGCGCCCGGTTGACTCCGCCGCCCGGTGTCCGGAACCGAGGTCAGGAGCGGCGGATCCGCCCGAGCGGCCCGTCACGCTGCTTCCGGCCTCGGCTCCGGACGCCGCTCGCCTCAGCCGGCCCCTTCACCCGTGGCAGCCGCGGGCCTCCACCGCAAGGCCTGGCAGCGCTCTGTCGCGATTCGTACGCTGAACCCATCGAGCCGAGGAGCAGCAGCGCCACATGATCCGCACCACCGTCACCATCGAGGGCAAGACCTACGGGCTGTCCCAGGGGACCGACGTCGCCGAGCTGAAGCGGTCGGCGACCGAGGCGACGCAGGCCGGAGGAGGCCTCGTCGACTTCGTGATCGTGGGCAACCGCCAGGTCAGCGTCCTGATCTCGACGGGTGTTCCGGTGATCTTCGAGGAGCTCGAGGTGCCGGACGACGACCGCGACACCGGTGACGTCCACCAGCCGTGGGACGACATCGACTACCTCGACTGACCCCGTCCTCCCGGCCGCGCCGTGTCGCTGCCGGGTCCCAGACGCCTGAGGGGCGCCGCCGGCTGGACCCGGCGTCTCTCGGGCACCTCGTGTCGCGCTACTCCGCGGACTCGCTCTCGGCCAGCTCGCCCTCGACCAGCGTGCGGGCGGCCGAGGCGAGGGCCGAGCGGATGCGCTCCGCCGGCTCCTGCAGCATCGCCGCGATCGCGTCGACGTCGTGGCCGCCGGTGTGCCGGAGCAGCCAGGCCTGGCGCTCGAGCGTCGGCAGGGCGTGCAGGCGGCGGTGGAAGCCCGAGCGCAGCAGGTCGTCCTCGCGGATCGCCGGCGGGGCCGGCTCGGCGCGCTCCATCGCGGAGCCGCCGCGCTGCACGCTCGCGCGCCCGACCTCGGAGCGCATCAGGTCGAGGGCGCCCGTGTCGTCGAGTCCCTGCGGCCGTCCGCTGCGGACGGTGACCGCGGCGTGGCGGAGGGCGGCGCTCGCCGCGGAGTCCGACAGCGTGAGTCGGTAGGCGTACGCGTAGAGGCCGAAGGCGCGGTACTCGAGGGCGCGGCCGGCGAGCAGCTCGCCCTGCTGCTGCGACTGCGTCATGCCGACGGCGGCGACGGGTCTGTCGTAGGTGGTCACGGTGACTCCTCGGCTCCGCGCGCTCCAGGCGGAAAACGCGTCGGAGGCGATGCTAGGGAGTCGAGAACGATCGTTCTACCCTTGACTTCTCAGAATCTTTTTCGATGCGTGCGCATGGAAGCGCTTTCCCGACAACCGTCCCGGAAAGTGGAAGCGCTCTCACTCCCGCGCCGAGAGGATGCAGAACTCGTTGCCCTCCGGGTCGGCGAGCACGACCCAGGACTGCTCGCCCTGCCCGACATCGGACCGCGTCGCCCCCAGGCCGACCAGCCGCGCGACCTCCGCCTCCTGGTCGTCCGGCACGAAATCCAGGTGCAGGCGGTTCTTCACGGTCTTGCGCTCGGGCACGTCGAGGAAGAGGAGGCTCGGCCCGCGGCCCGACGGGGCGAGCAGCTCGATGCCGTCCTCGTCCTCGTCCACGACGTCCCAGCCGAGCGCCTCCTGCCACCAGTGCCCGAGGGTCCGGAAGTCGGTGCAGTCGACGATGATCTCTTCGAGTCGGAGGGCCATGCACCGACGCTAATCGGCGCGGGGCGTGTCGGGGAAGTGCGTCCGGCGGGTCCGCGCGGCGCCGCGGCTCCGTCCGGCCGTGTCGTCCGCGGGACGGGTGCCCGTGCCGGTTCGGCACGACGGCTGGCGGCCGGAGCGGCGGCGCGGCATCCTCGACGCGGGTGCCCCTGCGCCCGGGGACGAGGAGCAGCATGAGCACCGCACGCGAGCAGTGGGAGGCGCGCTACGCCGACTCCGATCGGATCTGGTCGGGCCGGCCGAACGCGACGCTGGTCGGGCTGGTCGGCTCGCTGCCGCCGGGCCGCGCCCTCGACCTCGGCGCCGGCGAGGGGGCGGATGCGCTGTGGCTGGCGTCGCTCGGCTGGCGCATCACCGGGCTCGACCTCTCCGAGACGGCGCTGGGCCGGGCGCGCGCGGCCGCGGCCGAGCGGGGCGCCGATGTGGACTTCGTGCAGGCAGACCTCGCCGAGGACTGGCCGGTCGTGGGGGAGTTCGATCTGGTGACGGCGAGCTTCCTGCACTCGATGGCCGAGTTCCCGCGGATCGACGTGCTGCGGCGGGCGGCCTCCGTCGTCGCTCCCGGCGGCCGCCTCGCCGTCGTCTCGCACGCCGCGCCCCCGCCGTGGGCGAGCGGCGACGACCACCGCCACGGAGCGATGCACCTCGTCGGCCCCGAGGAGGAGCTCGCCGAGCTGGCCCTCGACCCGGCCGAGTGGACCGCGGAGCTCGTCGAGACGCGGGAGCGCGCCGTGACCGCTCCCGACGGCACGGCCGCCGTGCTCCTGGACGGCGTGCTGCTCCTGCAGAGACGCGGCTGAGCAGGCGCTGCTCGAGGACCCGCGGCCGGGCTAGCGTGGTCCGCGACCCCGACCCCGCAGGAGGCGCCGATGCCGCTCGATCCGTACCTCGCCGCCCGGCTGCCCCTCCTGGCCGGCCTCGCGTATCCGCTCGACGCCGAGCAGACCGCCCGCATGGCCGCGTTCGAGGAGGATCCGGGGCCCTGGTCGCTGCCCGAGGGGATCGACGTCGTCACGGAGACGGCGTCCGGCCTGCACGGACCGGTCCCGCTGCGCGTGTACTCACCCGCCGCGCCCGAGCGCGCTCTGCTCTGGGTGCACGGAGGAGGGTTCGCCGCCGGGAGCATCGACATGCGCGAGTCGCACGTCGTCGCGGCGGAGCTTGCCCACCGGGCGCGGGCCCGGGTCGTCTCCGTCGACTACCGGCTCGCCGGCCCCGACGTCCGCTACCCCGTCCCGCTCGACGACGTGCACGCCGCCTGGCGGCACCTCCGCAGCACGGAGTCCGGATCCACACCCGTCGCGATCGGCGGCGCGAGCGCGGGAGCGGCCCTGGCCCTCGGTGCGGTCCTCCGCGAGCGCGACGCCGGTGCGCGGCTGCCGGAGCACGTGCTCCTGGCCTACCCCTTCGCCCACTTCCCCAACCCCGCCGTCGACGACGCGATCGCGGCCGAGCTGCGCGAGCTGCCGCCGGTCCTCCGCTTCCCTCCGTCGAGCATCGAGGGCATGGTGCGCACCTACCTCGGGCGGATCTCCGACCTCCCCGTCGAGGCGCTGCCCGGCTCCGCGCCGCTGGCGGGTCTGCCTCCGGTCACGGTTGTCGTGAACGAGTACGACGAGCTGCGCGGGTCAGCGGAGCTGCTCCTGCGCCAGCTCGCGGAGGCGGGCGTCGCCGTGACCGGGCACCTGGCCGCCGGCATGCCCCACGGGCACCTCAACCGGACGCCGGCGCTGCCCGAGGTCGACCGCTCGCTGCACCTCTTCGCCGCCCAGCTGCGCGCGATGGGCTGAGGCGCTCTGCCCCGTCCCGTCCCGCTCTGCCCCGCTCAGCTCAGGCAAGGGTCCGCACCGTCCCGCTCAGGCGCGGTCGTGCAGGGTGACGTGGTAGCCGTCCGGGTCGGCGAAGGTGAAGGTGCGCCCGAACGGGCCGTCGATGGGAGCCGCGACGACGGGGTGCCCGTCGGCGACGAGCGCGTCGTGGATCTCCTGCACGCCGGTCGCGTGCAGCCAGATCGCGGCGCCCACCCCGGGGCGGGAGGCGGAGTCGAGGTCGGTGCCGGGCGCGAGATCGCGCAGGGCGAAGGCGATCGGAGTCGTCGTGAAGACGACGGCGTGCGGCGGGCCGGCGGGCGAGCGGACCAGGCCGAGGTACTGCTCGTAGAACGCCTGGGACGCCGCGAGGTCGCGGACCTGGAGCGAGACGAAGTCGGGGCCGGTGACGGGCATTGGGTTCCTCCTCGGTTGTGTCAGCTTTCTGACACATTGGAGCGTATGTCAGAATACTGACATGAGTCAAGACGGCATCGACCTCGAGACCTCGCTCGGCTACCTCCTCAAGGAGGCGTCGAGCGCCCTGCGCGCGGCGATGGAGGCCGTGCTCCGCCCGCTCGGGATGACGGTCACCCACTACTCCTGCCTCGAGCTCCTCGCCCAGCGGCCGGGCCTCTCGAACTCGGAGCTCGCGCGGGGCGCCTTCGTCACCCGGCAGTCGATGAACGTCCTGCTGCAGACTCTGGAGCGCGACGGCGTCGTCACCCGCCCCGACGCCGCTCCGGTCGGAAAGGTGCTCCCCGCCCGGCTCACTGAGCGCGGACGCCGCAGCCTCGCCGAGGCGTCCGCCGCCGTCCGCGGGGTGGAGCTGCGGATGCTGGAGGGGCTCGCGGAGGAGGAGCGGCAGGCGGCGGCGCGCCTGCTCCGCGGGATGATCCGGTCGCTGCGGGCGGACGACCGCGCCTGAGGGGCGCTGTTCCGCCGTCTGTAGGAACGAGGGCCGCCCGCTCGCCGGTACGGTCGCGCTCGTGGCAGCAGGAGGAGCGGTGCGCCCGCTCGACGTCGGGATCGTCGGCGGCTCGATCGGCGGACTGTTCGCCGCGGCCCTGCTCGTCCGCGACGGGCACCGCGTGACGGTCCTCGAGCGGTCGGCGACGGGCCTGTCGCGGCGGGGCGCCGGGCTGGTGGCCCAGCAGGACCTGATCGACCTCCTGCACGCGATCGGCCGCGACGACGAGGCGCGGGTCGGCGTCGTCGCGCACGAGCGGATCACCCTCGACCGCTCCGGGCGCGTGATCGGCCGCGACCCCTCCCCGCAGACGCAGGTGTCGTGGGACCACCTCTACGACACGCTCCGCTCGCGGATCCCCGCCGACCGCTACCTCCTCGGCCACGCCGTCGCCGGGGTGCGCCCCTCGACCGGGACGGACCCGGTCGTCGTCGAGCTGCGCGACGGGAGCGGCCTGGAGTTCGACGTCGTCATCGGAGCCGACGGCCTCGGATCCGTCGTGCGCGCGGCGGTCGCGCCCGAGGCGCCGGGCAACCGCTACGCCGGCTACTCGACCTGGCGCGGGCTGATCCCGGAGTCGGCGCTCCCCGCCGGGGCCGCGGCGACTCTGCTCGGACGCTTCGCCTTCTACACCGCGCCCGGCGAGCACATGCTCGGCTACCTCGTCCCCGGACCAGCCGGCGAGGTGGAGCCCGGCCGACGGCGCTACAACTGGGTCTGGTACCGGCCCCTCTCCGAGGACGCCCTCCGCGGAGTGATGACGGCGTCCGGCCGTCCGTCGGAGAGCGTGTCCCTCGCGCCCGGCGATCTCGCTCCCGATCTCCGCCGCCGGCTCGAGGAGGACGCGGTCGACCGCCTGCCGCCGCCCTTCGCGGCTGCCGTCCTGGCCGAGTCGCAGCCCTTCCTGCAGGCGATCGTCGACTACGTCCCGCCGCGGACGGTCCGCGGCCGGGTCGCCCTCCTCGGTGACGCCGCCGTGACGGTGCGGCCGCACACGGCCATGGGCGCGGCCAAGGCGGCGGGCGACGCGCTGGCCCTCGCCGCCTCCCTCGCGCGGCACCCGGTCGACGAGGCACTCGAGCGCTACGAGGCCGAGCGGCTCCCCGTCGGCCGCGCCATCGCCGAGTACGGCAGGCGCGTGGGCCGCTCGATCCCGCTGCTGTCCGAGTGACCGCAGCAGCATGCGCCCGGCCGAACCCGGATCGACGGCGCGAGCCGATCCTCGGTCGGAGCGGACATGGCTCGCGCTCGCCCTTCAGCGTGCAGGGTCCGATGCGCTGCCCGGCGGCGACTCGAAGGGAAGCTGGAACGGGGGTTCGCAGCATCGCATGGTCGCCACCACGTGGCGCCGGCGCGGACGATTGCAGTCGATAGCGACGAATTAGGTTTCGGCTAGAGGTGACTATCATCGGCTAGATGTTGCCTGAGCAGAACCCCTACAGCCCTGGATCCGGTCGGCGGCCGCCCGAGCTCGTTGGTCGGACTGGCGAGCTCGAAGCGTTCGACACGATCCGCGCTCGTGTCACGCATGGAATGAGCGATCGCGGCATCGTCCTCACGGGCCTCCGCGGCGTCGGCAAGACGGTGCTGTTGAACGAGATGCACCGCATGGCGGAGTCGTTCGAGTGGCTCACGGTGCGCCTCGAGGCGCGTCGGGATGAAGGCGGCGCGCGGGCCGTAAGGCGTGCCCTGGCTCGAGAGCTCGTCGTGTCCGCTCGCAAGCTCACCCGCTCGAAGCCGACGGCGCTGATGCGAGAAGCACTCGGCACGATCTCCTCGTTCAATGCGAAGGTCGGTGCAACGGGGATCGAACTCGGAGTCGCACTCAACGACGGACGTGCCGACTCCGGCGACGCTGAAGTCGACCTCCTCGAGCTCGTCGAAGACGTTTCCACCGCTCTGGGGGAGCGTCGTCGTGCCTTCGGTGTGTTCGTCGATGAGATGCAGGACCTCGATGCGGAGACGATGGGTGCGCTCATCGCCGCTCAGCATGCGGCGAACCAGCGGGAGTGGCCGTTCTACATCATCGCCGCCGGCCTCCCGAATCTCCCCCGTGTCCTCACCGAGACGCGTTCGTACGCCGAGCGCCTCTTCAACTACCGACAGATAGGCACCTTCTCTCGCGACGATGCGGCGCACGCTCTCCGAGAGCCCGCGGAGCGGCTCGGCGCTGAGTTCGCTCCCGATGCGCTCGAGATTCTCCTCGAAGCCGCAGGCGGCTACCCGTACTTCATTCAGGAGTACGGGCAGGCCGCATGGAACCTCTCCAGTCGTCTTGTCACTCTGGCCGACGCCACGGCAGCAGTACAGTACGGGACCGAACAGCTCGATGCCGGATTCTTCCGCTCACGATGGCAGCGAGCCACGCGCTCAGAGCGACGAATGCTCCGCGCCATGGCAGCCGACGGTGAGGGACCCTCCTCCACCGCTCTCGTCACGCAGCGAATGGGTATCCCGACAACCAGCCTCGGGCCCTACCGTGCCGCGCTCATCAGCAAAGGACTGGTCTACTCACCCGAGCACGGCCAGATCGCCTTCACGGTCCCCGGCATGGCTGGATACGTCGACCGCCACCACGAGGACCTCGACGACGGGAGCCCGAGCGTCTGAAGTCGACCAGACGTCTCCTCTCTCAAGGGCTCGGAGTCCGGTCGCGTACGGGACGTCGCAGAACAGTAGGCCTGGGGAGGCATCAAGACGGAGAACCAGGGACGGCCCTGATCTTCCGGCTGGTCTCCTCAGGTGAGCCGAGGTCCGTGCTCGTCACGAGTTCATCCGCCGCCCCCGCCTGGCCGCTCCCCGCCGTCCGCCGCGCGTCCCTTGCTCCCCGACCGCGGAGACGGCACCCTCGGGTGACGGACCACGGCGAAGGAGACGCATGGACGACGACGGACTCCTGGCTGCGCTGCTGCGGGGACGGCCGGCGACGCTGGCCGACGCGGCGGAGCTGACCCACATCGACGAGGCCGAGGTCGCCGCGGCGATCGAGCGGCTCCGCGGCCGGGGGCTCATGGGCGGCGAGGGCGATCAGCTCGACTTCCCGGCGCCGATGGAGTGGGCGGCCGCGGCCATCGCCCGGCACACGGAGTCGGCGCGGCGGGCGGGCAGGGAGTCCCTGGACGGGATCGAGCGCGTCGTCGCGGGCCTGCCGATGCTGCTCGGCGCCTGGCGGGTCGGCGAGGACACGACGGATCCGGTGCCGACCCTCCTCCGTCACGGGCCGCACGCGTCCGAGGACCTCTGGTTCGACCTCGTCCGCCGCGACTCCGGCTCGCTCGTGGCGGTGCTCCCGAACGTGGAGCGTTTCCTCGACCCGCCGACGGAGCGGGCGATCCGCTTCGGGCACGCGCTCGCGGCGAAGGACCGGGTGCGCGTCATCATGCCGGCCGCCGGCGCGCGCGACCCCCGGGTGCTCGCCCGGGTGGAGGCGTACCAGGCGGCGGGCGTCGAGTACCGGCTCCTCGAGAGCCCGCCGAGCTGGTTCTGGGTCGACGGCGACCACCTCGCCGTCCCGTTCGAGCGGGGCGAGACGAAGCCGACCAGCGTGCTCGGCGTGCGCCATGCGGCGCTGGCCGGGCTGGTCGAGTCGTACTTCGAGGTCCTGTGGCGGCAGGCCGCTCCGATCGGCGCCGTCGACCAGAGCTGGCTGCCGCTGCTCCGGCTGATGCGCCAGGGCGTCACGCTCGAGACCGCGTCGCACCGGCTCGGCATGAATCCGCGGACCGGCCGCCGCCGCGTGGCCGCCGCGATGGAGCACTACGGAGTGGCGACGCTCTTCGCGCTCGGCACGGCGTGGGCGGCGGACTCGCGCACCCGCGACGGCGACGCCGGTGCCGGAGAGCCGGTGCTCGTCGATCCGGAGGCGCTCGAGCCGGGAGCGCTGGACGACGGCGAGATCGACCTCGCCGAGACGGTGCCGCGCGATTGAGCTCCCGCGGGACCGAGCCGTGCGGCCGACCCCTCGACGCCTTCGGGTGGCAGTGAGGAGTCGGCCGATGCGCCCGCCCGGGCACCTCTCCAGTGTCCGGACGTGACCACTGCGGGGACAAGAGCCTGTAGCGGACACGTCCGCAAGAGGACACCGCACCCGGGAGCGGATCGCCGGCGCTCCCGCTCGGAGGCGGGCGCGTGCCAGGCTTGCCGCATGGATCTCGAGGTGCGGCCGGGGCTCGTCGTCCCCGCATCGGAGCTGCAGTGGCGGTTCTCGCGCTCCTCCGGGCCCGGCGGGCAGCACGTGAACACCTCCGACAGCCGCGTTCAGCTCACCTGGAACGTCGAAGAGTCGACGGCCCTCTCGGACGAGCAGCGCTCGCGTCTGCTCGAGCGCCTCGGGCGGCGGCTCGTCTCCGGAGCGGTCACCGTCACGGTGGCGCAGCAGCGCTCGCAGCTGCGCAACCGCGAGACGGCCCTCGAGCTGCTCCGCGGGATCATCACCGCGGCCCTCGCGCCGCCCTCCGCCCCGCGGCGCCCGACCCGGCCCACGCGCGGCTCCACCCGCCGCCGGCTCGCCGCGAAGCAGCAGCGCTCCGAGACGAAGCAGCAGCGCCGGCGGCCGCCCGGCGACTGAGCGGAGCCGGGGGTCCGTCCGGCGGGTGCGCCAGGCCGCGGTGCCCCGATCGCGCCGGACCCGGCTCAGGGAGTGAAGAACGCCTCGATCGCCGCGGTCAGGGCGACCAGGTCGTCCACGTGGGCTAGCTCGCGCGCCGAGTGCATCGAGAGCAGCGGCACTCCCACGTCGACCGTGGAGATGCCGAGCCGGGTCGCGGTCAGCGGGCCGATCGTCGATCCGCACGGCACCGAGTTGTTCGAGACGAACTCCTGGTACCCGACCCCGGCGCGCTCGCAGACGCCCGCCCACAGCGCCGCGCCGCGCGCATCCGTCGCGTAGCGCTGCGTCGCGTTGATCTTGAGCAGCGGCCCCTTCCCGGCCACCGGCTGGTTCGCGGGATCGTGCTTCTCGGAGTAGTTGGGGTGCACGGAGTGGCCCGCGTCGGCCGAGAGGCACCAGGAGGCGGCGATCGCCCGGGCGCGCTCGTCGACGCCGGCGCCGAGGGCCGTGCCGATGCGCGAGAGGACGTCCTCGAGGAACGGCCCGCTCGCTCCGGACCGGCTCGCCGAGCCGAGCTCCTCGTGGTCGAAGGCGGCGAGCACGCTGATGTGCGCGGGCGGCGCCGCGGGATCGGCGCTCGCCGCGAGGAGCGCGACGAGGCCGGCGTGCACGGAGCTGAGATCGTCCATCCGCCCGGCGGCGAGGAGCATCTCGTCGAGGCCGAAGCGGCGCGGCGCCTGCGTGTCGGCGGTGAGCAGGTCGTAGCCGGCGATGTCGGAGGCGTCGTCGAGCCCGGCGTGCGCGGCGAGCAGCTGGAGCAGGTCGACCTCGGAGGCGTCGCCGATGCCGAACACGGGGACGGTGTGCTTCTGGCGGTCGAGGGTGAGTCCCTCGTTCGCCGTGCGGTCGAGGTGGATCGCGAGCTGCGGGATCCGCAGCAGCGGGCCGGTCCGGAGCAGGCGCGTCGAGCCGTCGCGGGTGACCACGCGCCCGGCCAGCTCGAGCTCGCGGTCGAGCCAGGAGTTGAGCAGCGGGCCGCCGTAGATCTCGACGCCGGCCTGCAGCCAGCCCTTCGAACCGATCGTCGGCCGGGGCTTGAGCATGAAGCCGGGGGAGTCGGTGTGGGCGCCCAGGATGCGGAAGGGCGTGGTCGCCCCGGAGCCCTCGGGCAGGTGCCAGGCGATGATCGCGCCGTCGCGGACGACGTAGTACCGGCCGGGCCCCGCGGGCCACGCCTGCGTCTCGTCCAGCCCCGTGAATCCGGCTCCCTCGAGGCGCCGTGCCGCCTCGGCGGCCGCGTGGTACGAGGAGGGGGAGGCGGTCAGGAACTCGGCGAAGTCGGCGATGTGGTCGTCACGCGTGGTCATCCCTCCAGTGAAGCACGCGGCGCGGCCGGGACGGGGAGGGTGCCGGGGGAGCCCCTGCGGCGGCCGTCACGGCCGGGCAGGGGCACCCCGGGGCGGAGGGTCAGCGCCGGGTCAGGTCGACGTCGGCCTCCGCGGCGATCGCCTTGATCAGCGCCGAGGCGTTCTCCCCGCCGAAGCCGGCGGCCATCGCCTCGTCGATGTAGTGGCGGGCCGTCGCGACGCCGGGGACGGGTGCGCCGACGCTGTCCGCGTAGGCCTGGATCAGCCCCGCGTCCTTCTGCATCAGCGCGAGGGCGAAGGACGGCGAGTAGTCGCCGGCGACAGCCTGCTCGACCCGCTGCGGGCGTCGCACTTCCCCGTTCGAGTCCGCGACGGCCGAGGACGCGGTCATCACGGACGCGGAGTTCAAGTCAGTTGCCGCGGATCTGATGAACATCCGCAGCACGATCGGGTACGTCTCGAGCAACCTCAACCAGCTCGCCCCTCGGTGGCGCCAGCGGGCGAGGGCTGATGCGCAGAAGTTGTGCGCGGGAAGAGGTGCTGAACCGCTCGTCGCCGCGTGAGGAGGGGGCGACGAGCGGTTCAGCGCTGGTCTTTCGGGTGTCGTTAGCGCACGACTCCGTCGATCTCGAAGCTGTCGAAGCTGCCGGCGAGGTACGGGTCGGGGAACTGTGACTTGCCGAGGAAGTTGCCGCTGGTGCGGCCTAGGTCCTTCGGAGCGAGCGGCATGGCGGTGTTCTGCCCGACCTGCACTCCGTTGGCGAAGATCGTTCCCGTCGTCGTGCCGTTCGTATTCGCCTTGAAGGTCACCTTGATGTCGGTCCACTGCCCAGCGGGCATCGTGAAGTTCGTCGAGATCCGTGTCTCCGCTCCATTACCGGAGGTCGTGAGGGCGAGCCCTAGCTTCCCGTCAGTCGACTTCGGCGTGAGGAACACGTACTTCTGGGTGCTGCTGCCGAAGTCGAACAGCCGGCTGAAGGTGGAGATCGAATCGACCTTCACCCTCATCGAGATGGTCAGGTCCTTCGAGCGTGACAGGATGTCCGACGGCAGCTGGGCGAAGGCCCCGTCGCTTCCGTTCAGCCGCAGCACGCTCGCCGTGCCGTCGGTGGCGGTTGCCGCCGTCCCCTTGAGCGCGAGCGCGTTGCCGTTGCCGGAGGCGTCGGGGACGGTGCCGTTCGACGATGAGTCGAAGGTGTAGGTCACCCAGTCGGCCGGGAGCGGCTGCAGGGCTTTAACGGTCACGGACACCGTGTCGGTGGTCGCAAGGACGCCGTCGCTTGCCCGGAGTGCGAACACGTAGCTGCCGGCGGTACTCACCGACGCAGACGTGCGGCGAGCAGTCGGCGACGCGAAGGTCGCGGTGGCACCGGCAGGAGCAGACTGCACGCTCCACTGCGTCGTCAGGGTTCCGTTCGGCGAGCCGAGTCCGTCGTCGGAGGCGGATCCGCTGAGCTGGATCGGATCGAGTCCGAGGGACAGCCCGGCCTGGTCGGGTCCGGCGTTGACGGTCGGCGCCGCATTCGCGCCCGGGGCGGTCGAGACCAGGTGGACGATGTACGTGCTGCCGGCGGGCGCATCGAACGGGACGCGGACCGGCGCGGGAAGCGTTCCCGCGAGAGAGGCGGGCCGGTAGACGTTGACGGTGCGCTGGCGCACGCCGTTCACGATGACCGCGTAGCTGCCCTGCGCGAGGCCGCTGACCTCCGCGATGCCGGAGTGTGCGGTGCCGGTGCGGTTGAGCATGTCCAGGCGCAGGTCGGCGCTGTTCGAGCCGACGATCGCCTGCGAGTAGGCGTCGTTCTCGAGGTCGACCGACAGCTGCTGGGTCACCAGGTTGAGGCGGCGCTGCAGGCCGTCCTTCGGGATGACGGTGGTGGAGTAGGCGTCCCGCGAGACGTCCGCTCCGTATCCGACGACTCCGAAGATCGGGTCATCGGTGACGACGTCGGCGCTGAGGGTCTGCAGGGTGCCCCACAGTCCGAGATCGCTCTCGCCGGTCATGCCCCGCCAGCCGTTGTTCAGCTTGACGTTCGCGCCTCCGCCGACCCCGAGGGTGCCGAGGTTGCCGCGCTCGGCCTGGTACGACCACGATGCGGCTCCGATGTTGGCCGGCGCGTTGCTGATCTGGCCGGAGTTGATGGTCGCGAGTCCTGCGACCTTGCCGGCGTAGTTCAGGCGCTGCAGCTCGGCGCGGCGCGCGGCGGTGATGGCCGTGGTTCCGGTCTCGAGTGCTGCGGTGTGGTTGATGTAGTCGTCCATCGTGTAGCCGGCGAGGGAGGCGCTGTACTGGAACTGCCACCAGTTCTCGCCCGTGATGGTGGTGGGGTCGGAGTACCAGTACCAGACGGGCATGCGTCCGCGGGCGGCCTCCGTCTTGGCGACGATGTCGCGCATGACGCGCAGGGCGTTCGTCTTGTCGTCGTTCACATTGAGCTTGGCGAGGGTGTAGACCGCCTCCTCCCCCGTGTTGTCGTAGCTGTACTCGGAGCCGTAGGGGTAGGCGTTGGAGGAGAAGTTGGCGTACTTGATCGCCATCTTCGCTTCGATGTCGTTGGCCTGCGTGTCCAGTCCCTCGGCGCGCAATGCGGCGATGAGATCGGGTGTCGAGAGCTCACCCATGAGTCCGGTCTCCCAGTTGTAGGCGACGGGTCCCTCGTAGAGCTCCTTGAAGATCCCGTAGGCCGTCGTCAGGTACCACTGAGCGGGGTGGGCGTAGGCGATCGCGGAGGGGTTCTGCTTGGCGATGTTGTACATGCCGAAGAATGTGTTGTAGACGTGCGGGTAGGCGTAGCCGCGGTAGCCGGGCGTGGTGTTCAGGCTGCCGGGCTTCCCCTGCTCCCAGAAGTCGTAGACGGTGTACTTCGGCGCGGCGCTGGGCGACGTGTTCCCCATCAGGTTCTCCCAGACGGCCTTCTGGAGGTAGTCGTCGAGGGCCTTGATCTGGGTGGCGTCGGGCAGGGCGACGAGCTTCTCCGCGAGGAACTGGCCGTGCGGGAGTCCCCAGTCGTCGCCGAGCCCGTAGTAGCCGGCGTACTCGTTGCGGCGGCCCTGAGGGGCGTTCGTCGTGGTGGCGAGGCTGCCGTCGGGGGCGTTCATCATCCAGTCGTCGAAGGTGTAGTTGCGGATGTCGCTCGCGGAGAGTCCGTCGGACGGCTTCCACTGGGTCTTCTCGACCATGAACTTCGCATGCGTGTCGAGGAGTCCCGCGACACTGTCGATCACGGAGAACTGGAGGACGGACTGCCGCGCGGCGCCGGTCTGGTCCGTGTACGAGACGGTGACGTCGTTGGCGCCCAGCTGCGTGCGGTCGAAGGTCATCCCGTAGATCCGGTAGTCGCCGTTGCTCCGGGAGAACGTCACGACGGGGTTCGTGGGCGCTGACCCCTTGAGGTCGTTGCGGTTGCGCGCGGTGACTGACGTGATGGTGCCCTTGATCCGGAACGCCATCTCTGCGCGCCGGTCGATGGGCACGATGAGTCCGGGGACGACCGTGGTGTCGAGCAGCCCTCGATCGAACATCGTCTGCTTGAGTGCTGCGTCGTCATCGACCTTGCCGATGCGATAGGTGTAGCTCTTCGTCGCGCCCGGCGCGATGGCGACACTGGTGGAGCTGAGGTAGCCGCGGTTGGTCTTCTGGATCGCGGTGGAGTGCGGGTAGTAGATGTTGAGGCCCTTGATGTTCGAGCTCTCGTTCGCCGAGTTCCAGGCCCAGGAGGTGTTGCCGACTTCCTCGGTGCGCCAGCGGTCCTGGTACTCGAAGCCGGAGCCGGATGCGGTGTCGGCGGTCATGGCGATGAACGGGCCCTGGCCGCTGGGACGCTCGAGAGTGACGTAGGAGCCGTTCTTACCCACGTAGGAGTGTGTGAGGACCCGGGTCTCGTAGATCGAGTCGCCCTGCCTCCATAGCTCGTTGCCGGGAACGGGGACACCCCAGTCGCCGATGACGAGCTGCGTGGCCGCGGTGTTCTTGACGTCCTGCTTCCAGACCAGGGAGCCGTCGGAGGCGAGAGAGTACGTCTCGGTGACGGTGAAGCCCTTCACGCCTTCCGCGTTGGTGGAGTTCTGGTGGGTGACCGTCACACTGCTCGACGTCGCCGAGACGGTGCGGCCGTCGGCCGACTGGGAGGTCCACGCGGTCTTCCAGGGGTTCGCGCCGACACCGGTGGTCGACACTGCTCCCGTGCCGTTCGCGTAGGAGAACATCAGGTTCCCGAACCACTGGCGGTACTTGCTGTTCGTCTCGCGGGCCTGCTCCGGAGCGCTGTCCGGGTTCATCAGGTATTCGGTGTCGTGTAGGTCGCCGACGATCTTGAGCGACTGCATCGACCCGTCCGCGGCGAAGCTCGCGCGGATCTTGTCGGAGGCGAGCGTGTAGGGGTAGCTGGTGGCGGCGTCGGCGGTCTGGCCGACCACCACCGATCCTGCTGCGGCGATGACGCCGATCGTGAGCGCCGCGAGCAGCCGAGAGGCTCTGCGTGAGAGGAGGGACATGTCCTGCCTTCTTCGTCGAAGTGCGGATGCGGTGACCGGCGGCCGCCGCAGAGGAGCGAGGATCCGCCCGGCGGTGGGAGCTCGCCCGGGAATCAGGAGTGGTTCACGGGAAGCCAGATGCGCATCGACACGGGACCTCGGGATCCCCACGACCGGTACGGGGTGAGCGCCACGGTCAACGGCCGTCGGTGCGGGGTTCGAGGGATTCTGGAGAAGGGCCATTCGTGCTCGTCGCGTTCGGCGACGCTGCCGGCGAGCGTCACACGCCCCTCTCGTGCGATCGGGACCGCTCCGGCGTCCAGGGCGATGTCGTCGACGTGGGCGCCGGCGGGGAGGTCGACGGACTCGAGGCAGAGGATGTCCGGTCCGTGCTGGACGGCGACGGTGCCGCGGGTGGCATCGATCCTCTCGTCGGGCTGCACGAGGACGGGTTCGAAGGGGAGGTCGAGTTCGATCCGGTCGCCGACGCGGAAACGCCGTTCGAGGTGGAGCGTGCCGTGGAACGGTCCGGTCGGCGTCTCGGCAGCATCCCCGTCGGCGGAGACGACGACGACGTCCGCGTTCGTCGCCCAGGTCGGGATCCGCAGCGTCAGAGTCCACGGCTCGACGGGTGTGCGCGTGATGGTCACGGCGACTCGCCCCCGCTCCGGCAGGTCGCTGGAGACCTCCATCGAGACGTCTCCCTGGAGGAGAGCGGCGGAGATCGTGGCGGACGCGTACTGGTGCAGCTGCACACCCTTCGCATCGGTGGTGGCGAGGTAGCCGGACAGCGAGGCGAAGGTGCGGGCGAGGTTGTTGGGGCAGCAGGCGACGTCGAACCACGCCGCCCGCTGACTGGAGTCCGCGCGCTTGGACTGCTCCTCCGGGGAGGACGCGACGCCCGGCTCGCGCCGGTGGAGGGTGTTCGCGTAGAAGAAGGAGCGGCCGTCCTCGGACACGGCGGTGGCGATGATGTTGTGCAGAGTGCGTTCGATCAGGTCCGCGTAGCGCGGGCGGCCGGTGGCGAGCAGCAACCTCCACGAGAGCATGATCGAGCCCACGCCGGCGCAGGTCTCGCAGTACGCGCGGTCGTTGGGTAGCTCGAAGTCGGCGCCGAACGCCTCGTCCTGGTGATGCGAGCCCATTCCACCGGTGATGTAGGTCCGGCGTGCGACTGTGGCCTCCCACTGCCGCTCGACGATCGCGAGCAGCTCGGCGTCATCAGTGTCCACGGCGACGTCGACCACCGCGGACGTGAGGTAGAGGGCGCGCACCGCGTGTCCGCGGAGGACCTTGGCCTCGCGGATCGGGACGTCGTCCTGGAAGTAGGCGCGACCGAACTCGACGTCTTCCAGGCTCTGGTGACCGCGGCGGTCCAAGAACACGCGGGCTTGCTCGAGGTAGCGCTCCTCCCCCGTGGCGCGGGCGAACTCCGTGAGCGCGACCTCGATCTCCGGATGTCCGCAGACCGTCTGGCGGCCGTCCGCCCCGAACTCCGAGCAGATGTGGTCGGCGAGACGGCGCGCGGCCTGCGTGAACCCGTCCTCACCGTGGGTGCGCAGTCGCGCGACCGCGGCCTGGAGGAGGTGTCCGGCGTTGTACAGCTCATGGCCCCACTCGAGGTCGCTGTAACGCTCAGCCTGACCGTGCCGGCCGAAGCGGGTGCCGAGATAGCCGTCGCTCTCCTGCGCACTGACGATGCGGGCGGTGAGAGCGCGGATGATCGATTCGGTCTCCGGGTCCTCACGTCCGGCGGTGTGCCAGCAGAGCCCTTCGAGGGTCTTGTAGACCTCGGAGTCGGCGAACTCGCGTCCGCGACGGCCTTCGGCGAGTCCGCCCCCGACGGCGAGCTCGAAATTGCGCAGCCATCCGGCGCGCTCCAGCCAGCCGAGGTTGTGCTCGAAGGTGGCGGTCGCGTTGACGGCGACCCGACGTCCCCAGAACCCCTCCGGGTCCAGCTGGACCCGGTCGATGGCGAGGGGTGTCAGGGTCCCGGCGGCCGGGTCAACGGGCAGGGCTGGGGAGAAGGTCATGACGGGATCTTTCAAGAGTGGCGCGGGACGAGAGGAAGGACGACTGCTACTTGACGCTGCCGACGGCGAGGCCCTCACGCAGCAGCCGGAACGACAGCACGTAGACGGCCAGCAGCGGCAGCGAGGAGATGACCGCGAGAGCCATCAGCCCGGGCCAGTCGATCCCGTACCCCGACGTCTGCTGCGCGATGAGAGCGCTGATCGGGTAGTTGACCGGAGAGAGGAAGAGGTTGATCGCGAAGAGGAACTCACCCCAGGCGACGAGGAAGATCAGCGAGCCGACCGTCGCCATGCCGTTTCGAACGATCGGGACGACGACGGCGAAGAAGGTGCGCAGCCGACCGGCCCCGTCGATGGAGGCGGCCTCTTCGATGGCGTCGGGCACCGCGGCGAAGAACGGTCGCAGCAGCAGCACGGCCCACGGCAGCAACATCGCCGTATCGGCGAGGACGAGACCGGCGGTGGTGTCCAGAAGACCGAGCCTGCTGAAGATCGCGAACAGAGGGATGATGCTCGCCGTCTGCGGCACCATCTGCAGGAAGATCAGCAGCCCGAGGACGAGACCGGCGACGACGCCGTCGACGCGGCGCAGCGCGTAGGCGAACGGGACGCCGAGCGCGAGCACCAGTGCAGTGGTCCCGAGGGCGATCTGCGCCGACTGGGCGAGCGCCGTCGCGAGGGCGGGGTTCGCGAGCGCCTCCGCATAGGCGTCGAAGGAGGGCGCCGAGAGGATCGCTCCGCCGACGACGTCGCCCTGGCGCTTGAGGGAGGTGAGCACGATCCAGACAAGGGGCAGCCCGTACAGGACGTAGAGCACCACGCGTACGGTGAAGGCGACCGGCTCCCGGGTGCGGGACGGTCGCGCGACGCGGGTCTCAGCGCCGCCTCGCAGGCGGGTCAGGGGGGCGGTGAGGGTGCTCATCAGGACTCGCTCCTGGTCGATCGGACGTAGACGACGGCGAGGACCGCCACGATAGCGAGGGCGATGATGCCCGTCGCGGAACCAAGTCCGTAGTCGTGCTGGACGAAGGCCTGGGAGTAGCTGAGGTAGGGCAGCGTGGACGTCGCGTCTCCGGGGCCGCCGGCGGTCATCACGTAGATGAAGTCGAAGCTGCGGAAGGCGTAGACGACGGTCAGGATCGCCAGGATGACGGCGGTCGGCCGCGCCGCGGGGATGAGGATGCTCCGGATCTCCTGCCAGCGGCTCGCGCCGTCGACCGAGGCCGCCTCGAGGATCTCGGGGTCGATGCCCAGCAGAGCCGACCGGAAGACCAGCGCATTGAAGGGGATGACGGCCCAGGCGTTCACGATCGCGACCGAAAGCAGCGCGAACCTCGCGTCGTAGAGGAAGGGGACGCCCTCCGCCGAGAGGCCGGTCGCCCGCACGAGCGTGTTGACCAGACCCTGATCGGCGAGGAGGAACTTCCAGATGCTGCCGTTCACCACGGGCGGCATGGCCCAGATGAACACCATCATCCCGAGGAGGAAGGCACTGCCCAGTCGGGAGGACCGGAGGGCGATCGCCGCTCCGAGTCCTCCGACGACCCCGACGACCGTGACCAGGACCACGAAGGCCCCGGTGCGCAGCGTGGCGCCGCCGAGGTCGGAGCCCTCGAGCAGCGCGAGGAAGTTCTGGACGCCGACGAACGGCCAGTCCCCGTTGAGGGTTCCGGAGCTGACCTCGCTGACGCTCATCCTCATCAGCAGGTAGATGGGGTAGAGCGACAGCGCCGCGAGCAGCACTCCTCCCGGTGCGGCGAAGCCCAGTCGGCCGCCGCCGACGCCGGATCGTCTCCGGGTCGTGGTCGAGGTGCTGCTCACGGTCGCTCCGTTCTCTCGTCGGGGTCTGCTACTGCTGGAGCAGCGGCGTCAGGGTCGTCATCAGGTCGCTCGAGAGCTGCTCGGGGGTCCCGCTGCCGGCGACCGCCGCGCTCCAGGACTCACCGACGGTCTGCAGCACCTTCGCGACGTTCTCGGACGGGATCGCCGGGTCAGGCGAGGTGTGGCCGTCGTCCTGGAGGATCGCCGCGAACTGGGAAAGGATCGGGTCGCTGCCGACCTTGTCGTCGGCAGCTGCATCGGCACGGGCGGGGATCGAGCCGAAGGCGTCGAGCAGCGTCAGCTGCCCCTGCTTCGAGAAGAACTCCTGCTCGAGGTACTCCTGCGCGAGCGCCTTGTTCTCGGAGAAGGCGCCCACGTTCTGCACCTCACCGCCGAGGTAGACCGAGCCGCCCTCACCGACGGGGATCGGCACGACCCCGTACTCGAACGCGGCGTCCTTCTCGGCCGAGGTGATCTGCCAGTTGCCGTTGACGGCGAAGGCCGTGTTCCCCGCGGCGAACTGCTGGAAAGGGACCGTCTGGTCCCACGTCGCCGCCTCCTTGGTCAGGTAGCCCTTCGCGGTCCAGTCCTGCACCATCGCGAACGCGTCCTGCAGAGGCTGCTGCTCGGGTGCGGCGTAGTCCCACCCGGCACGCGAGAGCCACGGGAACGCCTGCCACTCGCCCTCGGAGTTCGCCTTGCCGGTCAGCGTGATGCCGTCCTTGCCGGCGGCCGTGGCCGAGGCGAGATCCGCCTCGAGCTCCTCGAACGTGGTGGGAGCCTCGACACCCAGCTCGGTGAGGATGTCCTGGTTGTACCAGAGGCCGATCAGGTTCACGAAGCCCTGCACGCCCATGACGTCGTCGCCGACCTTCTGCACGACGGCGTCGGGGAACTGCCCGGCGTCGGCGTACTGGTCCCACCACTCGTTCATCGGCTCGATGGCCTTCGCCTCGGTGAGGGTGAAGGTATCGGCGGCGTTGTAGACGACCACATCGGGGCCGGTGCCCGTTCCCGCGGCCTGCACGAGCTTGTTCGTCAGCTGGTCGAACGGAACGTAGACGTTCTCGACCGCGACCCCCTCGTGCGTCGATTCGAAGTCCGACGCGAGCTCCTCGAGTCCGGCGGTCTGGCCGTCGACGGAGTAGTAGTGCCAGACGGTCAAGGTGTCGCCGCCGTTCCCGGCCGAGGCGCCTCCCGCGGACGACGGCGTGCAGCCGCTGAGAAGAAGGGCCGCAGTCGCGGCTGTGACCGCTGCGACGATGCTGATCCGGGTGCTGTGACGCCTCACGACGTGCCTCGCTTTCACTGTCTTCATTGACTCGGCCACCTGGTGCAGGCATTTCATCGATGAAATCGAGGACCGCTGTCGGCGATAGTAGAGCCGCCGGGCCGACCCCGTCAACATTCGACACCATCCCTTTCGGATCGCGGTGTGCTGGTCGAGGCGTGCATACTGTGCGCACCAGTTCATCGATGAAACGGAATGGCCATGACCTCGCACCCCGTCCACCGAGCGCACGGCATCGTGCACCCCGCCTTCACGGTCGGGACGATCGATCCGCGGCTCTTCGGATCGTTCGTGGAGCACCTGGGCCGAGGCGTGTACGGCGGCCTGCTCGATCCTTCGCACGAGAGTGCCGACGCCGACGGATTCCGCACCGACGTCCTCGCGCTCGTCGAGGAGCTCGGGGTCACGACCGTCCGCTACCCGGGCGGTAACTTCGTCTCGGCGTACGACTGGCGCGACGGCATCGGTCCGGTCGAGGACCGTCCCGTCCGGCTCGATCCTGCCTGGCACACCGTCGAGCCGAACCGCTTCGGGGTCGACGAGTTCGTCCGCTGGTGCCGGGCGGCACGCGTCGAGCCGATGATGGCGCTGAACCTCGGGACCGACGGAATCCGCTCGGCCCTGCACCTGCTGGAGTACGCGAACCACCCCGGCGGCACCACTCTCTCGGACGAGCGGCGCGCGAACGGCGCCGACGAGGCGCACGGCATCCGTCTCTGGTGCATCGGCAACGAGATGGACGGGCCGTGGCAGATCGGCCACCTGAGCGCCGACGAGTACGGGCGTCTCGCCGCCCGCACCGCCGCCGCCATGCGCGCACTCGACCCCTGCCTCGAACTGATCGTCTGCGGCAGCTCGAACGACCGGATGGCCACCTTCGGAGCCTGGGAGCAGGAGGTACTGCTGCACACGATCGAGCACGTCGACTTCGTGTCCTGCCACCAGTACTTCCGCTACGACGGCGACCTGGCCGCGTTCCTCGCCTCCGGCGTCGCGATGGACCGCTTCATCACCGCCATCGCCGACACGATCGGACAGGTGCGCGCACAGACGCGATCAGAGCGTCCGATCGCCATCTCCTTCGACGAGTGGAACGTGTGGGACTTCGTCGCCCACGACGAGCGCGTCGCCGGAGGGCTCGAATGGGAGGAGGCGCCCCGACTCCTCGAGGACCGCTACACGGCAGCGGACGCCGTCGTCGTGGGCGACATGCTCATCAGCATGATCAACAGAGCCGACATCGTCCGTGCAGCGAGCATGGCTCAGCTGGTGAACGTCATCGGTCCGATCATGACCGAACCGGACGGCCCCGCCTGGCGGCAGAGCACCTTCTGGCCGTTCGCCCAGGCACGGCGTTCCGCCGGCGCGACCGCGCTCCGGACCGTCGTCGAGGCGGACAGCACGGGAGGGGGCGAGGACTCCGCTCCCGTCCTCGCCTTCGCCGCAGCGGCACACGCCGACGGCTCCCTCGACCTGATGATCGTCAACCGCGCGACCGACGGCGTCACGGAGACCACGGTCGACCTCACCGCGTTCCCCGCCCTCACCGTGACGGAGGCGCTGATCCTCCGACACGAGGACCCGTTCGCGACGAACTCGGCGGAGCTCCCCGACACCGTCACTCCGCGACTCCTCGCCGTTGCGCTGTCCGACGGCGTCCTCTCGTTCCGGATCCCCGCCATCGCCTGGGTGACCGTGCGCCTCTCGCCGACCGTCGACCTGGGATGATCGGGGAACGCTCATGGGAGGAATAATACCGATGCCGCGATCGCGAACCCGCCCGGTGACCATGGCCGATGTCGGCGCTGCTGCAGGCGTCACCGCTCGCACGGTCTCCAACGTGCTCAGCGGCAACGCCAACGTCAGACCCGAGACCCGCGATCTCGTCCTCAAGGCAGTCCGCGATCTCGGATACCAACTCAACGTCTCCGCGCGCGGACTGCGCACCGGCCAGACCGGGCTCATCACCCTCGCGATCCCGGATCTCGCGATCGAGTACTTCGGCCAGCTCGCGACGGTCATCATGTCGGAGGCCGAGCGGCACGGCTGGACCGTGATCATCCAGCAGACCGGAGCGCGCCGAGACGCCGAGATCGCCGTCCTCTCCGGCTCCAGCCGCCAGCTGTCGGACGGACTGATCTTCCAGCCTCACGCACTCGGCCCCGGAGACGAGAAAGTACTCATCGGGGACCGCCCACTCGTTCTCCTGGGCGACAGGATCTTCGACGGCCCGGTCGATCACGTGACCATGGCGAACACAGCCGCCGCGGCCACCGCCACGCAGTACCTGATCGACCGCCAACACCGGCGCATTGCCGCGATCGGCAGCAACCCCGCCGGCGGATCCGTCAGCGCCGCAGCACTCCGCTTGGACGGATACCGCGGTGCCCTCGAGGCGAACGCGATCCCGTTCGACCCCGCCCTCGTCGCGGTCGCCACCGAGTGGCACCACGCCGACGGCGCCGTCGCGATGACGCAGCTGCTCGACTCCCGCGTCCCTCTGGACGCCGTCTTCTGCTTCAACGACACCCTGGCCTTCGGGGCACTGCACGCGCTGCACGTTCGCGGCATCCGCGTACCGGAGGACATCGCGGTCGTCGGCTTCGACAACGTCACCGCCGCCGCCTACGCGATACCCGCCCTCACCACGATCGATCCCGGCAGCCGCCAGATCGCCAAGACGGCCGTCGACCTCCTCGCTCAGCGCATCCGGAACGGCCCTCCGGCGCACCCGAGCGAGATCGTCGTCGAGCACTCGCTCATCTCCCGCCGCAGCGCGTAGCACAAGCACATTCGTCAGCGACGAGCCGGTCCGCGCCCGAGAACACGTCTGGCTTTGATCGCTGCGACTTTCTCCTTCGTGCCCTCGTACCAGGGCACGGTGCGCAGCAGCGCGGCCCTCGATCCGGTGGAGAGCATTACGGCGCGGCCGCGGGGCATCGCTCCGAGCTCGTCCACGGTCAGGATCCGTTCGCGCTTCAAGGCGGTCGAGGTTGAGCGGACGCCCTTGTTGTAGCTGGCGGAGGTCGTTTCGCGGTCGTAGTCACTGACGAGCTCGGAGACGTTCTGCAGGAAGTCGTTCTCCTTGACGCTGCCGAGGTAGAGGAACGCGTTCGACGCGCTCCACAGCTTCAACATGCCCTCCTTTCCCCGTGCCGCTCATCCAGGCGTCGATCCTCCCGCCCGACGGCAAGCGCGCCTAGCCGCGAAGCCCGCGTCTCTGCGGGACGGAGGCGCCTTCGTTTCCGCGGCGGGACGGCGCTCGTCGCTCCTGTGGTGGAAGCGCGCCCGTCACTCCTGCGTGCCCGTCACTCCTGCGTGCCCGTCACTCCTGCGCGGCCGCCGCGAGGGCACGGTCGAGCCAGTCCGCTAGCAGCAGGCGCTCCGCGGGCGTGAGGCCGGCGAGCTCCGGTGCGAGGGCCCGGACGCCGACGAGGGCGGTGAGCCGCCCGCCGTCGCCGGGGGAGGGCGGGTCGGTGAGGATCCCCGCGTACCCCTCATCGGAAGGCTCTCCCCATGATCATCGTGACCGGTGCCACCGGCGCTCTGAACGGCGCCACCGTCGACCACCTTCTCAACTCCGTCCCCGCCTCCGGAATCGCCGTCGTCGCCCGCGACGCCTCGAAGGCCGCCCGCTTCGCGGAGCGCGGAGTGGAGGTGCGCGTCGGCGACTACGCCGACCCCGCCTCCCTCCCGGGCGCCTTCGACGGAGCGGATCAGCTGCTCCTCGTCTCCTCGAGCGATCCGCGGGCCGACGCCGTCGCCCTGCACCGCACCGCCGTCGAGGCGGCCGTCGCGGCCGGAGTCGGACGGGTCCTCTACACGAGCCACCAGGGCGCCGCCGCCGACACCCCCTTCGGCCCGGGCCGGGACCACGCGGCGACCGAGCGCCTGCTCGCCGAGTCCGGACTCGCCTGGACGTCGCTCCGCAACGGCTTCTACGCGCACAGCCTGGGTCTCTTCCTCGGACCGTGGCGGGAGACCGGCGTGATCGAGGTCCCCTCGGACGGTCGCGTCTCGTGGACGGCCCGCGAGGACGAGTCGGAGGCGGCCGCCCGGCTCCTCCTCTCGGGGAGCCCGCAGGACGGGCCGATCATGCTGACCGCGACGGAGGCTCCGACGTTCGAGGAGATCGCCGGGATCGCGGCCGAGGTCGGCGGGCGACCCGTCGAGCTGCGTGTCCTCGGCGACGACGAGTGGGTCGCCGCGCGCGTCGCGGCGGGTCAGCCCGAGTTCCTCGTGCGCTTCACCCTCGGGATGCACCGGGCGGCCGAGCGCGGCTTCTTCGCGGGCACCGGCCCCGAGCTCGGGCGCCTCCTCGGACGCGAGCCGCGCAGCGTCCGCGACCTGCTCGAAGCCGGACCGGCAGCCGTCGCCGGATGACGCCGGGCGGGCCGCCCCGGGCCCGCCCGCGTGACGAGGCGCCGCGCCGTCCGTCGAAGCGCGGCCGAGGCGGCGGCGTCTCGGCGTCAGGGCGGTTTCCCGGCTCCCCCCGCACGACGACGGGAGCCCGCCGCACCGGTGAGGTGCGACGGGCTCCCGAGGAGTGCCGTGCGTCAGCCGCAGCTGCGCGCGCTGTAGGGCGCGGTGGCCGTGGCCGTGACGGTCTTGCCGCCGACCGTGGCCGTGCCGGTGACCGTCGCCTCGCCCGCGGCGAGCTGCGTCGAGCGCACCGTGAACGCGGCGGAGCCGGAGGCGCCCGGCTTCACTCCGGCGATCGTCTTCACGCCCTCCGGGGTGCTGATCGAGACGTCCATCGGCACCGTGTCGCCGTTCTTGCCGACGACCGTCAGCACGACCTTGCCGGCGACGCAGCGCGACGTGGCGGTCGCGCTCACCTTCAGCGAGGACTGCACGGTGACCGTGACCTGCACCGGCATGCGAGACGCGTCCTGCGCGACGCCCGAGACCGTGAAGGTCCCGGCCGTGGCGTAGGCGGCGGGCGCGACGGCGTCCCAGGCCACGTCGACCGTGCTGGTGGTGCCGGCGGCGGTCGTGATCGTGGCGCGGGGCAGGGCCGGCGCGGTGCCGACCGTGGTCGTCGCGGTCAGCGGAGCGACCGAGGCGACGGCCAGGCCGGGGGCGTAGCCCTCGAGCACCTTCTGGTACTCGGAGCGCGTCACCGGGATGACCGTGCCGTGGCGCGGCTTGCCGCCGTCGGCGTTCTGCGGCAGGCCCGTGCGGAGCTTCGCTCCGAGCGGCTGCCAGGAGTCGCCGTTCGCGAGGTCGTCGGTGCCGAACGGGATGTAGTGGTTCGGCCCGTCGTGGTAGTTCGGCTGGTCGATGAAGAGGAACCAGTCGAGGCCGTTCACGTCGCCCTCGTTGGCGGGGAAGACGTTGGGGCCCTCACCGCTGGTGAAGGTCTTGCCGGGCTCGCCGTTGGGCAGGCCCGAGGCCACCTTCTCCTTGACCAGCGACCACTCGTCCGCCGGTCCGCCGGTGCCGGGCAGCGAGCCCGAGACGGTGGCCAGCAGGTCGGTGCTCTTCTCCTCGCGGAGGGTCATCGACGCCTCGTCCTTGGTGAAGCGGTAGTAGGTGTCGCCGTCCTTCGCGACCGTCGAGTCGATGGTGCCCTTGCCGGCGCCGCGCTTGACGTCGATCCACGGCTTCGCCTCCGAGAAGGAGGTGAAGTCCTCGGTCGTCGCGTACATCATCTGGTTGTAGGTGACGGAGGCGCGATCGGCCGTGTTCGTGGTCGGGTACATGTTCGAGGCCCAGAAGACGACGTAGGTCTGGAGCTCGTCATCCCAGTACGCCTCGGGGGCCCAGGTGTTGCCGGCGAAGTCGGTGGAGACCTTGACGTGGCGCTGGGCGGACCAGTTCACCAGGTCGGTCGACTCCCAGACCTCGATGTACTTCGAGCCCGACTTCTGCGCGGTGTCGAAGCCGCCGGGGAGCCCGTCGATCTTCAGGTCGGTGGCGAGCATGAAGAACTTGTCGCCCTCGTGCGAGCGGATGATGAACGGGTCGCGCAGGCCCATCGTCCCCAGGTTCGAGGTGAAGACCGGCTTGCCGCCGTTCAGCGTGTTCCAGCTCAGCGCGTCGTTGCCCTTCGAGGCGGCGAGGCTGATGCGCTCGGCGCCGTCGCCCTCTCCGGTGAAGAACGCCCAGACGTACGCCTCGGTGTCGTCGGTGCCGGCGGGGAGCGGCTGCACCCGGAGGGTGAAGTCGCGGGTCCGGGTGGTGGATCCGCTGGTCGCGGTCGCGCGGACGACCACGTCGATCGCGGGGCTCCCGGTCGCGGGGCGGTCGACGTCGATGGTGCGGGTGCCGGCGGCGCTGCCGTCGCGGACGGTCGCTCCGCTCGGGCTGACGACGCTCCAGGCGATGCTCGAGCCGAGCGTGCCGGTGGTGGGCACCGAGACGTTCGTCCGGATGTCGCCGACGTTCGGGATGGCGATCGCGGCGAGGTCGCGCTGGACCTTCGTCGCGTCGTCCAGCTGCGCGGCGACGCGCACCGCGTAGTCGACCGAGCGGGTCTCGGTGCCGACCCTGTAGGTGGCGGTGAGGGTGGCGGTGGCGTCCGGCTGCCCCGCGGCGGGGCGCGTGACGGTCGCGGTGCCGCCGGTGATGGCCACGGCCGCGCTGTTCGACGTCCAGGTGATGCCGACGCCGCTGGCGGTGGTGGGCACCGTGAAGCCGGCGGTCGCCTCCGTGGGCACCGTGACCGACGCGACGGCGCGGTCGAGGGCCTGCGAGGAGTAGAGCGCCTGCACGGAGCTGCTGCTGAGGGCGCTGTCGTAGACGGCGAAGTCGTCCATCTCGCCGTTCCAGCCCGGGTCGTTGTAGGTCGAGCGCGCGATGTACGCGACGAGCGACGGGCCGAACGAGGAGACGTCGCGGGCGATCGTGCTCTGCGAGATCTGCGCGCCGTTGACGTACACGGTGAGCTTGCCGGTCGAGCCGTCGATGACGGTCGTGTAGAGCGAGAGGCCCGAGGGGGTGCGCGCGCCGACGGTCGGGGTGCCCGTCGCCCCGGCGCCGACCTCGGTGTTGTAGGGAGCGCCCGCGTTGACCGAGTTGGTGACGACCGACTTGGTGTAGCCGGAGAGGTTGCTCGGGTTGAGCAGCCAGTAGCCGGAGGAGAACGAGGCGCCGGAGGCGACGGGCGCTCCGACGAACGCGGCGGCGACGTTGCCGGTCCCGCCCTTGTGGGCGAGCCAGGTCGAGAAGGTCAGGTCCTTCTTGCCGACGAGGCCGGCGGTGGGGATCTCGAGGTAGGGGGCGGCCGCGGCGGATCCGCCGGGGAGGCTGATGAGCCCGTTGCGGAACTGGGCCCCGGAGCCGCGCAGCGTCGCGCTGTAGCCGTTGCCGCTGGTGTCGGCGACCGTGGTGCCGGTGGGGGCGGTGTCGAACGTGTAGTGGAGGAGCGGGGTCTCGGTGGCTCCGAAGGCGGAGCTGGGGACCGTGGCGCCGAGCAGCGCCGTGGCGGCGACGGTCGCGACCGCCAGAGCGGTCCTCACCGCCGATCGTGATCGTCTCATGCAGATAGGCCCTCGTGATCGGGTGCGGCGTCGAGGCACGATCCGCAGGGCCGCGGAGGTGTGCGTCTTCGCACGGGATGTGAAAGTGAACATCCTAGATCGCGGTACCGGATCCTGACCAGACCCCGGGAGAGGTCTGCGGGCTCGCGCAGAACGCCGGCCGGACGCGCGGTTCCTCGCCTCTCGACCGAGGGGCACTGCTCTCCGCCGACGTTCTGCCGGAGCCGGCCGGGTGGCACGATGTCCGCATGGCCTCCGACCGCCCCGTCCTGCTCGTCGTCGACGTCGCCGACGGCGGCCGCGAGGATCCCGAGTTCGAGATCGAGCTGCAGCTGCTGACCGCGAGCGTCGTCTCGGCCGCCACCGCCGCGGGCTTCGTGGTCGACCGCGTCCCTGCCGAGCAGGCCGGCGCCGCCGAGCTCGAGCGCCGGCTCGCCGCCGCCGACGCCGTCGTGGTCACCGGAGGGGAGGACGTCGACCCGTCCCTCTACGGCGGCCGGTCCGACGACCCGCACCGAGGCCAGTCCTTCCCCGCGGCCGACCGCGCGCAGATCGCGCTCGTCCGCCGTGCCGTCGAGACGCGGACCCCGCTGGTCGGGATCTGCCGCGGGATGCAGCTGGTCAACGTCGCCCTCGGCGGCGACCTCGTGCAGCACCTGCCCGGCGCCGGTCACGTGGGCCGGTCGGTCCCCGGCGAGCACCTGTCCGGGATGGTCGACCACCGCGTGGCGCTCGAGCCGGGCAGCGCCCTCGCTCGCATCCTCGGCGCCGCCGAGCTCGACGTCCGCAGCTCCCACCACCAGGCCGTCGACCGTCCCGGCGAGGGCCTCGTCGTGGTCGGCCGCGCCGACGACGGCACCGTCGAGGCCCTCGAGCACGAGTCCGCGCCACTCTGGTGCGTGCAGTGGCACCCGGAGGACGCGGGCTCGCGAGGCACCGTGCTCACGGACCTGCTCGAGGCGGCGCTCGCCGCGACCGCTACTTGATCGACCCGCGCATCACTCCGCTGACCACCCAGCGCTGCGCGAAGAGGTACACGATCAGCAGCGGCGCCATCGCCATCAGGTAGGACGCGAAGGCGACGGTGTAGTTCGTGTTGAACTGCCCCTGGAAGACGTACTCGGCCAGCGGCAGGGTGCGGGCGGACGGGTCCGAGAGCACCACGAGCGGCAGGATGAAGTCGTTCCACGCCCACACGCAGGTCAGGATCCCGACGGTCGCGTTCATCGGGCCGAGCAGCGGGAAGATCACCTGCCAGTAGGTCCGCCAGGTCGAGGCGCCGTCGGTGCGCGCCGCCTCCTCGAGCTCGATGGGGATCGAGCGGATGAAGGCCGTGTAGATGAACGTGTTGATCGAGAGCCCGAACACGGCGTAGAGCAGGATCAGCCCGGCCTGGTTGTCCAGGCCCAGCAGGGCCGTCTCCTTCACCACCGGCAGCATGATGATCGGGAACGGCACGAAGACCGCGGCGAGCAGGTAGAAGTAGACGCCCTTGAAGAACGGCCTGTGCATGTTCCGGGCGACCGCGTAGGCGACCATCGAGTTCGAGAACAGCGTCAGCACGACGGCTCCGACCGTGATCAGCGCGGTGTTCACGAAGGCCTGGGGGAAGCGGGTCGCCGTCCACGCCTCGGCGAAGTTGCCCCACGAGATCGAGGTCGGCAGCTCGAACCCTGTGCCGCCGAGCTGGTCGGGCGTCTTCAGCGCGGTCACGACGGCGAAGTAGAGCGGCAGGAGGATCGTCAGCGAGCAGACCGCGATGAGCGAGGTCGCCCACCAGTTGATCCGGTAGGTGTCGCGGGAGGGCCGGCGCCGCCCCTCGGGCTCGCCGAGGGCGATCGCGGTCGTGGGGGTGATGGTCGATGTCATCAGAACGACGCCTCTCTGCGGCTGAGGACTCGGAACTGGATCAGCGAGACCACGATGATGATGAGGAAGTAGAGGACGGCGTTGGCCGTCTGATAGGCGTACTCGCCGCCCTGGAAGCCGCCGCGGTAGATCAGCAGCGTGATCGACTCCGTCGAGGTGCCGGGACCGCCGTTGGTGAGGGCGATGATGTGGTCGAACACCTGGAGGAAGTTCTTCATCGAGATGACCATGTTGATCGTGAAGAAGGAGGCGATCAGCGGGAACGTGATCGAGGTGAACTGCCGCCACCTCCCCGCTCCGTCGAGCGAGGTCGCCTCGTAGAGCTCGCCCGGGATGGTCTGGAGTCCGGCGAGGTAGATGATGATCGAGAAGGCCGAGGCCTGCCAGACCGCCAGCACCACGATCGCCACCCACGCCCAGTCGGCGTTCGCGAGGATGTTCTCGCCGATCACCGGGATCGCGCCGAGGATCTGCGGCAGCGAGTTCGCGAAGAGGTACTGGAACACGTAGCCGATGACCAGGGTCGAGAGCACGTAGGGGATGAAGTAGATCCCGCGGAACGCCGTCTGGAACTTGATCCGCGCGTTGAGGGCGACGGCGATGGCGAGCGAGATCACGTTCACCAGCACGGTCGCCACGATCGCGAAGCCGAAGGTGAACCCGTAGGCCTTCCAGACGCGGTCGTCCTGGAGGAGCGCGAGGTAGTTCGAGGCGCCGATCAGGTCCCAGGAGCCGTAGCCCGCGTAGTCCGTGAAGCTGAAGAAGATTCCGGTGAGGACCGGGACCGTGTGGAGCACGAAGAAGAGCAGGACGGCGGGGACCGTCATCCAGTAGAAGGTCTTCGAGGTGCGCCCGATGGTGCGCTTGCGGCGCGCGGGCGGCGGAGGAGTGGTCGCCACCGCCTGCGCGGCGGCCGTCGTGGTCGTGGTCATGGGGTCACTTCCTGGTCGTGCGTGCCGCGACTTTGCGCCACTCACTGTCGAGGGTCCGGAGCGCCGCATCGGCGTCCCCGCTGGCGAGGAACGCCTGGAGCGTGGGGTTGAGCGGGATGCTCGCGGGGATCTGGTGGTCGACGAAGCCGATCAGCCGTCCCTGCTCGAAGTAGGGCTGCAGCTCGGCCAGCGTGGGGTCCGAGTTGGGTGCGGCGCCGACCAGCGGCGAGAAGGCGGCCTGGCTCGCGACGTACGGCTCGACGACTCCGGGGGTCAGCAGGAAGTCGACGAAGCGGCGGGCCGCGTCGAGCTTCGGAGTGCCGCGGCCGATGGCGACGGCCACGTCGACGCCCGAGGTGACCCGCGTGTCCGCCGGGTCGTCGAGCACCGGGTAGGGGAAGACGCCGAGGTCGATGTCCGGGTTGTTCGTGCGCACCGGGTTGATCGCCCAGATGCCCTGCGGGTACATGGCCGCCTCGCCCGCGGCGAAGGCCTGGTTGCCGTCGTCGTAGCCGCGGCCGAACGAGCCCTCCTGCGTGTACGAGAAGAGCTGCCCGAGCCGCTCCATCGTCGTCGCGTAGTCCTTCGAGAACGAGACGGGGGAGTCGGGGCCGAGCGCCGCTCCCTCCTCGCGCATCGCGTCGAAGAAGCCGTCCGGCTGCAGCTGCCCGCCGAGCGCGTTGAAGGCGGGGGCGCCGGTCCAGTTGTCGAGCAGGGCGCCGTAGAAGGGAGTGATCCCGGCGGCGGTGAGCGTCTCGCAGACGGCGATCAGCTCGTCCCAGGTGGTCGGCACCTCGATCCCGTTCTCGGCGAAGATCGTGCGGTTGTAGAGGATCCCGTCCGCGTTGTTCGCGAAGGCGAGCGCGTTCACCTCCTTCCCCTCGAAGCTGCCGAGGGCGGCGAGGATGTCGAGGGCCGCCGGGTTCACCCGCTCGACCAGCTCGTCGCCGGTGAAGTCGTGGAACACGCCGGCCTTCGCGAGGTCGGCGTAGTAGCCGCTGCCGTTCAGGGTCAGCACGTCCGGCACCTTGTCCTTGACGAGCAGGGTGCGGATGGCCGTGTCGGGGTCGGGCACGTTGTTGGCGATGACCCGGATGTCCGGGTTGGCCGCCTCGAACTCGCGGATGATCCGCGCGAAGTCCTCCACCGCCTCCGCCTTGAACTGGAAGAAGTCGAGCGTGGTCACTCCGTCGCCGGCGCCGGAGGAGGCGCAGGAGGCGAGGGCGGCGGCGGACGCCGCGGCGAGCGGCACCGAGAGGAACAGCCGCCGGGAGAACCCGGGGGGATGCGGATGAGCGGACATGCGGCGCCTCCTTGCGCGTGGGGACAGGTCTCAGGGCGCGCTCGACCGCGGAGGGCGGTGCGAGAGCAGGTGCGGCGGCGGGGGAGCGGGGTCGGCTCCGGAGCCGGGAGGGCGGGTCAGAGGGCGGTGAGCACGAGCACGACGAGCTGCTCCGGATCGAGGACGGGGGCCTGGAGCCCGACGGTGCCCAGCACGCGGCCGCGGAGCGCGGTCCCGTGCTCGGCCCAGCCGAGCGGCGACTGCCCGGGGCCGCCGAGCGGCGACGTGACCGGGGCGAGCGCCACGGAGTAGGTGCGCTCCGGGTCCAGGCCCGGGAGCGTGATCCGTCCGGGCGGGTAGGTCTCGCCGGTGCGCAGCTGGGTGAAGGTGAAGAGGGCGGCGGAGCGGTCGGCGGCGACGACTCCGGAGAGCGAGGCGGCGTCGTCGGCGAGGTCGGCGCGCACGACCGTCCCGGTGTGCAGCAGCGCCCGGTGCTCGCGGTGGAAGGCGACCCAGGCGGTCAGCTCCTCCTCGACGGCGGGGGCGAGATCCGAGACGTCCCACTCGATGCCGAGGTGGCCGGGCAGCGCGGTGCCGGCGCGGAAGGCGAGCGAGTGGGTGCGCTGCGTCGAGTGCGACCGCGGCCCTCCGATGTGCTGCCCCATCAGCTCGGGCGGCACCACCAGCTGGGTGAAGGGCTGGATGGTCTGCCGCTCGAGCGGGTCGATGCAGTCGCTCGTCCAGATGCGGTCGGTGCGGGCGAGGATCCCGAGGTCGACGCGGGCGCCCCCGGAGGCGCACGACTCGATCTCGACGCCGGGATGCCGGGAGCGCAGCTCGTCGAGCAGGCGGTAGAGCGCGAGCACGTTCTCGTGGACGGCGGAGCGGCCTGTGGCGGGCGAGACCGCCTCGATCACGTCGCGGTTGTGGTCCCACTTGAGGTACGCGATCGGGTACTCGGTCAGCAGCGCGTCGAGGGCGCCGAGCACGTGCTCGAACGCGCCGCGCTGCGAGAGGTCGAGGACCTGCTGCTGCCGCCCCGAGGCCGGGAGATGGCCGGCCGGGCCGAGGATCCACTCCGGGTGCGCGCGGGCCAGGTCGGAGTCGGGGCTGATCATCTCGGGCTCCACCCAGAGGCCGAACTGCATGCCCAGGCCGGTGACGACGTCCGTCAGCGGAGTGAGGCCCTCCGGCCAGACCGAAGGGTCGACGGTCCAGTCGCCGAGCGCCGCGGTGTCGTCGCGGCGGCCGAGGAACCAGCCGTCGTCGAGCACGAAGCGCTCGACCCCGATCCGCGCGGCCCGCTCGGCGAGGGCGGTGAGGCGAGCGAGGTCGTGGTCGAAGTAGACGGCCTCCCAGGTGTTCAGGGTGACGGGCCTCGGAGCGACGGGGTGCTGCGGGCGGGCGCGGAGCGACGCGTGGAACCGGGCCTGCAGAGCGCTGAGCCCGTCGCCCCAGGAGCCGTAGGCGACCGGGGTCTCGTAGCTCTCGCCCTGCGCGAGCTCGATCTCGGCGGGCCGCAGCAGCTCGCCGGCCGCGAGGAGCGAGACGCCCTCGACGGTGCGCTCGGCGCGGAGCGAGGTGTCGCCGCTCCAGCCCAGGTGGACGCCGTGCACGAGCCCGCGCTCCCAGCCGAAGCCGGGCGTGCCCGCGGCGAGGAGGAGGGTCGCGTCGGCGCCGGGACGGCCGCGGCGGGTGCGGCGGGTGTGCTCGCCGATGGTCAGTGGGCGGCGCTGCGGGTGGCGCTCGCGGAGGTGGTGCCCGGTGGTGTCGAGGATCTCGCGCGCGGTCGCGGGGAGCGGGAAGCCGAGCTCGAAGCGCTCGAGGCGGAACGGGCGGGCGTCGAGGTTCTCGACCCGGGCGCGCTGGGTGAGCAGGCCGGCCGCATCGACCTCGAGGTCCACGGTCAGCCGGACGCCCGCGCCCGTGGCGACGGTCCGGAGGGCGGAGCCGAGCGCCTCGATGCTCTCGACCTCGAACCGCTCCGACGCGGCCGCGCGCTCGTGGGTGCCCTCGAAGGTGGGGGCGTGCTGCCAGCCGTCGGCCTCGACGGCGACGAGGCCGAACGGCGCGAAGGCGTCGAGCCCGCCCGAGACGCGCTGGGGGAGGGCGGCGTCTGCCAGGGCGGATAGTTCGGCGGCGGAAAGATCTGCGAGCGCGGCGCCCCAGTGCACGATCGTGGGGAAGGTGACGAGGCGGGCGTCGACGACGACGCTGGTGCCCCCGTCCTGCAAGTGGAAGAGGCGCGATTCCCGGCCGGAGAGGGTCACGGAGTCGTTCGTGGGGGCGATGCTGCGGTGCATGGCTTATTTCTAGAGCAGAAGTAATAGGGGTGTCAAGAGCGGCGCGAGTGGCCGGATCTGTTCCTGGGGCGGCGCGCTACCGGTAGCTTTCTACCAGGCCGGAAAGAAGGAGCCCCGTGACCGACACCATCGTCGCCGAGGACGCCTCCGGGAGCTCCTCCGAGCTCCTGGCGCGCGAGGTCCTGATCCACGGTCCCGTCTCGCGGGCCGAGCTCGGCCGCCGCCTCGGCCTCTCGCCCGCCAGCCTGACCCGGCTCGCGCGCCCGTTCCTCGACGGCGGCCTGGTCGTCGAGGGCCCCGAGCAGAGCACCGGAGTCGGCCGCCCCGCCCGCCCGCTCGACATCCGCGCCGACGCGCTGAGCTTCGCGGGCGTGAAGATCACCGGCACCGAGGTCCTCGCCGTCCGCACCGACCTGCGCGCGCGCACCGAGCGGGAGCTGGTCCGCCCGCTGCCGGGCACGGAGCCCGCCGACGTGATCGCCGCGATCGTCTCGGTCGTCGACGAGCTCGGCGGCCCCTCCGCCTTCGCCGGTCTGGGCGTGACGCTCGGCGGGAGCATCGCCGCCGACGGCCGGGTGAGCCGCGCGCCGTTCCTCGGCTGGCGCGACGTCGACCTCGCCGCTCCGCTCTCCGCTGCCCTCGGGCTGCCGGTCGCCCTCGAGAACGACGTGGTCGCGCTCACGGGAGCCGAGCACTGGTTCGGGCGCGGCCGCGGCATCCCGCACTTCGCGGTGCTCACCGTCGGCGCGGGCGTGGGCTACGGACTGGTGGTGCACGACCGGGTGGTCGCGCCCCCGGAGGCGGGGCTCGGCCTGGGCGGCCACTACCCGCTGGATCCCACCGGGCCCGTCTGCGAGGCCGGCCACCGCGGCTGCTCGACCGCGATGCTCAGCCTGCCCTCGCTCCTCCGCCAGCTCTTCGTCACCACCGGCCGCGAGCTGACCCTGGCCGAGGGCTTCGCCGCCGCTCGCGCGGGCGACCCCGGTGCCGAGCGCATCCTCGCCGACTCCGGCAACGCGCTCGGGACGATGATCGCCGCGATCGGCAACCTCTCGATGTCCGGCACGGTGATCCTGGCCGGGGAGGGCGTCGCCCTCTACTCGGAGCAGGCCGCGGTGGTGGACGCCGCGATCGCGGCCACGCGCGACCCGGACGCTCCGCCCCTGGCGCTGCTCGTCGACGACGGCGGGCTCGTGGAGTGGGCGCGCGGCGCGGCGGCCGTCGCGATCCAGCGGCTGCTGCCGCGGATCGCGCTCGGGACGCTGGGGTAGCGGGGCTCCGCGGCGCGCGGGTGCTCGGGGTGCCGGGTCTCCGCGCCCAGTGGGCCGTCGGCACGCTCGCCCGGCGGGTCTCAGCGCCGCGGAGGCTCGGGATGTCGGCCCGGCGGGCGTCCGCTCCGGGCGGGTGCCGGGACGCCGGCCTCGCGGGCTAGGCGCCGAGCGCCGAGCCGGGCAGGTCGGTCTGCAGGCCGTCGACGATCCGGCCGAAGGCCGCGATCGCCTGGTCGTCGCCGAGACGACCGGAGTCGACTCCTCCGGCGATGCGCAGGACCTCGGCCCGGCGCTCCGCCCTCTCCACCGCGTCGAGCCCGGAGGCCCCGATCGCTGCGGATGCGCGCACTCGCGCGACGATCGTGCCGACGTGCCATCTGCCGCGTGCCATCTGTCTCCTCCTGAAATCCCCGCCTTTCTTCGGAGCGGACGCATACCCGGATGGGTGCGCGTCCCCGGGTCCTCACCCCCGTCGCTCCGGCGATGCGTCACGAACGGTCGTCATCCGGCCGCCGTGGCGACCGTTCGTGACGCATCGATCGAGCTGGGGAGGCGGAGCGCCCGCTCGCGGAGAGGGGTCCGGGGCGCCAGACTGACGGCGAGCGGAGGGAGGCACGATGCGACGCCTCCGCGCCCTCGCCGCCGCGCTGCTCCTCCTGCCCGCCCTCGCGGCCTGCGCGCCGGGAGGCGCGACGGGCGCCCCGAGCGGCACCGCGGCGGCCACCGTGGCTGCGACCACCGCCACCCCGTCTCAGGCCACCCCCGACCCGGCCCGCTCCTCCGCCGCGTCCGCCCCGGCTCCCGGGGTCACCGTCTCCGTCCAGCAGAACCGCTCCGACATCGCCGGCGGCACCATGGCCTTCGAGGTCCACAACGGCAGCGGCGCCCCGATCGAGGTCATCGCGGCCCGCCTCACGGACCCGCGCCTGGCCGCCCCGCTCACCTGGACCGGCGGCACGGGCGTCCCCGACGGGACCTCGCGAGACCTCCGGGTCGACGTGCCCGAGCCCGCCTGCCCTGCCGCGGAGGCGCCCACCGCGCTCGAGGTCGTCCTCGCCATCGACGGCCACGGCGAGCACGCGTACCCCGCCGACGACCCGTTCTCGTTCGTCGACGCTCTCGCCCGGTCCGGATGCTTCGCCCGCAGCGTCGACGCCGACCTCGCCCTGCGGATCGACACGTCCGGAGGCGCCGCGCACGAGCCGGCGCGCCTCACGATCACCGCCGACGTCCGGGGCACCCCCCTCGTGCTCCGCAGCGTCGACGCCACGATCCTGCTGCAGCCGCCCGACGCCGCCGACGCCTGGACCCTCGACCGCTCCGTGCCCGCCGGGACCCTCGACTCCGTGGTCCTGGACGCCGTCCCCACCCGCTGCGACACCCACGCGCTCGCCGAGGACAAGGTCGGCACGCGCCTGCCGGTCACCGTCGAGACCGCGGGCCGGCAGGGCACCGTCGTCGTCGCCGCGACCCCCGAGCAGAAGGGCGAGCTCTACGCGTTCATCACCGCGTACTGCGCGTCCTGAGCAGGGGTGGCGGGCGGTCCGGGGACGCGGACGTCGGCGCCGCGGACGCGTCTCGCCGTCCACCTCGGCCGTCACTCGCCGCCGCTCGCCCGCATCGGCAGGTTGCGCCGTCGGCCGCGCCGAGCCGGTCCCGCCCGCCGTGGGACGAGCCCGGCCTGCCCCGCCCGGCTCGGCTCGGCTCAGCCCGCTCGACTCAGCTCAGCCCGGTTCAGCGCCCCGCTCCGCTGTGCGCGCCCCAGCCGCGCCCGTCCGTTTCACGCCGGCGCCGTGCTCAGCGCCTGCAGCCCCGTCACCCGCAGCAGGTCGAGCCGCGCCTCGTCCTCGCTGCCCGGCGCCACCGTGTAGACGACGATCCGCAGGTCGGTGCCCGGAGCCGTGAGCACGTCGCAGTCGATCGTGATCGGTCCGACGGGCGTCCGCGTCACCGTCTTCCGGCTCGCGCGGTGCTCGGCGATGCGCGCCTCCGCCCAGCGCCGCTCGAACTCGGGCGACTCCTCGCGCAGCCGGGCGACGAGGGCGGCGAGCGCCGGATCGCGCGGGTAGCGCCCGGTCGCCGCGCGCAGGTCGGCCGCGAGGTCGCTCGCGAAGTCCTCCTCGTGCTGCGCGTCGAACTCGGTGCCCGCGTGGCCCGAGGTGAAGTGCCGCCAGACGAGGTTCCGCTCCAGCCCGGTGAACACCGAGGGGTCGCCGTTGAGGGCGGCCCAGAGCGGGTTCCACAGCAGGATGTCGTGGGCCGCCGTGAACACCGCGAGCGGCACGTCGCCCAGGCGGTCGACGATCCGCTGCACGCCCGGGCTCACGTGCTGCGGCACGACGCCCGGCGAGGGGACGGCGGCGCCGGCGACCCGGTAGAGGTGGTCGCGCTCGCTGTCCGTGAGCCGGAGCGCCACCGCGAGAGAGCGGAGCATCGACGGCGACGGGTTCCGTGCGCGTCCCTGCTCGAGCCGCACGAGGTAGTCGACGCTCACGCCCGAGAGCGCCGCCAGCTCCTCGCGGCGCAGGCCCGTGGCGCGGCGGCTCGAGCCCGCGGGCAGGCCGACGTCGGCGGGACGGATGCGGTCGCGCCACGAGCGCAGCACCGTGGCGAACTCCTCCATGCCGCCCATCCTCCTCCGCCCGCCGTCGCCGAGCCAGGTACTGCCGGTCCCCCCGTCGAGCGCGGCCTGGTCGAGGCCCGACCACCCGCGCAGGATGGGCGCATGACCACGACACTCATCACCGGAGCGAACCGCTCCCTCGGCCTCGAGACCGCCCGCCGACTCCTCGAGGCGGGCCACACCGTCTACGCCGGCATGCGCGACACCGCCGACGGCGACGCCGCCCGCGCGCTCGGCGCCCACCCCGTCCGCCTCGACGTCACCGATCAGGCGAGCGTCGACTCCGCGATCGCCTCCCTGCCCGGGCTCGACGTGCTCGTCAACAACGCCGGAGTGCTGGGCACCTCGTTCGGCGTCGACGACCTCACCCCGGAGGCGATGGCGGGCGTCCTCGAGACGAACGTCGTCGGCATCGTCCGCGTCACACAGGCCGCGCTCCCGCTGCTGCAGGCCTCCGCGGCCCCGGTCGTCGTGAACGTGGCGTCCGGAGTCGGCTGGCCGCGCTGGCTGAGCACCGAGGGCCACGACGAGTTCCCCGTCACCGCGATCCCGTACGCGGCATCGAAGGCGGCGGTCGTCGCGCTCACCGTGCAGTACGCGAAGAACCTGCCGGCGATGCGGATCAACGCGAGCGACCCCGGCTACACCGCGACCGACTTCAACGGACACGGCGGGCACCAGACCGTCACCGAGGGCACGGACGCGACCGTCGCGCTCGCCCTGCTCGGCTCCGACGGGCCGACGGGCGAGTTCCACGACCGGCGCGGGCGCATCGAGTACTGAGCTACGGGGCGGGCGCGGTCGGCCGGACGCCGGCCCGGACCCGGCAGGCGTCCGCGTGCCCGTTCGAGGAGCCGCAGCCCCGAGCCCGGCGTGCGTCAACGCGCCCGTTCGAGAAGATCCCGGCCCGACCCTACGTGCGTCCGCGTGCGCCCGAGACGCGGTGAGGTCCCCGAACCCGCCCTCGGCGCACCGGCCAGCACATGGTGATGAGGTGTCCTGTCTGCGCGGTCACCGGTCCTCGGTGCTGGGCTGTGAGTGACGGCCGGAGCCGGGACGCTGCCCACCGCGTGACAGAGGGCCGGATGAACCGCCGGCCCGACGGTGCGTGCTCGCTCCGGTGCGCCTACCGACTCACCGCGTCTCGTGTCAGCTCTGCAGCTCGACCCCCCAGTTCGTCCTCTGGACGTCGGCGTCGAGCCCGCGCAGCTCGCGCGCCACGGCGTCGGCCTGCTCGCGCAGCTCCCGCACCGGCAGCGCGGGCAGGCGGCGCAGCTCGCTCCGGAGCTGGCGGTAGCCGCGCTCGCCGGCGGCCGCGTCGGCCGCGCGGGTCAGGAGGCTGTGCCGGGCGCGCAGGGCCTCGCGCCGGGCGAGCGCCGCGGTCAGCACCTCTCCGGTGGGAGTGGTGGCCGTCGCGTTGGTGAGGTTGATCGCCGTGACCAGCCGCTCGAGCTCGCCCAGTGCGCGCGTGCAGTCGGCGAGCAGCTCGGCCGGGTCCTCGGTCGGCTCCTCTCCCTCCTGGTAGGAGGCGTTCGCGACGATCCGCGACTGGAGGGCCTCGATCCGCTTCTGCAGGTCGGCCCGCTCGAGGAGTGCTTCGGCGAGAGTCATGCGACCAGGCAAGCACACATCGACGGGACCCGCGCCCCTAGGCTGCGACCGTGCCGCTGCAGAACCATCCCGGAGACGTCGAGTTCCCCGTCCGACCCCGGCTGCGCTACGCGCGGGCGGCCGATGCGCACCGGCGCGGGCAGGGCGCCGGACGCCGCGCCCTCCTGGTGACGGCCTTCGCGGCTCCGGTGGGCCTGGTCGGCTTCGCATGGGGGCTCGCGCTCGGCGGCGGCGAGAGCGTCGTCGCGTTCACGGCGTTCGCGTTCGCACTGGCCTTCGGGCTGCTCGCCGCCACGGTCGGCTTCCAGCAGTGGGATGCGCGCGCGCCGCGCCGCGAGCAGCTCGCCTACCTCGGCGCGGCCGACTCGCCGACCCCGTCCCTCCGCCAGCAGCAGCTGCTCGCGCTCGACGCGGTCAGCGACTTCTCGTTCGCCGGCTGGAACTCCTCCCTCGCGTTCCAGCCCTCCTGGGCCGAGCTCCCGGAGGAGCTGCGGCGCCGCTACGCCGACGGAGCGAAAGGAGCGCCCTGGCAGCAGCTGCCGCTGCATCCGCTCGTCGAGCACCGGGTCGCGCTCGACCGCGACTTCCGCATCGCCTCGGCCGACGACGTGGAGCTGCTGGTCGCCGACGTGCTCACCCGCGGGCCGCTCTCGACCCGCTTCGCCGAGGTCTCGGCCTCCGCCGACGCCGAGCGGATGCGCTCCCGGGTCGCCGCGCTCACGGGCGGCAGCGAGTTCCACCTCCTCGAGCTCGCCCAGGCGGTCGACGGGCGTCCGCCGCTGCTCCTGCTCGCGGGCGACGCCGAGCGCACGATCGGCGCGATCCGCTACGCCTACGTCGCCGGCTACCTCCCGGCGGCGCGCGCCTGGGAGCTGCTGGCCGCGGTCGGCGACCGCGTCTTCGAGCGCTACTCCGGCTGGGACGCCTACTGGGCCGACGCGGCCCTCGCGATCGCCTTCCGCACCGACTCCCTCGGCGCCGTGCAGCACCACCACCGTCTGCGCGCGGAGCTCGCGGCGTCGGGGTGGCCGGCGGCGGCGGTGCCGTACCCGGGCTGAGCGCGGCTGCGGAGGCGGTGCCTCCGAGCCGGAGCTTCCGGACCGGAGGCGTGCGCCCGCGCATTTGTCGCCGGCCGCCGACAGGGCTGTCGACCCGGAGAGCTTCGCCCCCGGCGTCAGCCCAGCTTCGAGGCGGGCACCGTCTCGAGGTGGAGCAGGTCGCGGCGCAGGCGCTGCGAGCGGACGTAGCTGCTCAGCACGTGCTCGGGCGAGGGCGGGGAGTCGCTCCCGCCGAGGAGGGCGCGCGCGGTCGTGAGGCGTGCGCGGCGGATCTCGTCGAACACGGTGGTGCCGTTCCGCGCGAAGGTGCGCTGCAGCGTCCGCTTCGGGACGCCGAGGCGCTCGCAGATCTCCTGGACCGAGAGGCGGGGGTCGGTGGACATCGCGGCGATCAGGGCGAGGGCGCGCGTGTAGACGTCCTCGCTGCTCTCGCGCGGCAGCGAGGTCGCCAGCACAGCGCCCGCCAGCTGCTCGACGGCGGCCCGCACCAGGGGGAAGGCGGGGGAGTCGGCGTCGAGGGTGGAGCCGAAGGTCGCGTTGACGGTCGAGAGCAGGATGCCGCGGCTGGCCGCGTCGGCCTCGGTGACGACGGCGCCACGGTCGGCCGAGTCGACCAGACCCAGCAGCGGGCGGTCGAGGGCGATCTCGGTGCGGGCGCTCGGGGTGTCGGTCACGATCGTGAACGGGGAGTCGCAGTGGAGGAAGGCGATGTCGCCCGGCGCGACGCGGACCTCGAGCGCCGCCGGATCGTCCGGCTGGATCACGAGCGCGCCCTCGAGCGGGATGATCAGGCGGACGCCCGGGCCGGCGGCGGAGGTGCGGTGCAGGCGGGCCGGCGAGTGCCAGATCCGGAGCACGTCGACGCCGTCGCTGCAGAGGGTGTCGGCCACGATGCGGAACGCGCCGTTCGCGCGGACGTCGACGCCGCTCTGCGCCAGCCACGCGGCCGCCGCCGTGTCCCGGCGGGACACCCCGCGATCGACGATCGGTCGGCTGCCTTCTGCGATTCCCCTCACGGCGGAGTCCTTTCCTCTGGCGCGTCCTCCGTACGACGCGATCCCTCTACCCTGGCCGATCCGGCCCGGTGGTGAGAAGTCTTCATGCGATCGCATCGTCGCTCACCTCCACCGCAAGGTGTCGGATCCCGCCATCGGGGGACGGAACCTGACCTCGGGAGTGCGCCTCGGATCGACGTGGACCTCGAGCGCGGCGACGTCGGTGAAGGGCCGGTCGTCGCTCGTGCGGCCCCGCAGCACGATGGAGTGGCGGAGCGTCCGGGGCGCCCGCAGCGGCGCGATCGTGTAGTGCGCGACGGCCACGAACCCCGCTCCCGGGGCGACCCGCTCGGGCCGGCCGACGACGGTGACCGGGGCCTCGTCGTAGTCGAGCTCGGCGCCCGAGCCGTCGGTGAAGGAGCCGCAGAACAGGGCGAGGTCGTGCAGGGCGGAGGTGCCGGAGTTGTGGAACTGCATCCAGAAGGTGATCACGGCGACGGAGCCGCACGCGGGCGCGAGCCGCACCGCGCTGCCGTCGAGGACGAGGTGCGGGGGCGCATCGAGCGTCGGAGCTCCGAGCATCAGCCGCGCCGCCTGACGCCCGCCGCCGGTGCGGCCACCGGTTCCGCTGCGCGTCCCGCCAGCTGCAGGAGGCCGCACGCGGCGACCACTCCGACGAGGGCGGCCGCCCAGCTCAGGTCCTGCTGGTCGAACTCCCGGACATGCGCCGGGACGCCCGTGAATCTGAGGATCCCCTGGGCCGCGGCGACGGTGGCGAAGGCGAGCATCGCGGCCGTGGCGGCGACCGCGGCCGGGGTGGGCGGGTCGCCCTCCGAGTCCTGGGCGAAGCGGCGGACGGCGCGCGCGAGGGCGAGTGCGCAGAGGGCTGCGGCGACGAGGGCGGCCGCGGTGTAGGCCGGGCCGGCGGCCAGGAGGAGGAGGGCGCCGACGACGACCCGCAGGCAGGCTGGAAGGACACCGGGAGCGCTGCATCCGCGCGCGCCAGGGCCTCCGCCGAGGGCCGCGGTGAGGGCGCGGGACTCCTCGAGGCGCCTCCGGACGCCATGAGGACCGGCGGCGCGGAGCAGGGCGGTCGCGCCCGAGGCGAGCAGCGCGACGCCGACGAGCAGGGGGAAGACGAGGGCTGCGGCGGGCAGGGCGGGGGCGGCGTCGGCAGGGGTCATCGGGTCTCCTTCGGGGCGGGGACGGGGCGCGCGGCACCTCGATGATCCGTCCTCGCGAAGCGCCTCGGGACGCCGGGCGCGAACGCTCACGAGGCAGGCGCGCCAGAACGTCAGAACGCGCCAGCGGACCGTGCCGCAGAGCCGTGCCAACGGCACCGCGGAACGTGCCACGCGCCTCCGCGTGCCCGCTGCGCGCCGTTTCGAGACGGCCTACGCTCACCGGATGGACGAGGTGCGGGACGCGTACGGCGCGCGGGCGGAGGAGTACGCGGCGCTGCTCGGATCGGTCGACGCGGGGCCCGCGGCCGATCGCGAGCTGATCGGGTCGTGGGCCGACGGGCTGGAGGGCACGGTCGCCGACGTGGGCTGCGGGCCCGGGCACTGGACGGAGTTCCTCCAGCGCCGCGGAGCCGCCGCGGTCGGCGTCGACCCGGTGCCGGAGTTCGTCGCGCTGGCGCGGGCGCGGTTCCCGGACGTCCCGTTCCGGCTCGGCTCGGCGCTCGAGCTCGACGTCGACGGCCTCGGGGGCGTTCTCGCGTGGTACTCGCTCATCCACCTGCCACCGGCGGAGCTGCCCGGCGCGGTCGCGGCGCTCGCCGCGCACCTCCGACCGGGCGGAAGCCTGCTGATCGGCTTCTTCGAAGGGCCGCGCACGGAGGCGTTCGCGCACGCCGTCGCACCGGCGTGGTTCCATCCGCTCGCCGAGATGCGCGCCCTCGCCGAGCAGGCCTGCCTCGAGGTGACCCACTCGCTCCGCCGCAGCGCCCCCGGCGTCCGCGACCACGGCGAGCTGATCGCTGTACTCCCGCGCTGACGCCGAGCTGATCGCTGTACTCCCGCGCTGACGCCGAGCTGATCGCCGTCCGCCCACGCTGACGCCGAGCTGATCGCCGTCCGCCCACGCTGACGCCGAGCTGATCGCCGGCCTGTGATCCGGACGCCGCCGACGCCGCGCTGGTTCCGTGCTGACGGCACCCGCTCCCGCTGGTCATCGGCGGCCGACGTCCCGGCCCACCGCATCCCCTCGAGACACCACCGCCCCGCCGGGACGCCGCCGTCTCAGCGGTGCCGCGGCGGTCTCGGCGGTGTCCCGGCGGACGAGGGCCCCCGCGCCTAGAGGCGGTCGGCGCGCCACTCCGTGGGGATCTCCTCGCCGCGGCGGAACGCCTCCTCCTCGCGCTCGCGCAGCTCGACGCGGCGGATCTTGCCCGAGATCGTCTTGGGCAGGGGGTGGAACTCGAGGCGCCGCACCCGCTCGAAGGAGGAGAGCAGCTCGCGGGTGTGGGCGAAGATCGCGCTCGCCGTCTCGGCGGTCGGCTCCCAGCCCTCGGCGAGGGTGACGTACGCCTTCACCACGCTGTGGCGCACCTCGTCCGGAGCCGGCACCACCGCGGACTCGGCGACGGCGGGGTGCTGCAGCAGCACGCTCTCGACCTCGAACGGCGAGATCTTGAAGTCGGAGGACTTGAAGATGTCGTCGGTGCGGCCCACGAAGGTGATCGTGCCGTCGACCGCGCGGACCGCCACGTCGCCGGTGTGGAAGTAGCCGTCGGCGCGGGCGCGCTCGGTGCGGTCCTCGTCGCCGAGGTAGCCGGACATCAGGTTGACGGGTTCGACGGACAGGTCGAGGCAGATCTCGCCGGTGGAGGCGGGCTCGCCGGTCAGGGGGTCGACGAGGGCGATGGCGACGCCGGGCAGCGCGCGCCCCATCGCTCCGGGGACCACGGGGGCGCCGGGCGGGTTCGCGATGATCGCGGTGGTCTCGGTCTGGCCGTAGCCGTCGCGGATCGTGAGGCCCCACTCCCGCTCGACGGTCGCGATGACCTCGGGGTTGAGCGGCTCGCCCGCCGAGAGGATCTCGGCCAGCGCGCGCGGCTTCACTCCGAGCGCCGACTGGATCAGCATCCGCCACACGGTCGGCGGCGCGCAGAACGTGGTGACCTCGGCCCGGTCGAGCTGCTCGTGCAGTGCGGTGGGGGAGAAGCGGCTGTAGTTGTAGACGAACACCGTCGCCTCGGCGTTCCACGGCGCGAAGAAGCAGCTCCACGCGTGCTTGCCCCAGCCCGGCGAGCTGATCGCCATGTGCACATCGCCCGGCTGGACGCCGAGCCAGTACATCGTGCTGAGGTGCCCCACGGGGTACGACTCGTGCGTGTGCACGACCATCTTGGGCTTCGAGGTGGTGCCGGAGGTGAAGTAGATCAGGCACGGATCGGAGCTCTGGACGACCACGGTCGGGCTGATGCCGAAGGGCTCGAGCGAGTCGGCGTAGTCGAGCCAGCCCTCGACGGCGCCGCCGACCGCGATGCGGCCGAAGCCGCCCTCCATCTCGTCGAACTTGGCGGTCTCGGAGGCGTCCGCGATGACGTGCGCGACCTCGCCGCGCTCGAGGCGGTCGGCCAGGTCGGCGGGTGAGAGCAGGGTCGTCGTGGGGAGGATGACCGCGCCGAGCTTCATGATCGCGAGCATCGACTCCCACAGCTCGAGGCGGTTGCCGAGCATGAGCATCACGTGATCGCCCTGCTCGACGCCCACCGAGTGGAGCCAGGCGGCGACCTCGTCGGAGCGCCAGCGCATCCGGTCGAAGGAGTACTTCTCCTCGGAGCCGTCCTCCTCCACGATCCAGAGGGCGGGGCGCTCGTTGCCGATGGCGATCGCGTCGAACCAGTCCACCGCCCAGTTGAAGCGGGGCCCGACGTCCGGCCACTGGAAGGCCTCGTTCGCGGCGACCGCATCGGTGCGGTGCTGCAGGAGGGTGTCGCGGGCGGCGCGGAAGCTCCCGGTGGGGTTCATGCATGTCTCCGTAGCGGTCGAGGTCCGGCCGCTGGCGGGACCGACCCCCATTCTGCTCCCGCCGCGGTGCCGGGTGCTGCGCGACGGAGGCCCGGTGGGGACGCACGTCGGAGGGAGCACCTGTGGAGGAGCGGCCGAGTCCGTCCCACGAACGACACGGCGTCAGCGGGAGAGCGGAGGGCTCGCCCGCCGCAGCAGGCGCTCCCTCCGCTCCCTCCGCGGGACCTCAGTACTTGATGGACTGACCGCCGTCGATCGGGAGGACGGTCGCGTTCACGTACGAGGCGTCGTCCGAGAGGAGGAAGGCGACGACCGAGGCGATCTCGTCGGCCTCGCCGTAGCGCTTGGTCGGGTTGACCTGGATGAACTCCTCGGCCGCCTTGCGCGGGTTCTGCGGGTCGAGCTGCTTCATCGAGTTCTCGACCATCGGGGTCCAGATGGCCCCGGGCGCGATCGCGTTGATGCGGATGCCGAACTCGCCGTACTCGATCGCGGAGTTGCGGGTGAGGCCGACGACGCCGTGCTTGGCGGCCGCGTAGCCGGACTGGTTGCCGATCGCGGTGATGCCGCCGACGCTCGCGGTGTTGACGACCATGCCCGAGCCCTGCTCGCGCATCACCTTCAGCACCTTCTCGAGGCCGAGGAACACGCCCCGGAGGTTGATCGCGACGACCTTGTCGAACTCGTCGGCCGTGAAGTCCTCGGTGAGGTTCTGGCGGCCCTCGATGCCGGCGTTGTTGAAGAAGCCGTCGATGCGGCCGAAGGCCTCGAGGGTGCGCGCGACATAGGCGTCCACGTCCGCCTCCTTCGACACGTCGGCGAGGACGGTGATCGACTCGGTGCCCTCGGGCAGGACGTCGACCGTGGCGGCGAGGCCCTGCTCGGAGATGTCGACGAGGGCGAGCTTCGCGCCCTCCTGGGCGAGGCGGACGGCTGCGGCGCGGCCCAGGCCGGATCCACCTCCGGTGATGAGGACGACGCGGTCGGTGAAGCGGGTGCTGGTGGTGGTCATGACGACTCCTGCTCGAAGAGGGATGGACTCGGAGGCCGTGTGGTCGGCGAGTCCGTATCCATGCGTCTGCATGCAATTGGCTCCACGATACTCCACAGGTGTCGGTTGAGTCTGAGTGCGCGGTCAGGGACGGAGTGATCCGGGCTGCGGGCGCCCGCAGTCGAGCCCGGTGGACCCTCGCGAGCGGGGCCGCAGGATCCGACGCGAGCACTCGGGTTCTGGGCAGAGCCGCCGCCCCCCGACCCCGATTCGCCTGGCCGCCGCTTCCGGGCGACCGAGCCGCCCCGGCCGAGCAGGCGAGTCGCCGAGTCGCCCCGGCCGAGCAGGCGAGTCGCCGAGTCGCCGCCGATCCGCCGCTCGCCCGCCTACAGGTGCGGCTGCCCCGTCGAGGCGCTCGTTCCGCCGTCCACGGCCAGGATCGCGCCGGTGATGTACGCCGCGTCCGCGCTGGCGAGGAACAGCACCGGCGGGGCGATGTCGTCCGGCTGCCCGGTGCGTCCGAGGGCGATGCGGTCGATGAAGGGCGCGAGCTCCTCGGGGGTCGAGGCCATCGACTCGGTCAGCGGCGTCTGCGTGAAGGCGGGGGCGACGGCGTTGACCCGCACCCCGTGCGCGCCGAAGTCGAGGGCCAGCGACTGCACGAACGTCGTGATCGCGCCCTTGGTCGCGTTGTAGGCGGCCTGACCCCAGTCGCCGCGGATGCCCGAGACGGAGGAGACGACGACGATGTTGCCGCGGCTCGCCTTGAGGTGGGGGAGCGCCGCCTTCACCGCGTAGAAGAGGGCGTCGACGTTCGTGGCGAAGAGCGAGCGCCAGGCGTCGTCCTCCACCTCCTCGATCGGGCCGCCGAGGTGGCCGGCCGCGTTGTTCACGAGGACGTCGATCCCGCCGAACCTCGCGACGGTGCCCTCGACGAGCGCGTCGACCTCGGCTCGGACCGAGACGTCGGTGGGGACGACCAGGACGCGCTCGGCCGGGAAGCCGGCGACGGTCTCCTCGAGCGTGGCGGGGGTGCGCCCGGCGACCGCGACGCTCGCGCCCTGCTCGAGGAAGGCGCGTGCGATGGAGCGGCCGATGCCGGAGCCGGCTCCGGTGACCAGGACGGTGCGTCCGGCGAAGGGGTAGGTGTTCGAGGCGATCATGGCGGTGCCTTCCGGGTGCAGAGGGGCGGCTCGGCGGGGTGCGTCGGGTGCGGCGGGCGTCGGATCCGCCCGGTGCCGATCATCCGCGGCACCCGAGTGGATCGACGGGCCGCCGCGCCGGTACGGAGGAGCTCCACATCGATCCGCAGCACGGCTCCCGACCCTGGCAACCGCCGCAGAGTGCGGTCCGCGGCCGCGCGGGCTCGGGTAGACCGGAGGGACGCCAGTGGACAGGGGGAACCACCATGGACACCACGAGAACGACCGCTCCGCGCCGGGCGACGGGGCTCCGGGCCGGACGGCGCGCGACCGTGCTGGGCGCCTCGGCACTGCTCGCGGCGCTCGCTCTGAGCGGCTGCACGAGCGGCGCCGACCAGGCGGAGGAGGCGACACCCGCCGTTCCCGGCACCGCTGCTCCGACGACCGCCGCTCCGACCGCGACGCCCACCGACGCTCCGCTCGGGCCCGTGACGCTGCCCGAGGGAGCGACCGCCGCCGTGCGGTGGACCGACCAGGTCGGCCCCGTCGATCCGCAGACCGTGAACCTCAGCGGCGATCCGCTGCACATCACCGTCTCGGTCGCCTGCGACACCGCGGACGCCGAGGTGACGATCGAGGTCGTCGGCCTGATGACGAGCGGATCGTCGTGCGTCTACAGCCCGAGCACGACCCGCACCGGCACGGGAGGCGGCAACACGGGCACCATGCAGATCGCCGTCGAGCAGGACGCCGAGATCAGGGTGACGACGGTGCCGGACGACGCGCACTGGTCGGCCGCCGTCTCGACCGGGGCGCGGACGGTCCCCGGGCCCTGACGCCGGCCTGCGCGCTCACGAGAACACAGAAGTCGCGGTGGTCGAGAGCGGCCACCGCGACGTCTGCGTTCTCGAGTCGTCGAGGACGTCAGCCGATCGGGACGCCGAGCTCGGCCATGAACGGCACGGCGTCGACCGCCTCGCCGTCGACCCGCGTCTCGAAGTGCAGGTGGCAGCCGGTGGAGGCGCCGGTCGAGCCGCGCAGCGCGATGACCTGGCCGACGGTGACGGTCTCGCCGACCGACACCATCAGCTCGCTGTTGTGGGCGTAGCCGGTCTCGATGCCGCCGCCGTTGTCGAGCAGGATCCAGTTGCCGTAGCTGCCCTGGTACGACGCCTCCTCGACGGTGCCGCTGGAGGCCGCGAGGACGGGCGTGCCGCAGGCGCCGGCGAGATCGGTGCCCTTGTGGAACAGGTTCACGCCGGCGACCGGCGCGTCGGGGCGGGGGCCGTAGCTGCTGCTGATGTGACCGGAGATCGGGACGACCCACGCTCCGGACGCTCCCGCGGCGGCCGTGGTCGACTCGCCGGAGGTGGCGGTGATCGCGTCGAGGGACGCGGTGGGGACGAGGACCTCGGGCTTGGCCTCGGCGGCGAAGGCGTCGCGGGTGACGCTCTGCTGCACGACTCCGGCCGCCACGAAGCTCTGCGGGCGGGCCGCGGCGACGGCGGTGGCCGTGTCGCGGGTCAGCTCGGAGTCGGCGGTGCCGCCCACGGCGAACGCGGGCATCGTCGAGGTGATCGCGATGCCGGCCACGAGGGTCATCGCGGCGACGGCGGAGACGCGGGGGCGCGACGGGCCGCGGGAGGTGCGGCGGCTGCGGGACTCCTGCTCACGGAGCGAGCGACGGGTCGGGAGGGCGGACGGACTGCCGGTCTCGGCTCCTGCGGGGGTGGGAGTCGAGGCGCGTGACGAACGGTGCATGCAGAGGAGGTTCCAGGTCTGCCGACGCTCGAGGGGGGAGGCGAGCGCCGGGTGGGGCAGTGGGGCTGATCGCACGGCTGAGCCGATGCGACCCTCCAAACTACCCGCGTTCCGCCGGATCCGACCTGAGAGAAACCTCCGGAGTCAAGCGGTTGAGCGCATCGATCGGCTCTCGATCCGGAATGGCGGGGGTGGGTCGCCGGTGGGCGTGCTCAGCGGTCGGCGGTGAAGACCAGCAGGGCGATCACACCGGCGACCGTCGCCGCGACTCCGGAGCCCAGGCGCCACCACATCCACTTGTCGCGCCTGGGCCCGCGCACGGGACGCCGGAGGCCGGCGCGGCCCTGGTAGCCGCCGGGATCGTGCTGGAAGACCATGCCCCCAGCCTGCCGAACCCGCGCCCGTCGCGGGGTCGACTCGCCCGCGACTCCCAGCCGCGAATGGCACCGCAGGGCTGAAGCGAGAGCCGAGGAGAAAGGAGGAGAGGCGGCGACCAGGGGGAAGGGGAGGCGGGACGGCACGGGCGCAGAACGGCCGCCGCCCGCGCGCCTAGCGCGGCCCGAGCGCGCTCGCCAGCGGGTTCGCGGGGCGGGTGCCGCTCGGTAGCGTGGGGGAGTCGGCCGGAGCGGTCGACGAGCGGAGGAGCGGACATGGCCGGGACCGGCAAGGACAAGGACGCACGCGACAAGGCGGCGCAGAAGCGCGCGAAGAAGGCGCTGAAGAAGGCCGAGAAGTCGGTGCGCGCGGCGCACGAGGCGGTCCGCGACTCCAGCAAGAAGCTGCGCAAGAAGGCCCGCAAGCTGGCCGAGCAGACCGAGAAGCTCAAGCGGACCCAGGAGAAGGCGGCGAAGAAGGCGGCCGCGGCCGAGAACCGCCCGACCACGCCGAAGCACGCCGCCGAGCCGGCGGTCGGCGCCCTCGACCTCACCCCGCCGCTTCCCGGATCGCAGGAGCCCGCCGAGGATCAGGAGTCCGCCGAGGACGCCGGTGCCGCGGCCGGGTCCGCCGCACAGCCGGAGCCGGCCCCCGACTCCGACCCCGCGCACACCCCGGACCTCACCCCGCCGATGCCGCGCTCGGCCTCCTGAGCGCACCCGTCTGAGCGCCGCATGCCGGTGCGGGCTCAGGAGAATCGCACCCGCCGATGCGCCGCCCGCCTGAGAATCCGCACAGGGTACTCGGGCGGGCGTGCCCCGCGAGGTGAACAGCAGGTGAAGCCTCGCGACCACGCCGGAACGCCTCCCGCCGCGGGAGCATCATGTCTGCGTGGATCCCTTCATCCTGCTCGCGCTCGTCGTCGTCACGGCCCTCGCCTTCGACTTCACCAACGGCTTCCATGACACGGCGAACGCGATGGCCACGTCCATCGCGACCGGTGCCCTGAAGCCCCGCACCGCCGTCGCCCTCTCGGCGTCGCTGAACCTCGTCGGTGCGTTCCTCAGCATCGAGGTGGCGCTGACCGTCACCAACGCGGTCGTGAAGATCCAGGACTCCTCGGGCGCACCCGATCCGGCGCTGCTCGAGGACGGCGGTTCCGCTCTGCTGCTGATCGTGCTGGCCGGCCTCATCGGCGGCATCGTCTGGAACCTGCTGACCTGGCTGCTCGGCCTGCCGTCGAGCTCGTCGCACGCCCTCTTCGGCGGCCTGATCGGCTCCGCTCTCGCGGGCCTCGGCCTCAACGGCGTCAACTGGGCAGGCGACGGCACGAAGCTCGACGGCGTCGTCGGCAAGGTGATCCTCCCGGCGCTGATGTCGCCCGTGCTCGCCGGAGCGGTCGCGGCGATCGGCACCTGGCTCGTCTTCCGGGTGATCGGCAACCTCGCCGAGAAGAGCCTCCACCGCGGCTTCCGCTTCGGTCAGATCGGCAGCGCCTCCCTCGTCTCGCTCGCGCACGGCACCAACGACGCGCAGAAGACCATGGGAGTGATCACGCTCGCGCTGATCGCGGCCGGCGGCTGGAGCGACACCGAGTCGGTCCCCTTCTGGGTCAAGCTCAGCTGCGCGCTGGCCATCTCGCTCGGCACCTACATCGGCGGCTGGCGGATCATCCGCACCGTCGGCAAGGGCCTCGTCGAGATCGACACCCCGCAGGGCATGGCCGCCGAGAGCGCCTCCGCCGCGGTCATCCTCGCCTCCAGCCACCTCGGCTTCGCCCTCTCGACCACCCACGTCGCGACCGGTTCGATCCTCGGCTCCGGAGTCGGCCGCCCCGGAGCGCAGGTGCGCTGGCGCGTGGCGCTGCGCATGGTGATCGCCTGGGTCATCACCCTCCCGGCCGCCGCCCTCGTCGGCGCCGTGATGTGGTGGATCGGCCACCTCGTCGGAGGCGCGGCCGGCGGCCTCCTGATGGCCGCGATCCTCGTCGCCGTCGCCTCCCTCATCTACATCCGCTCGCGCCGCGACAGCATCGGCGCGCACAACGTCAACGACGAGTGGCAGGACGCGGCGGCACGCCCCGCGCCCGAGACCGCCGGCGTCTGAGCGAAAGGATCCGCACCGTGCTCTCCCTCTTCCTCTCCGCCGCCGGTCAGGTGGCGATCGTCGCCGTGCTCCTCGGAGCAGGCCTGCCCGTGCTCTTCGCCGTCGGCGTCCGCTCCTTCGCCGTCGCCGCCGGTGCTCCCGCCTCGGGCGGGTCCGACGCCCCCGCGGTCCGGAGCGGTCTGCCCGCCCCGGTGCTGCGCGGGATCGGCGTGCTCTGCTTCGCCCTCGTCGTCGGCTCCGTGGTGATCGGCCTGAGCGTCATCATCGCGACGGGTCTCGGCCAGTCGGTGAGCTTCGAGCACGTCATCCCGACCTTCGTGCCCAAGGGCTGAGCATGGCCTCGACCGATCCGATCGCGGCGCGGGAGGGGATCGTCGCCCGCGTGGTCGGCTGGCTGCGCGCGGGCTACCCGTCGGGCGTGCCGGAGCAGGACTACCTGCCGCTGCTGGGCCTGCTGCGCCGCAGCCTCACGACGGACGAGGTCGAGCAGGTCGTCGCGCGGCTCCTGTCGGAGTCGGAGCGGGCCGAGACGGTCGTCTCACGGGCCGTGGTCCGCGAGCGGATCGAGCAGCTGCTGCTCGGACCGGCGATGCCCGAGGACGTCGCCCGCGTCTCCTCGCGGCTCGCGAGCGCGGGCTGGCCGCTGGCGGGCCCGGAGTCGCTGGCCGAGCCGGACACTCGCGAGGGCCTGGTCGCGCGCATCGTCCGCTGGCTGCGCGCCGGCTATCCGGCCGGGCTGCCCGAGCAGGACTTCGTGCCGCTGCTGGCGCTCCTCCGCCGCCGTCTTACCGACGAGGAGGTGGCCGAGGTGGCCGCCGGTCTCGCCGCCGACGCGCCCGCCTCCCGCGCGGACGTCGGCACAGCGATCGCCGGAGTGACCTCGGAGCTGCCCTCGGAGGAGGACATCGAGCGCGTGCGCCGGTCGCTGGCCGCGCTGGGCTGGCCGGAGGAGTTCGCGAGCTGAGGCGCCGCGCCCTCGGCGGTCCAGCCGTCGAAGGGTGACCCCGCCGGGACCAGGACGCGGACGCTGCAGCGGTCGGGGCCCGCCGTGAGCGGGCGGGACGAGCGCTGGAGCGTGTCCTCGGGCGGGCGACAGGCGGCCGCCCGGTCGGCAGGGGAGTCGCGGGGTCACGACGCGCGCCGTCCGCCGTCCTAGGTTCGGCCCGGGTCCGGATCGGCTGCGCAGCCGGCTGCCGGACCGCAGCCCGACCGGAAGGACAGCCCCATGACCGCACCCACCATCGTCCTCGTCCACGGAGCGTTCGCCGACGCCGCGAGCTTCGCCCCGGTCACGCGGATCCTGCTCGACGCCGGCCACGCCGTGCGCGTCCCGGCCGTGCCGAACCGCAGCCTGCTGGGCGATGCGGAGTACCTCCGCTCCTTCGTGGAGCAGCTCGACGGGCCGGTCCTGCTGGCGGGCCACTCCTACGGCGGCGCCGTGATCACGGTGGCGGGCGCCGCCGAGAACGTGGTCGGCCTCGTCTACCTCGCGGCCTACGCGCTCGAGGAGGGGGAGAGCCTCGGGCAGCTGCAGGGCGCCTTCCCCGACTCCGACCTCCCGGCGAACCTCGTCTACACACCGTTCCCGATCGACGGAGCGGAGCCGGGCACGGACGTGTCGGTCGCGGTGTCGGCGTTCCCGGAGGTGTTCGCGGCCGGGATCGATCCGGCCGAGGCGGCCGTGCTCGCGGTCGGCCAGCGCCCGCTCGCCGCTCTGGCCTTCGGTGAGGCCGCTCCCGTCGCCGCCTGGCGGACCCGGCCGAGCTGGGGCGTCGTCGCGGCCGCGGACCGGACGATCAACCCGGACGTCGAGCGGTTCGGCTACCGGCGGGCGGGCGTGCGCTCGGTCGTCGAGCTCGACGCGCCGCACCTGGTGATGCGCTCGCACCCGGAGGAGGTCGCGCGGGTCATCGCCGACGCTGCGGCGGAGCTGAGCTGACCGCGGAGTCGCCTGACCGCGGAGGGGTGCGCCGAGTGCCGGTGCGCTCCTCCGCACCCCGCCGTGCACCGCCCCCACCCGGAAGCACGCCCCGCCGATCTAGGTACTCCCGCCGCGGATCTAGGTCGGCGTCGCGTGGAGTCGGGCCCGCCGTCTCCCTAGCCTCGAAGGGAGAGAAGGGCGGGATCGTGGACACGGACACCGCACGGCTCGGCGCCTACCTCCGGGGGCACCGCGACCGGTTGCGCCCCGACGAGGTCGGCCTGGGCGCCGACGGCAGGCGCCGCGTCAGCGGGCTGCGCCGCCAGGAGGTCGCCGTGCTCGCGGGGATCAGCCCGGACTACTACCTGCGGCTCGAGCAGGGCAAGGACCGCCGCCCCTCGGCGCAGGTCCTGGACGCTCTGGCCCGGGCGTTCCGTCTCGACGCGGACGGGCGGGACTACCTCTTCCGGCTCGGCGGGCACGCCGCGCCGCGCCGCTCGCCGGGCTGGGCGCAGGCCGGGCCGACTCCGGCGCAGGTCGGCAGCCTGACGAGCATGGTCTCGTCCTGGACCACGACGCCCGCCTACGTGGTCGACCGCTACCTGGACCTCGTCGCCGTGAACGAGCTCGGCCGCCTGTTCCTCCCCCTGGCCTGCGAGCAGGGGACCAACATGATCGAGGCCGTCGTCGACGCCGCGGCGCTCGAGACCGACGCCGAGCGGCACGAAGACTGGGACCGCACGATCGCCGTGATGACCGCCGCCCTCCGCTTCCACTCCGACCCGGCGGACCCGCGCCTGCGGGTCCTGGTCGCCTCGCTCGGAGGCCGCTCGCGGGTCTTCCGCCGCGTCTGGGCGAGCCAGGAGGCGTATCCGCTCCGCGAGGGCTCGTCGCCGGTGCGCGTCGACCCCTTCGGCTTCATCGCCTTCCGCTGGCAGACCCTGGAGGTGCACGGAGGCGACCACTTCCTGACCTCCTTCTTCGGCGCCCCCGGCAGCGCCGCGGCCGCCGCGATCGATTTCATCCGGGCCCGTCACCGGGTCGAGGAGTGTCTGCGCGAGGGTGCGATACTCGACGCGTGAAGCGGGACGCGCTCGTCGTCGGTCGGGGATCGGAGCTCGCGCGGCTCCGTCTGATGGTCGAGGGCATCGCCGCCCACGGGTCGGCGCTCGTCATCGACGGGGACGCCGGGGTCGGCAAGACCACCCTGGTCGAGGAGGTCGTCGCCCACGCCCGCGCACGCGACGTGCGGGTGCTGCGGACCGCGGGCTCCGCAGCGGAGTCGGGCGACCAGTACGCGGCGCTGCAGCTCCTCCTGCACCCGCTCCGCCCGGGCCTCGACGGCCTGCCCCTGCCGCAGCGGGACGCGCTCCGCGTGGCCTTCCACCTGGCGGACGGAGTGCAGCCGACGCCGCTCCTGGCCGGCCTCTCGGCCCTGACCCTCCTGAGCGACGCCGCCGCCGATCGGCCCCTGCTGGTCGTCGTGGAGGACCTGCACCGGATCGACCCGGAGTCGGCGTGGGCGCTGCGGATGCTCGCCCGGCGCATCGGCGAGGACCGCGTCGTCGTCGTGATGACCACGAGGGACCGGCCCGAGGAGGACTCCGGCCTCGAGCACCTCCACCTCGGGCCGCTGTCGGCCGCCGACTCGGCCGCTCTCCTCGACACGCTCCCGCATCCTCCTCGCGGCGCCGCCCGGCGCGCTCTGCTCGACCTCGCCCGCGGGAATCCGCTCGCCCTGGTGGAGCTGACCGGACGCGACCCGTCCGCCGACGAGGCGGAGGACCGCGCGGTGACCGGACGCCTCGAATCGGCCTTCGCCGAGCGCTTCGCGGAGCTCGACCAGCCCTCGCGGCTCGCCGTGCTGGCCGTGGCGCTGGGCGACGTCGCGACGGCGGAGGAGGCGAGCCGGCTGGCGAACCTGGCGATCGGCCGCCACCCCGACCCCTCCTGGATCGACAGGGCCGTCGCCGCGTCGCTGCTCAGCTGGACGCCGGGGAGCGGACTCCGCTTCCGGCACCCTCTCGTGCAGTCCGCGGTGACGAGCGTGAGCCGCCCCTCCGAGCGCGCGGCCGTGCTCCGCACGCTCGTCCAGGAGCACCGCGACGACCCGAGCCGGACGCTCTGGTGGCGGTCGGAGCTCGCGACCGGCTCTGACGGGCCGGTCGGCGAGGAGCTCGCCGGTCTCGCGGCGTCCGGCCTCGCGACGGGCGACGTCGTCCTGGCGGCTCAGGCGATGGAGCGGGCGGCGGAGCTGACCCCCGCGGGTCCGCTGCGCGTCTCGCGCCTGATCGACGCGGCCGAGTACTCCGGGCTCGCCGGCCGGACCGCGGAGGCGGCGCTGCTCGTGCACCGCGCGGCGGGCGAGACCGTCGATCCGGTGCTCACCGCCCGCGCCGCCTGGACGCGCGAGACGCTGCCGACCGGGCGCACGGCCCTCTCGCGGGGCGACCTCTCGCCCGCGCTCGCCGCAGTGACGGCGCTGCAGAGCCACGGAGCCGTCGACGCCGCGACCGCCGCGCTCCTGCACCTCGCCGCCATCGCCTGGGACCACAACCGCGAGGCGTCGCCCGGCGAGCCGATGATCCAGGCGGTGCGCGCGCTCGCCCTCGACGACTCCGACCCGCGCGCCGTCCTGCTCGCGGCAGTCACCGAGCCGATCGCCCGCGGCGACGAGGTCGTCCGCCGGGCGCTCGCGGCGGCCGGCGGGTCGAGCGGTCCGGAGGAGGCGTGGTGGCTCGGCTACGCGCTGAACACGGCGGGCGAGGTCGAGGTCGCCCGGGAGCTCCTGGAGGAGGCGATCACGGGGCTCCGCGCGCGCGGCGACATCCGGATCCTCCCGCAGGCGCTCCTCGCCGCCTCGATGACCACGTCGCTCGCCGGCCGCTTCTCGCGCGCCCGCTCCTTCGCCGAGGAGGCGCTCGTCCTCGGGAGCGACCTGGGGGACGTCGGCTTCGAGACCGCGTCCCGGGCCTGCCTGGCCTGGTTCGACGCGATGGAGGGCGTCGCGCCCGATCCCGAGGCGATCAGCGCGGGCAGCGCGATCGGCGCGGCCGTCCTCTGCTCGAGCGTGATGCGGGCGACGCTCCGCGGATCGCGAGCGGCGGTGGCGGTCCTCGAGTCGCGACCGGGCGACGCCGTGCCGGAGCTCCTGCCCCTCCTCGACACGGACGACGACTCCCTGAACCCCGGCTTCGCGATCCTGACCACGCCCGATCTCGTCGACGCGGCTCTCGCGATCGGGGACGTCGGAGTCGTGCGCCTGCACGCCGCGAGGCTGGAATCGCTCTTCGAGCGCTGGCACCAGCCGATGATCGAGGCGGCCCTCCGGTACGCGCAGATCGCCGTGGCGCTCGCCGACGGAGCGCCGGACGCCGCGGCCGGGCTGCTCCGCCGGACTCCGCCGCCGCTCCCGTACGTGCGGGCGCGGGCGCTGCTGCTCGTGGGCGACGGGCTGCGCCGGGCCGGTCAGGCGGCGGAGGCGCGGCCCCTCCTCCGCGAGTCGCTGGCGATGCTCGAGGAGCTGCCGATCCACGCCTGGGCCGATCGGGCCCGTGACGCGCTCCGGGCCGCTGGAGGGAGGATCGCGGACGCGCCGTCGCCGGCCGCTGCCACGCTGACCCCGCAGGAGCTGCGCATCTGCGCTCTCGCGAGCACGGGGCTGTCGAACCGCGCGATCGCGCAGAACCTGTTCCTCTCGCCGCGCACGGTCGGCGCGCACCTGTACGCGGCGTACCGCAAGCTCGGGATCGGCGGGCGGGGCGAGCTCGCCGCGGTGCTCGGGAGGGACGCGGGCGCCGACGCCTGAGGCCGGACTCCGCTCGCAGGGGCACCCGGCCCCCGTTCGAGCGCAGACGCGCAGGCGCGCCCCGGAACGGCCGGGACGCGCCTGCGAGCGTGCCGCGCTACTCCTGGATGAAGGCCAGCAGGTCGGGGTTGATGACGTCGGCGTGGACGGTCAGCATGCCGTGCGGGTAGCCCTCGTAGATCTTGAGCGTCGAGTTCTGCAGCAGCTCGTGCTGCTTGAGCGCGGCGTCCTTGTAGGGGACGACCTGGTCGTCGTCGCCCTGGGTGACGAGGACGGGGACGGTGATCGCCTTCAGGTCCTCGGTCTGGTCCGTCTCCGAGAAGGCCTTGATGCCCTCGTAGTGCGCGAGCGCGGATCCGGTCATGCCCTGGCGCCACCAGTTGTCGACCACGGGCTGCGAGAGCTCGACACCCTCGCGGTTGAAGCCGTAGAAGGGCCCGGAGGCCACGGCCTGGTAGAACTCGGCGCGGTTCGCCGCGAGAGCGTCGCGGAAGCCGTCGAACACCGAGATCGGCGTGCCCTCGGGGTTAGCCTCGGTCTGCACCATCAGCGGCGGGACCGACGAGACGAGGACGGCCTTGGCCACGCGGCCCTGGGGCTCGCCGTACTTCGCGACGTAGCGCGCGACCTGGCCGCCTCCGGTGGAGTGGCCGATGTGGATCGCGTTCCGCAGGTCGAGGTGCTCGACGACCGCGTTCACGTCGCTGGCGTAGTGGTCCATGTCGTGTCCGGTGCCGACCTGGGTCGAGCGTCCGTGCCCGCGGCGGTCGGTCGCGATGACGCGGTAGCCGTGCGCGTGGAAGAACAGCATCTGCGCGTCCCAGTCGTCGGACGACAGCGGCCAGCCGTGGTGGAAGACGATGGGCTGCGCGTCGGTGCTGCCCCAGTCCTTGTAGTAGATCTCGACGTCGTCGTCCGTGGTCACAAACGGCATCTTCGAACCTCCGTGCTCGTGTCGATCCCGAGCCCGGCCCGGGTCGTGTCCAAGGTGGTGCCTCCCCGGATGAGGGTGGGGAGCGGCTCCACGATAGGGGCGTGGGAGCGCTCCCTGAAGGGCGCGGGCAGATGTTCCGACGATCGTCCAGACCTGGTCGCCCGGGCGGTGCCGGGGCCGCCGGCCGCGCTCGCCGAGTGGGGTCGGATGACTCGTGACCGGCACCGCGGACGCTGACAGGATCGCGGCGGACGCGCCCTCCCGCGGCGCGCGGATCGGAGGTCGCGATGCCCACGACGACGCCCACGACGACGGCCCTGTCGACGCCCCTGCCGACGACGCCCCGGCCGGCGGTGCTCCGGTGACCGTCGAGGACCGTGTCCCCATCGAGCCGCAGGCGGTCGTCGCTCCGCTCAGCAGGTCCGCCGTCTTCGTCTCGCTCGACATCGTCAGCGGGCAGGACGCCGCGGACCGCGTGCGGGACGTCGTCGCCGACGTGGGCGGGATCCTCCGCGCGGTCGGCTTCCGCGACCTGGGCCTGCGCCTCTCGTGCCTGGTCGGGATCGGGAGCGACGCGTGGGACCGCTTCGGCGGGGAGGGGCGCCCCGCGCAGCTGCACCCGTTCCGGGAGGTGGTCGGCGCGGCGCACACGGCCGTCTCGACGCAGACCGACCTCCTGTTCCACATCCGGGCGGAGCGCGACGACGCCTGCTTCGAGTTCGAGCGACTCCTGCTCGACGCGCTCGGCGAGGACGTCGTCGTCCGCGACGAGGTGGTCGGCTTCCGCTACTTCGACAACCGCGACCTGCTGGGATTCGTCGACGGCACCGAGAACCCGACCGGGGAGGCGCTGCCCCGCGTCGCGCTGATCGGCGCGGAGGACGCGGCGTTCGCGGGCGGCAGCTACCTGGTCGTGCAGAAGTACCTGCACGACCTGACGGCCTGGCACGCGCTCACCACCGAGCAGCAGGAGCGGGTCATCGGCCGGAGCAAGGCCGACAACGTCGAGCGCGAGGACGATCCGGCGCAGCTCTCGCACAAGGGGCTCGCGACCGTGGTCGACGCCGGCGGGACCGAGCACGACATCCTCCGCGACAACATGCCCTTCGGCCGGCCCGGCAGGGGCGAGTTCGGCACGTACTTCCTCGGCCTGGCCGCCGACCTGTCGGTGATCGAGACGATGCTGACGCGGATGTTCGTCGGCGTGCCCGCGGGCCGGCACGACCGCCTCCTCGACTTCTCGACCGCGACGACCGGCGGGGTCTACTTCGTGCCCTCGCGGGACGTGCTCGAGGGCCTGGGCGGCTGAGCGCGGCCGGTCGTCGGGGCGCGGATCGAGTCGGATGACCGTGGTGCGGCCCGGGCCGGAGCGGTGGGATCGGAGCAGCGCAGGCGCGCAGGACGATCAGCAGGGAGAACGCCGTGGAACCCGACGACAGCACCGCTCCGCACCACGAGACCCCCGGTTTCGGAGACCCGGACCTCCCCCAGGAGGGGATCGTGAACACCGAGGGCGATCCCTCGGCGAACACGATGACCGGCCCGCAGAACCGCGTCCTGGAGGGACTGTTCCCGAACCAGATCGCCGCGCCCGCGACGGACATCAGCACGCAGCCGTTCTTCTGGTCCTCCTTCAACATCTCGCCGCGGCGGGTGCAGCGGGGAGGCTGGGCGCGCGAGCTCACGCAGGCCGACTTCGCGATCTCGAACGAGATCGCGGGCGTGAACATGTACCTCGAGGCAGGCGGGATCCGCGAGCTGCACTGGCACCAGAGCGCCGAGTGGGCGCTGATGACCAAGGGGAACTGCCGCATCACCACGCTCAGCCGCACCGGCCGGCCCAGCGTCGACGACGTGCAGGAGGGGGACCTCTGGTACTTCCCGCCCGGCCTGCCGCACTCCCTGCAGGGCCTCGGCCCGGACGGGGCGGAGTTCGTGCTCGCGTTCGACGACGGCGAGCAGTCCGAGAGCAACACGCTCCTGCTCACCGACTGGTTCGCGCACACGCCGCCGGACGTGCTGGCGAAGAACTTCGGCGTCGCGCAGGAGGTCTTCCGCGACATCCCGCTGCACGACCTCTGGATCTTCCCGGGCGACGTGCCCGGCGACCTCCAGGCCGACCGGGCCGCGGCCGGGGTGCAGGACGGCGACGAGGCGGTGATCTTCCGGCTCTCCCGCTCCGAGCCCGTGTACCAGAACAGCGGCGGCCGGATCCAGATCGCCGACAGCACGAACTTCCCGGCCTCGCGCACGGTCTCGGCCGCGCTGACGACCGTCGAGCCCGGCTCGATGCGCGAGCTGCACTGGCACCCCAACGCCGACGAGTGGCAGTACTACCTCCGCGGATCCGCTCGGATGACCGTCTTCAACACAGGCCCGCACGCCAACACGACCGACTTCCACGCCGGAGACGTGGGCGTCGTGCGCCGCAACTTCGGCCACTACGTGGAGAACACCGGCGACGACACGCTGGTCTACATCGAGACCTTCAAGAGCTCCCGCTACGAGGAGGTGTCGCTCGCCCAGTGGCTGAGCCACCTGCCGCCGTCGCTGGTCGCGCAGCACCTGAACATCCCGGAGGAGGTGCTGGCGACCTTCCCGCCCGGGACGCAGGGGATCACTCCGCTGCGCTGAGGGAGGGACGCGCGGAGGGGACGGGGACATGGCGGAGGATCACGAGGCGGCGCTCCTGCCGTGGGCGGGGAGGGCGGCGGTGCTGCTGGACCGGCACCTGCGCGTGCTGAGCGCGACTCCGCTCGCGCGGGCGCTCTCGCCCGCCTTCGCCCCGGGAGTGAGCATCGCCCGCTTCACCTTCCTGGACTCGTCCGAGGTCGAGGACCTGCCCTGCTGGGGCTCCGCCGCCGACCAGGTCGCGGCGATGCTCCGCGACTCGCTCGAGCGGCACCGGGGGGACCGGGAGTTCCTGACGGTCGTCGGGGAGCTCTCGGCGAGGAGCCCGCGGTTCGCGGACTCGTGGGCGGCCGGAGCGGAGGCCGACGCACGCGGGTCGGTCGTGTTCCTCGACACCGCGGTCGGCTCCGTTCCGATGGACTACCGGCTGGTCCGGGACGGCGCGCGCCTCCTGCTCCTGTTCGAGGCGGGTGACGCGGCGGGTCGCGAGGCGCTCGCCCGGCTCGCCGCCACGCGTCAGGCGCCGGCCGGGGCGGCCACCGCGGTGCCCGCCTCCGGAGCGTGCCGCAGCGAGGCGAGGACGTCGACGGCCGCGGCCGCCGGAGTCCCCGCTGCCGCGAGGTAGGTCACGACGTACCGGCCCGGAGCGCCGGCGAGCTCCAGGGTCTGCATCTCGAGGTCGAGCCAGCCGAACGGCTCGACGTGGACGCGGATCCACCGGTGGGTGAAGGGGCGGACCTGGTACTCGGCCCAGATCGACCGGAACAGCGGATTCTCGACCGAGCACTCGCCGACGATCTCGTGCAGCCGCGGATCGTCGGGGTCGCTGTAGAACCGCAGCGCGGCGATCAGCTCGCGGAAGACCTGGCCCCACGCCCGCAGCTGGTCCGGCGGGTCGCCGTTCGCCACGGCGCGCGCGTAGCCGCGGGAGGTGGAGAGCAGCATGTTGGCGCCGGGCACGCCCTTGTCGGGGGCGAGACGGCTCATCAGGTCGTTCGCGCCGAGGACGTCGAGGTTGCGGTCGAACGCGTACGCCGGGGTCCTCGGCCAGTGGGCGAGCAGCGACTCCACGCCCTGGCCCTGCGGAGGAGAGTCGGGATCGCGCGGGCCGGGGCGCAGCCGGGCCAGCCGGAAGAGGTAGGCGCGCTCGAACTCGTCGAAGGCGAGCGCCTCGGCGAGGGCGTTCAGCACCTGGTCGGAGGGGGCGACGGCGTGCCCCTGCTCGGCGCGGAGGTAGTAGTCGCGGCTGATCCGGGCGCGGTCGGCGACCTCCTCGCGGCGCAGGCCCGGCACCCGCCGCCGGGTGCCCGCGGTCGGCACGCCGACCTGCTCCGGCCGCAGCGCCGCCCGGCGAGCGCGGAGGAACTCCGCGAGGGGGCTGCGAGAGCTCATCGTGCGACTCCATCGGATCACCCGCCGGGTCGAGCGGCGGTCGTGCGGGGGTGGGGCCGTACCGGTCGTCCGGTGGGACACAGAGTACCGTCGGGCGCTCGCGGGGCCCACTGCCCTCCTGTGCCTCCTGCCCGGCGCCGACCGGGAGACGGGCGCTCGGGACGGTTCGACAGAGGGTGCGCTCCGGAGGGTTCCGACAGAGGGAGGAGAGCGCGGCCGCGCCCGGCGGTCAGCATGGGGTCCTCGGAACCCGTCCCTCAGGAGTCGCGATGACGATCAGTGCACTCTCCTCGCCGCCCGCGCACCCGAGCGCCCCCGAGGACGTGGTGGTGCGGATGCTGAGCTCGGCGTCGCCCGCGCGGGAGCGGCTCCTGGTGGTCGAGGGCGGGATCGGCTCGGGCCGGACGCACATGCTGCGCTCCGCCGCGGCCACCGCTCGCGCCGCCGGCTGCGAGGTCGTGGAGGTGCGGCCGGACCGGGGCGACGCCGTGATCGGCGCGTCCTCGCTCGCACTGTTCGCCACGCTGATCGGCCGTCTGCAGCGGGTGCGCGACTCCTCCGCCTCACCCTGCGACCCCGGCTTCCTGATCGTCGTCGACGACTGGGAGCGGTTCGACGTCGCCGCCCGCGAGACCCTCCAGGCCCTGGTGACCCGGCTGGTCGACGAGGTCGGCGCCGCCTGCCTCCTCGCCACCGGCGACCGGCGCGTCCTCGCCGGCTGGGAGGGCCTCCGGCACCGTCGCACCGAGCCCCTCGACGCGGAGGCGGCCTGCGGCTTCCTGCGCGCCCACGGCGGCCGGCGGTCGCTCGCCGTCGAGGCGCGCCTGCTGCGGGTCGCGGAGGGGAATCCGCTGCTCCTCGACGTCCTCGGGCGGGCCTGGGCCGACGAGGACGCTCCCTCGCCCTTACCGGTCTACCCGCGGCTCGAGCAGGCCGAGACCCGGGTGCTCGACCTGCTGGCTCCGCTGTCGGAGGAGTGCCGGGAGGCGCTCCTGGTCGCCGCGGTGGCGGGCGCCGAGTTCCCGGAGAGCATCGGGTCGGCCCCCGGAGACGGGGACCGCGCCCTGGTGCAGGCGGGGATCCTGACGGCGGGCGGCCGTGCGTTCCGCGACCCGGTGGTCCGCGCGGTGGTGCTCTCGACGGCGTCGCCCCGAGCGCTGCGGGCGGCACGGAGGCGGCTCGCCGAGCGCCCGGAGTCGGCCCCGCACCTCCGCCTGCTGCTCGCGGCGGACGACGCCGCCGGGCCGGAGGAGCGGGCGCGGCTGCTGAGGGACGCGGCGGAGGAGCGACTCCGCGCGGGTCGGCCGCAGGAGGCGCTGCTCCTCCTCGCCGAGGCGCGGTCGAGTGCGCGCGGTGCTGCTCTGCGGGACGAGCTCGAGACGCGCGCGGCTGCCGTCGCGGCCTTCACCGGCGACGCGGCGGCCCTCGAGCGGGTGGTCGAGCGCTCGCGGGAGGACGGCGGGGTTCCCGGGGCCGGCGTCGAGGCGGCGCGGCTGGCCGATGCGCTGCTCCGCACGGGGGACGTGGGCGGGGTCCGCCGCGCGGCCCTCCGGGGGCTCGGCGCTCGGGTGGGGCGTGGGGGCTCGCGAGTCGGTGGTGCCTCGCTCGCCGGCGGTGCCTCTCCTGTCGGTGGTGCCTCTCCTGTCGGCGGTGCCTCTCCAGTCGGCGGTGTCGCTCCCGCCGAGACCGACGCCTCCCGCGACGACGCCGGCAGCCTCTCCGCCGACCGCATCGCCCCTCACGCCGCCGCCGACCTGCTGACGACCGCCCTCCACCTCGCCTGCATGCTCCGCGGCGATCCCGCGTGGCGGCAGGAGGCGCTCGCCGTCGGCGAGGAGCACCCCCTCGATCCCGTCCTGCGCCTCGTGGAGGCCTGCGTGCAGCCGGTCCCGGACGAGGAGTGGGAGCGCCGCCTGCTGCTCGCCGAGGACTCCGCGGTCACGGGCGACCCGTGGAAGACGGTCGCGCTGCACCTCGCCTGGTCGCTGCTCGAGGTCTCGGACGAGCGCCGCGACCGCCTCGCCGCGCTCCTCGACGGCGGGGAGGAGGCGGACGGCCTGCCCGGCGCCCTCGCCCTCCTCCGCCGCGGCACCAGCGCCCTCGACCGCGGTCGCCTCGACGACGCCTCGGCCGACCTCGACCGCGCCGCCGCCCGCGCCGACGACCTGCCCGCCGTGCGCGAGCTGATCGACGCGACTCGCGCCCGGGTCCACGCCGTGCAGGGCGACCGTGCACGCACCCTCGAGTGCGCCGAGCGCGCGACGGCCTGGGCGCTGCGGCACGGAGCGGCGTCGGTCGCGCGCACCGCCGATCACGCCCTGTGCTCGCTCGACCTCGGCGGAGGCCGCTTCGAGGAGGCGCACGCCCGCTCCTCCTCCCGCGCCGGCGGCGATCCGCTGGAGCTCCTCGACGCAGCCGAGGCCGCCTCGCGCCTCCGCCTGCCCGAGCACTGCGCCGAGCTGGCGGCGGCCGCGGCGGACCTCGCCGCTCGGCCCCTCGCTCCCCGCGGGCGGATGCTCGCCCTCGCGGCGACCGCGGTCCTCGATCAGACCGGCGGCGCGGGCGCCCTCTTCGAGCGCTCCCTCGACCCGGCCTCCGAGGAGTGGCCGTTCGAGCGGGCGCGCGTCCAGCTCTGCCACGGCGAGTGGCTGCGCCGCCGGATGCGCCCGCTGGAGGCGCGCACCCGGTTCCGCCAGGCCGCTGCGGGGTTCGCCGCGGTGGGAGCCGAGCTCTGGCTCGCCCGCGCCCAGCACGAGCTGCGGGCGGCGGGCGGAGCGGGGGAGGCGCCGGTCGCCGCCGACCTCAGCGAGCAGGAGCGGCGCGTGGTCTCCCTGGCCGCTGCCGGCCTGTCGAACAAGCAGATCGCCCAGCAGCTCTTCGTCTCGCCCCGCACCGTCAGCGGGCACCTGTACCGGATCTTCCCCAAGCTCGGGGTGACCTCGCGGGCCGGGCTCCGCGACGCGCTCCTCAGCCTCGAGGACGCCCGGAGCGCGTGACGGAGCCGCAGGATCGAGTCATCCGACCTGGTGCCTGCCGCCACGGGAGGCGCATGCTGAGCGCATGACGTCGCAGCAGATGATCGACCCCTCCGTCCCGCCGAGCGGCCCCGGCTGCGTCGAGTGCGAGCAGTCCGGCTCGTGGTGGCTGCACCTGCGCCGCTGCGCGCTCTGCGGGCACATCGGCTGCTGCGACGACTCGCTGAACCGCCACGCGACGGCCCACTACCACTCGACGGGCCACGCAGTCATCCGCAGCTTCGAGCCCGGCGAGGACTGGTTCTGGGACTACCGGACCGACGACTACGCCGACGGCCCCGCCCTGGCCGACCCGCAGAGCCACCCGGCGAGCCAGACCACCCCGGGGCCGAAGGACCGCGTGCCGCGCGACTGGCAGTACCTCCTCGCCGAGCGGGCCGAGCGCGCCGAGCGCGGCTGAGCCGCGCGCCTCTCGACAGCGCAGGACTTTCGCGAGAGTCCAGGAGTTGTCGCACTCGGCATCGACTGCGACAACTCCTGGACAGTCGCCGGCCGCCGGCTCCCTGCGCACGTCCGCAGGCGGCGTGCAGACAGAAGTCGCCGTGCTCGCGACCGACCACGGCGACTTCTGGATGGTCGCGGCGGCCCGCCGACGAGCGATCGCCACGAGAGTCCAGGAGTTGTCGCACTGGGCGTCGAGTGCGACAACTCTCGAGCAGTCGCGGCCGTCGGAGCCGCCGACACCCAACGCTTGTCCACAGCCGGCGAGTAGCCAGGAGTTGTCGCACTTACGACCGACTACGGCGACTTCTGGATGTTCGCGGCGGCCCGCCGACGAGCGATCGCCACGAGAGTCCAGGAGTTGTCGCACTGGGCGTCGAGTGCGACAACTCTCGAGCAGTCGCGGGAGCAGGTCGAAACCAGCTGACCAGCCGGCGGCCGACGCCGCGCCTGATCGGCGTTCGTCAGCTCCGGACCCCGCCGGCTGGTCAGCTGGTTTCGACCTGCTCCCGCGACTGCTCGAGAGTTGTC